>CP031585.1:3626153-3927115 GCA_003217735.2 Marinibacterium anthonyi | reverse complement strand
ATGCTCTGGGGCGTGCGCCGCGCCTTCCGGTCCGTTGCGGCGGCCGAGGCGCTGGTCCTGCTGGGCTGGCGCGCGGTCGAGGCAGGGGGAAGGGTGGGGGCCGTGGCGCTGACGGCGCAGGGCCAGGTCGTGGTTCCGGCGCGCGGGCGGACCCGGGCGATGCTGGCGGTGATTGGCGCGCTGGTTCGCGCGCATGCGGCGGCGCTTGATTCCGCCCGGCAGGGGCTGGAGGACCCGCCGCTGGATGTCGCGCTGGAGAAGGTGTTGCGCGTGGCGGGCCGGCGTGGAGAGATCTGTCTGGCCAGCGGCTTCGACGCGCCCGGTGGTGCGCTGGACGTGCGGTTGGCGGAACTGGCCGACAGGGGAGAGCTGCGGCGGATCCGCATCGGCGACGGGGTGCGGCAGGGCCTGCCGGCGGGGATCTACCGGCTGGCCACGCCGTCGGGCCGGGTGGTGCGGGCGACCATGGCCGAAGTGGCCGATGAGAGGGCCGAGACCGGCGAGGTGCTGATCGATCCGGCCATGCCGCCGGACCGCATCCTGCAGATCCTGGACGGGGCGCATGTCAACTGAGCCTGATCCGCTGGCCGGACTTTACGGTCTGCGCCTGCCGCCGGACGTGCCCTGGCAGGCCCTGGCCGACATCGCCGCGGCTTTGGGCATTGGCCTGGCCCTGGCGGCCTTGGCCGCGCCGATGGCCCTGCGCCTGACCCGCCGCAAGGTCCGCCCGCCCGATCTGCAGCAACAGATCGCGGCGCTGGCGGACCAGCCCGACGAGGTCCGCGTGCCCGCGCTTCTGTCCCTGTTGCAGGCCCGCGCGCCCGAGGCCGTGCAGCACTACCGCGCCGGTCTCTACCGCCCCGGCGGCCTTCCCCCGGCGGCAGAGGTCGAACGGGCCCTGCGCGAGGCGCGCTGAGATGCTGTCGCTGGCCACCCCGCTTGTCCTGCTGCTGCTGCCCGTGCCCTGGCTGCTGCTGCGGCTTCTGCCCCCCGTCCGCCAGGCCGACCCGGCCCTGATCGCGCCCGAGGCGACGGTCAGCTGGTTCGCGTCGCGCGGCGCCGGCGCGGTCACCCGCGCCGCCCGGATCCGCACGCTTTTGCCCTGGACCGCGTGGATCCTGCTGGTCGTCGCGCTGGCCGGACCCCGCCAGATCGTGCCCACCCCCGCCCTGCCGGTGACGGGGCGCGACCTGATGATCGCGCTCGACCTGTCGGGATCCATGGTGCGCGAGGATTTCTTTCTGGAGGGGCGCGAGATCAGCCGGCTGGAGGCGGTCAAGCGCGTCGGCGGCGCCTTCGTGCGCGGCCGGGGCGGGGACCGCGTGGGGCTGGTGATCTTCGGGTCCGACGCCTACGTGGCCGCGCCGCTGTCCTATGATGTCGAAGCCATCGCGCGCACCATCGAGGAGGCGGTCATCGGCATTTCCGGCCGGGCGACCAATATCGGCGACGGGCTGGGGCTGGCCATGAAACGCCTTGAGGCGTCGGAGGCCGCGACCAAGGTGGTCGTGCTGCTGTCGGACGGGGCCAACAATTCCGGCGCGGCGCGGCCGCGGGACGTTGCGAAACTGGCATCCGGCATGGGGATCCGCATCCACACCATCGCCCTGGGACCCAAGGACCTGACCACCGCCGAACAGGGCGAACGCGGCGTGGTCGATGCCGCGACGCTGAAGGCGATGGCCGAGATGAGCGGCGGAGAAACCTTCCGGGTGCGCACGATGGAAGATCTGCAAGCGGTCGCCACGGCGCTGGACCGCCTGGAATCCACCGAACGCGCCGGTGTCCCGGCCGAGATCTATCGCCCGCTCTGGATCTGGCCCGCCATCGCCGCGCTGTGCTGCCTGGCCGCGATCCCGCTGGCCGGGAGGGATGCATGACCGGGCTTGTCCTGCTGCGGCCCTGGTGGCTTCTGGCGCTGCCGGTGCTGGTGGCGCTGGCGGTGATCGTGCTGCGCCGTCCGGCGGCCCTGGGGGCCTGGAAGGCGGCGGTGGATCCGGTGCTGTTGGCCGCCATGGCGCGGATCGGCCGGGTGCCCGAGGCGCGGACGGGGCGCGCGGCACTGATCCCGCTGCTGGCCGGCGCCTGTGTCGTGCTGGCCCTGGCCGGCCCCGCGACCGAGCGGCGCGATGCGCCCAGTTTCCGCAACCTCGACGGCGTGGTTCTGGTCATGGACCTGTCGCCATCGGTCACCGAAGGCGATGCGCTGGAGCCGCTGAGGACCGCCGCGCGGGTGGTCCTGGCGCGTCTTGGATCGCGGCCCGCCGCGCTGATCGTCTATGCCGGCGACACCTACCTTGCCGCACCGATGACCACGGACACGACACAGCTGGGCCTGACCGTGGCGCTGCTGGACGACAGTATCGTGCCCGACCCCGGCAGCCGCCCGGCGCTGGCGCTGGCCCGCGCCGGCGATCTGCTGAGCGAGGCGCGGATCGTTGCGGGGGACGTGGTGCTGTTCTCCGACGGTGGTGGCCTGGATGACACCGCTACCGCCACCGCGCGCCGCCTCGTCGGCGAAGGCGCGCGTCTGTGGACGGTTTCGGCCACGCCGCACGACGGGTTGGCGGCCCTGGCCGAGGCCGGCGGGGGGGCGGGTTTTGCCGCGGCGCAGGCCAGCGCCCTGACCGACGCGATCGCGAGGGGCCGGGTGACACGCCTTGGCGCCACCGACATCGCGCTGCTTTACCTCGACGACCTGGGCCGCTGGCTGCTGATCCCGGCGCTGATCTGCGCGGCCCTCCTGTTCCGGAGGGCGTCATGAAGGCGCCCGTGATCCTCGCGATCGGTGCGGCGGCCTGCCTCGGCCTCGCGATCCTCTGCGGCGGTACGGCGCCGTTCGGGCGGCTGGCCCTGGCCGTCGGGCTGACCGGCCCGGCGCGCATGCTTCTGAGGGATCCCGCCTGGCTGGGCACGGCAGAGGCGCGCGCGGGACAATACGACAAGGCCGCCGGTGACTTCGCCCGCGCGCCGGGCGCGGATTACAACACCGGCGTCACGCTGGCCCGTGCGGGCCGCTATGCTGCGGCGCTGGAAGCCTTTGACAGGGCCATCGCCGCCGACCCGCAGGATCATCAGGCGCAGGCCAATTTCGAACTGATCTCGCGCGTCTACGCCGGCACCGCCATCAGCACCGAGGCCGCCTTTGCCATCGTGGAACGCGAAAAGGACGGCCCCGTGGCCGAGGCCGAGATCGGGCTGGGCAATGTCCGCGCCGCCGGCACCGGGGACGAGGCGACGAACACCGGCACGTCGCTGGGCATGGCCGAACTGGTCTCGCGCGAGCAGCGGGCCGTGCGCAAGCAGTTCGACGACCGCTTCATGCTGGCCAACGACCGCTGGCTGCGCACGCTGGCCGACGTGCCGGGCGAATACCTGGCCGCCCGGATCTACGAGGAACGCAAGCGGCGGATCGCGGAAGGGCTGTCGCCGCCGGAACCGGAGGATCCGCGATGAGATGGCTTCTGCTGGTTCTGCTGGTCATCGCTGTTCCCAACGGGATCCACGCGCAGGACGTCAAGTCGGGCGACCTGCAGCTGACGGTCCGGGTCGAGGAGGGGCCGGCGGTGCCCTACGTGGGCGAGATGGTTCTGATCACGCTGGAAGGCACATTTCGCCTGCCGATCATCCGCGAGACGATGATCCAGCCCGACCTGGACGGGTTCAGCTGGATGCAGCTGGGCACCGATTACTGGTCCGACCAGCGGGTCGACGGCTATCCGGTCAAGGTCTTCCGCCGGCGCATGGCGCTGTTTCCCGAACGCGCCGGTACGCTGGAAATCGGCGCTTTCACCCATCGGCTGACCCTGCTGGGGCCGCACAACAAGTGGGTCGATCACGACATCCGGTCCGACCCGATCCGGATCGAGATCGCGCCGAAACCGGCCGTCGATGGCTGGTGGTTGCCGGTCAGGCAGCTCAGGATCTCGGACGACTGGTCCAATGCGCCCGATCAGCTGGGCGAAGGCGAAGGCGTGCTGCGGATGATCCGGGTCGAGGCGCTGGGGATCTCGCCCGACCTGCTGCCGCCGATGCCCGAAATGAAAAGCCCCGGTGCGGTGATCTTTCCGCATCCCGAAAAGCGCCTGGTCGACCTGTCGTCCAAGGGGCCCATCGCGGTGGCCTTCTGGCGCTGGACGGTGATGCCGCAGACCCCGCCGTCGGCCATCGTCGAGCCGATCGAGATTTCCTATTTCGACACCGTCGCGCGCGAGATGCGGGTGGTCACGATCTCTCCGCAGCGGGTGGCGGTGCGGGGGGAGGCGATGGCGGACCTTGCCGCGCCCCCGCCGCCGGGGCGGGCGCGCGGCGGTCTGATGCTGGGGATGCTGGGGGCGGGGGTGTTGCTGGGCCTTGGCGGTCTTCTGATCGGCCGCGGCCTGGGCCGGCGCGAGGATATCCTGTGGCGGCTGGGCCTGCACCCCGATCAGCGCGCGCTGGCCCGTGCCGCGCGCCGGGGCGATGCGCCGGGCGCGTGGCGGGCGGCACAGCGGATCCGGATGCGGCACGCGGCCGGAACGGAGGGCACATCGGCGCTGCGGGCGCTTGAGGCGGTACTGTTCGGGGGGGGCGCGAAAACGGACCTGCGCGGGTTCCGCCGCCGGTTCCTGGGCAGCCTGGACAGCTGAGTTATTGCCCCAGCCCGGTCAGCAGCCTCTGGCGCGCCTCTTCGTCCAGCACGTCGGTCTGGCGCAAGGCATCGGCCCGGCGCTGCAGCGCGGCGGTCCGCCCCGTCAGGTCCGCCTTCAACTCGGCCGAGGCCTGCACCGGATCCGTGCTGCGCGCGACGACGGGGCCCAGCGGGATCAGGTCGGGGTAATCGGCGCTTTGGGCTTTCGGATCGCCGATCTCGTCCAGTTCGGGTACCTGGATGCACCCGGCCAGCGCCAGACCAAGGGTCAGGGCAAGGACAGGCAGGGCAGGGCGGTGCAACATGGGCGGATCCTTCACGCGCCGCCATAGGGCGCCCGATGGTGATGCCCGATCCCGCCCCCCATCGCAACTGCCCCCGCACGGATGGGGTTTTATCTGAACGCTTGTTCGAATAATCTCGCCCGCATGGCACGCACGACCGGCTCGCATTCAGACATCACCGGGCCCCGCATCAGGGAGGCCGCGCTGCGCCTGTTCGCCGAACATGGCTATGCCGCCGTCTCGATGCGTCAGATCGCGTCGGACGTGGGCGTGCAGGCCGGCGCGCTTTACAATTACACCGCCGACAAGCAAAGCCTGCTGGCCGGCCTCATGCGCGCGCATCTCGAAGACCTTCTGGCCGCGCGCGCCGATCAGGACGACGGCCCCGACCCGGTCGCGCGGCTGGACGGATTCACGCGGTTCCACGTCCAGTATCACCTGGAACGGCCCGACGCGGTCTTCATCGCCTACATGGAACTGCGCAACCTCACGCCCGAGAATTTCGGCGAGATCGAAGCGCTGCGCCATGCCTACGAGGACGAGCTGCAGGGCATCCTGCAGGACGGTGTCGCGGCGGGCGTCTTTGACGTGCCCGATCCCAAGGTGGTGACGCTGGCGGTGATCGCGATGCTGACGGGTGTGACGACATGGTACCGCGAAAGCGGCCGGCTGAGCCGTGACGAGGTGGCGGATATCTATTGCGGGATGGTGCGCCGGCTGGTCGCGGGCACCGGGGTCCGACCCTAGCGGGGTTCCTGGACGAAGGCGGTCGACGAGACCAGCGCGAATTGCCCGGCGGCATCCTTGACCATGTTGGCGCCCAGCCCCCAGTTGGCGAAGACCGGGTTCACCTTGGCGCAGACGCGCATGATCATCAGCTGGTTGTCCAGCCCGTTGACAAAGTTCCGCACCGGCGACACCTCTTCGGACTTGTCGGTGCAATCCGCCTCGGCCGTGGGTTCGACCCAGGCGCGGGGATCGACCTGGATCATCTCCAGCCGCAGCGACGTGTCGCAATCCTCGATGAAGCCGGCCCTGGCGCAGATCTTTGCCTTGATCTCGTCGTGCTGGGGGGCGGACCCGGTGCCAAGCCGGATCTCGCGCACGACCTGGTCGACGGCGCTTTCCAGCATGCCATAGCGCAGCGACACGAACCCCATGTCCACCGCCGAGACCAGCATGAACAGCATCGCCGGCACGGTGATGGCGAATTCGATCGTGCTGGACCCGCGTTCGGATCGCGCGAACCGGCCCAGGAAACGGCGCAGAAGGGGGCGCAGGCGCATCATTGGGTCAGCCGCAATTGCCGGATCGACGAGGCGATGGCAGCGAAGGCATCGGCAATCTCAAGCCCGTCGACGTCGAAGTAATGGGCCGGCGAACTGGCGCAATCCTTCAGCACGGCCTGGCCGCCGGACGGTGCTTCGAAGCCGATGGTGAAGACGATCACGTTCTCGGCCTTCACGGCGTCGCAGATCCGGGACACGCGGGTGTTCTTGGTCGAGGTGCCGATCGAATCCTGCACCGCGTAATACCAGTCGTTCCAGGCGGCGTTGTTGTCCATCCAGGGTTCGTACAGGTTCTTGACCACCCGCTGCATGTCGGTGAAGGCCCAGAGGTCGGCATAGCTGACCTCGACCGCCGAACCGGGTTCGTCGACCGTCACGGTGGTGGCGATCTGCTTGTACGACCGGCACGATCCGTTCTTCTTGAAGGACTGGCATTCGTAATCGTAGGTGGTTTCCTCGTACGTGCCCTCGCCATAGGCGTGGTCGTTCCAGGTGTCGTTGAAGGGCCAGTAGAAGCTGGGTTCATACGCGCCGGTCTGGGAATTCCATTCGACGCCGGTATAGACGGAATATTTCTCTTCCTGCTCGTTCCACCAGATGTTGGAAATGCCGTCCCGGTAGCCGTCGTTGATGAAATACTGGTCCGTGTTCGCCCCGTCGGTCATCAGCACGATGACCTTCAGCGACGAGCTGTCGTCGTAATCCAGCGGGCGGCCCTGGAAATTGGCCGAGACATCGCCGTCAGCCACCAGGGACGAAACCACCGATCGCATCGACGGATCGATCAGCGCGACGCCCCATTTCATGCCCACGTCGATCGAGGTGTTCCCGCCGCCCCACATGTTGGCGATGAAGGATTTGATCTTCGCGCGGTCGTCCTCCAGCACCATGACTTCGCGGCTGGGCGTCGGGTCGCAGACCGGTAGGGTGACATAGTTCATCGGATCGTCGTCGCGCCCGTCTGCGGTGTACCAGGGGTCGAAGAACATCGTCCGCTGGTACTGGTGCGACAGGCTGATCGAGGTGTCCAGGAAATCGCTGGCCTCGAAGTTGATGCAGCGGGGGAAGCCGGGGATGTTCCCGCTGGCCGCCTCGCGGGCGACGATGGTGGCGTCGTCGTCCTCGTCCGTGGTGTTCAGGTAGGACCACAGGTTTTCCGGCAGAGAGACCTGCGTCGCATAGGGCACGATCGAGATCGACACCTTGCCCTCTTCGGAATTGTCGAACATCTCGTCGACAAAGTCCTTCGCGGCGCTTTTCAGGTTGGTCAGCCGGCTGTTGCTGTTCATCGACCCCGACACGTCCAGCACGAGCGAGATCTCGACCCCGTCGATGCGTTCCTCGGCGGTCGATGCCGCGTTGGCCGTCAGCGTGTCGACCCCGGTCATGTGCATGAACTGGGTGGCAAAGGTGGTCTGCGCGGTGCCCGACACGACGCGATAGCCCAGACCTTCGCTGACGCTGACGCTTGAGAGGTATTCGCCAAGGTTGGCCTTGTCGAAATAGTCGTGCACCACCGCGGCCGGATCCAGCTGCTGGTCCAGGTCGGCGGCGGCCAGCACGGCACGGTCAAGCGTGTATTGCACCATGGTGCGGTCCCGTTCGAACCGCATCACGTCGATGCCGATGCCGCCCACGATGAGCATGATCAGGAAGACATAGACGGAAAAGATCACCATGCCGCCGTCCTCGTCGTGCCAGAAGGCACCGACAAGGCGCCGGATCCCGAAGGGATCGGCCCTGGCTGGCATCCGTGGTTTCCTTTGCGTCTTCATGTCATTCCTCCGGCCGTGCGGGGCAACCCATAGGGCAGGCCGCGCCCTTTGCCCGGCGCCCTGATCGCGGGTCGGTGCGGCGTGATTGCGGCAATCCGGTGGCAATATTCCACTATTTGCATGGACATCCCGTTGATCGGCCTGCCCGGGGAAACAATGCCGCGGTTTGGAACTGCTTCGTCATCCGGATTGATTGGCCGACCTGCGTCAGCACGTCCGCCCATCGGAAACGGCGGCATCCGTGATCCGCCGGCCCTGAAGGCCGACACGGCGCCATCCGGTTCAATACAAGGGCGAAACCCGCTGGTGATCGTGACGCGGGATGGTGGGACGGCGCGGTTGTATCACCCGTTTGATCGGGCCGGGCGCAGAAGGCTTGGGCGATGATGGGCAATGTGGTGCGCATTGTCGTCGATCCTGCGGTCTGGGCCCTAGGAGGGGGATGAATTGAGATGCGCCCATACAGCCTTTGGCTTGTGTCCAAATTTGGGCGCGAGACGCGCGAGAATCCGGCGGATTGCGGGGGCTGCCGGGGCGATTGCCGATCAGACCGCAGTTTTGTTTCTCAAACGTGAACACTGACCCGGATCCGGGTCAACGGGGCACAGAATCGAAAAAGTCGCCTCAAAACACCGGCCAATTGAAAAGACCAATTGAATAGGCCTGTGGGGATTAACGAAAGCATCATAGGCTGAAAGGCAAAACGGGGTCGCAGAACCCCGGACACGGGCAAGCAGCGCGAGGAGGACGCGAGATCATGACCATCAAGACCGAACCGAGTTTCCGCGAAAGCGTGGATCTGATGTTCAACCGCGCCGTGGCGCTGATGGACATGCCGCCGGGGCTGGAAGAAAAGATCCGGGTGTGCAACGCCACCTACACCGTGCGCTTCGGCGTGCGGTTGCGCGGCGGGATCCAGACCTTCACCGGCTATCGGTCCGTCCATTCCGAACACATGGAACCGGTCAAGGGCGGCATCCGCTATGCGCTGAACGTCAACCAGGACGAGGTCGAGGCGCTGGCCGCGTTGATGACCTACAAATGCGCATTGGTCGAGGCGCCGTTCGGGGGATCCAAGGGCGGGTTGCGCATCGATCCCCGGCAATACGACGAATACGAGCTGGAGCTCATCACCCGCCGTTTCGCCTATGAACTGGCCAAGCGCGACCTGATCGACCCGGCCCAGAACGTGCCGGCCCCCGACATGGGGACGGGCGAACGCGAGATGGCCTGGATCGCCGATCAATACGCCCGCATGAACACCACCGACATCAACGCCCGCGCCTGCGTGACGGGCAAGCCGCTGAACGCCGGCGGGATTTCCGGCCGGGTGGAGGCGACGGGGCGGGGGGTGCAATACGCCCTGCGCGAATTCTTCCGCCATCCCGAGGATGCGGCCAAGGCGGGGCTGTCGGGCACCCTGGAGGGCAAGCGGGTCATCGTGCAGGGCCTTGGCAACGTGGGCTATCACGCCGCCAAGTTCCTGCAGGAGGAAGACGGCGCGATCATCACGGGGATCATCGAACACGACGGCGCGCTGTTCAGCCCCGACGGGCTGGACGTGGAAGCGGTGCGCGCCTGGCTGATGCATCACGGCGGGGTCGCGGGCTTTCCCGATGCCGCGCACCTGGCCGATGACGGCAAGGTGCTGGAAGAAGACTGCGACATCCTGATTCCGGCCGCCCTGGAAGGGGTGATCAACCTGGGCAATGCCGACCGCATCAAGGCGCCGCTGATCATCGAGGCGGCGAACGGGCCGATCACCGCGGGGGCCGACGATGTCCTGCGGGCGCGGGGCACGGTGATCATCCCGGACATGTACGCCAATGCCGGGGGCGTCACGGTGTCCTACTTCGAATGGGTCAAGAACCTGTCCCATATCCGGTTCGGTCGCATGCAGCGCCGCCAGGAGGAGGCGCGCCATCAGCTTGTCATAACCGAACTGGAACGGCTGTCGGCCTCGCTGGGCAATTCCTGGACGCTGGATCCGCGGTTCAAGGAACGTTACCTGCGCGGCGCGGACGAACTCGAACTGGTGCGATCGGGGCTCGATGACACGATGCGCATCGCCTACCAGTCCATGCGCGAGGTCTGGCATTCGCGCGACGACGTGCAGGATCTGCGCACGGCGGCCTACCTGGTGTCGATCACCAAGGTGGCGACCAGCTACCGGGCCAAGGGGTTGTGACAGCGGTTGTGACAGCGGTTGTGAATGCGGTTGTGATCGGCGTCGGCCCGCGGCGGGGCAGATGGGTGATGGAAGCCGGGGCGCGGGACCTGTAACCTTCGGGAGATCCCGATTCTGGAGGCATACATGATCCGCTTCACCCCGGTTGCTTTTGCATTGGCCCTTGGGTTTTCGATGGCGACCGCAGCACAGGCCGACGAGGTCACCAAGGAAGACTACTGCGCCGAGACCGCCAAGGTGGTCGGCGCAATCCAGCAGGCCCGCCTGGACCGCGTCGATGAACGCGACGTGCGCGAGGCGATCCTGGCGAGCGACCCCGAATGGCCCGACAATTACGACAACGCCATTGTCCAGCTGGCGCCCTGGGTCTACCAACAGAAAAGGCGCGACCTTCGCAAGAACGACCTCAGCGCGGTCTGGTCCGAACAGTGCCTCGCCAACTGGGACGCCTTCAAGGACAGCCTGAACTGAACCAACCCTCATCGGATCCCGACGCATGAGCCTTCCGCCGAATTTCCTGGACGAACTGCGCGGCCGCCTGAGCCTGAGCCAGGTGGTCGGCCGCAAGGTGACCTGGGACATGCGCAAGTCGAATCAGGGCAAGGGCGACTGGTGGTCGCCATGCCCGTTCCACCACGAGAAGACCGCAAGCTTCCACGTGGATGACCGCAAGGGTTTCTACTATTGCTTCGGCTGCCAGGCGAAGGGCGACATCATCGGATTCGTGAAGGAGTCCGAGAACGTGTCGTTCATGGAAGCGGTGGAAATCCTTGCGCGCGAGGCCGGCCTGCAGATGCCCGCCCGCGATCCGCAGGCGCAAAAGAAGCTCGACCGCCAGACCATGCTGAGCGAGGTGATGGAACAGGCGGTGCAGTTCTATCGCCTGCAGCTGCGCACCGGCGCCGGGTCCGACGCGCGCGCCTACCTGGCGCGGCGCGGCCTGAACGAAGCCGCGCTGGAGCGGTGGGAGATCGGGTTCGCCCCGGACGGCTGGCAGGGTCTTTGGGACAATCTGCGCGGCAAGGGCGTGGCCGAGGACCTGATCTTCGGCGCGGGGCTGGCCAAGCCTTCGACACGCGGTGGCAACCCGTACGACATCTTCCGCAACCGGGTGATGTTCCCGATCCGCGACGCGCGCGGCCGGGCGATTGCCTTCGGCGGCCGGGCGATGGACCCGAACGATCCGGCGAAATACCTGAATTCGCCGGAAACCGCGCTGTTCGACAAGGGGCGCAACCTGTACAACCTCGGGCCCGCGCGCGCCGCCGCCGGACGGGGGCAGAAGCTGATCGTAGCCGAAGGCTACATGGACGTGATCGCCCTGGCCGAGGCCGGATTCGAGGCGTCGGTCGCCCCCCTGGGCACCGCCGTGACCGAACCGCAGCTGCAACTGCTGTGGCGCATGGCGTCCGAGCCGGTGATGTCGCTGGACGGCGACAAGGCCGGGATCAAGGCGGCGCTCAGGGTGGTCGACCTGGCCCTGCCGCTGCTTGAGCCGGGCAAATCCCTGCGCTTTGCGCTGATGCCCGACGGCAAGGATCCCGATGACCTGCTGCGCTCGGACGGGGCGGAAGCGGTGCAGAAGGTGCTGGACGGCGCGCAGCCCATGGTCACGCTGATCTGGGGCAGGGCGATCGAGGGCAAGATCTTTGACAGCCCCGAACGCAAGGCCGCACTGGAACATGACCTGAAGCAGGTGACCGCAAGCATCCAGGACCAGTCCCTGCGTCTGCACTATGAACGCGAATTGCGGAACCTGACGTGGAAGCTGTTTTCCGACCGCACGCCGCGCGGGGCAAAGGGCAAGGGCAACTGGAAGGCCACGCCGTTGCGCGAGGGACCCGCACAGGTGACGCGGCTGTCTTATCTGGCCACCGCCGACGACGCCGCGCAGGAACACATGCGCGAGGCCGTCGTCCTGGCGGCGCTGATCCTGACACCGCAGATCGCCCCCGAATTCGACGACGGGCTTCTGGCGATGACCTGCCGCGATCCCGAACATTCGCGCCTGCGCGATATTTTGTTGCGCCATGACGCGGACGAGGCCGCCCTGCACGAGGCTGTCGGCAAGGAAGCCCTTGAAAATCTCACCCGGCTTCGCCATGTGGCCATATGCCGGGCAACCCGCAACCCGGGCGATGCCGAAATTGCGCGCATGACCGTTGCGGAGGAAATGGCAAAACTCGCTGCCGCGCGCGGCCTCAACGTGGAGATCGCCGAGGCGCTCGAGGATGGCTTTGCCGACGAAGCGGTGACCTGGCGTCTGGGAGAAGCGGCGCAAGCGCGCAATCGTGCCGTGCGCAGCGAGCAGGAGGATACAGCCGAGTATGACATCGGGGAGAACGGGGTTTCCATGAAACGGGACGAACGGTCTGCCCTGGATGCTTTGCTGGCGCAAATATCCTTCAATAAACGCGGAACGTGACACCGTATGGTGACAACAAGGTAAATAAATGCGGGTAAGCGGGTAGCCGAATCAGATTGTCGCGCTAATGATTCGCCGATATCGAATCGCCCCGATCCCATCAGGAGCACCGAATGGCCGCCAAGGACACCGAAGACCAGAAGACGGAAGACCAGGATCAGGAAATCTCGCTCGATATGAGCCAGGCCGCCGTCAAGAAGATGATCGGCGAAGCTCGCGAGAAGGGCTACATCACCTACGATCAGCTCAACCAGGTCCTGCCGCCCGATCAGGTCAGCTCGGAGCAGATCGAGGACGTGATGTCGATGCTCTCCGAGATGGGCATCAACATCATCGAGGATGAAGAGGCCGAGGAAGAAGAGAACAAGGGCTCGACCGAGGTCACCACGACCAACGACGCCCGCGAGGTCACGCTCGCCAACCAGTCGACCGAGAAGCTGGACCGTACCGATGACCCGGTGCGCATGTACCTGCGCGAGATGGGGTCGGTCGAACTGCTGAGCCGCGAGGGCGAGATCGCCATCGCCAAGCGGATCGAAGCGGGCCGGAACACGATGATCGCAGGGCTGTGCGAAAGCCCGCTGACCTTCCAGGCGATCACCATCTGGCGCGAGGAACTTCTGTCCGAAGACATCCTTCTGCGCGACGTGATCGACCTTGAAACCACCTTCGACAACCAGCTTGGCGAAGACGGCGATGTCGAGGAAGGCCTTGTCGATACGTCCGCTGTCCAGTCCAACAAGACCGAGGACAAGGGCCCCGAGCTGGATGCCGACGGCAATCCGATCTCGCGCGAGGATGACGACGACGACGACGATCAGGCCAACATGTCGCTTGCGGCCATGGAAGCCGCGCTGAAGGACAAGGTGCTGATCACGCTCGAGAAGATCGCCGACGATTATGTCCAGCTGTCGGAAATGCAGGACAGCCGGATCTCGGCGACGCTGAACGAGGATGGCTCCTTCGACGCGGACGACGAGGCGATGTATCAGTTGCTGCGGTCCGAGATCGTGAAGCTGGTGAACGAACTTCACCTGCACAACAACCGGATCGAAGCGCTGATCGACCAGCTGTACGGCATCAACCGCCGGGTCATGTCGATCGACAGCGCGATGGTGAAGCTGGCCGACCAGGCACGGATCAACCGCAAGGAATTCGTCGACGCCTATCGCGGGCGCGAACTGGATCCCAACTGGCTGTCGGACATGGCCGAAAAGCCGGGCCGGGGCTGGCAGATGTTCATCGAACGGTCCTCGGACAAGGTCGAGGAACTGCGGTCGGACATGGCCCAGGTGGGCCAGTATGTCGGTGTCGACATCGGTGAATTCCGCCGCATCGTCCAGCAGGTCCAGAAGGGCGAGAAAGAAGCCCGTCAGGCCAAGAAGGAAATGGTCGAGGCCAACCTGCGCCTCGTGATCTCGATCGCCAAGAAGTACACGAACCGTGGTCTGCAGTTCCTGGACCTGATCCAGGAAGGCAACATCGGCCTGATGAAGGCCGTCGACAAGTTCGAATACCGCCGCGGTTACAAGTTCTCGACCTACGCCACCTGGTGGATCCGTCAGGCCATCACCCGGTCGATCGCCGACCAGGCCCGGACCATCCGGATCCCGGTCCACATGATCGAGACGATCAACAAGCTGGTCCGCACCGGGCGCCAGATGCTGCACGAGATCGGCCGCGAGCCGACCCCGGAAGAACTGGCCGAAAAGCTGCAGATGCCGCTGGAAAAGGTCCGCAAGGTGATGAAGATCGCCAAGGAGCCGATCTCTCTCGAAACGCCGATCGGCGACGAGGAAGACAGCCAGCTGGGCGATTTCATCGAGGACAAGAACGCCGTCCTGCCGCTGGACAGCGCGATCCAGGAAAACCTCAAGGAGACCACGACCCGCGTTCTGGCGTCGCTTACCCCGCGCGAGGAACGGGTTCTGCGGATGCGTTTCGGCATCGGCATGAACACCGACCACACGCTGGAAGAGGTCGGTCAGCAGTTCAGCGTGACCCGCGAACGGATCCGCCAGATCGAGGCAAAGGCGCTGCGCAAGCTCAAGCACCCCAGCCGAAGCCGCAAGCTGCGGTCGTTCCTGGACCAGTAAGGAAAAGCGCCCTCCGGGGCGCTTTTTTCATGGGTGGCCATGGATCCCTTCGGCAAGATCATCGACTGCGACGGCCTTGTCGTCGACGCCGCGATCCGCGCTTTTCACGGGGCGGACAATGGCGATTTCGAAGGCCGGGTCACCGTGGCCCGTGGGGTCGGCATCGCGGGGCGGCTGGCCGACCTCTTCGGCTTTCCCCCGGCGATGCGGGACCGGCCGATGCGGATGTCGGTGCGCGGCGGACCGGACAGCGCGACGTGGCAGCGCGATTTCGACGGGCACCTCCTGACCTCGCGCATCGAACGTCGGGGCAGCCTGCTGTTGGAACGCTTCGGGCCGGTCTGCCTGATCATGTGCCTGCGCGACGAGGCGGGGGCGCTGCATGTGGATGTCATCGGCGGTACGCTTTGCGGTCTGCGGCTCCCGCGCGCTGTCCTGCCGCGTAGCGACGGCGTGGAAACCGGCGAGGACGGGCGCCTGCAGTTCGACATCAGCGCTGCGCTGCCGATCCTGGGCCCGATGATCCGCTACCGGGGCTGGCTGCAACCCGTTGATGAAACGCCCCTTGCGACCTCCTAGGCCACAGCCGGATAAATTCGCCGTGAACGGATTGGGTTGAAACGAAAACACGGTTAACCTGTTGGCGTCACGTCAAGAATGAGTGAGTCGATGCCCAAGTTACGCCTGCTGATCACGGCCCTGGCCCTTACTGTCGCAGGTGCGGCGCAGGCGCAGAATTTCCTGGCCACGCCCGGCCAGGCCCGTGTCTACAAGATCAATGACAATGTCTTCGAGGTCGTCGGCAATTCCGGCCGGGGCTATGACCTGTGGTGGTGCGGGGCCGCGACCTATGCGCGCCGCGTGCTGGGCGCGGGCTGGACCACGCCGGTGACGATCTCGCGCACGCTGGGGCACAGCCAGGCCACCGGCCGGCGGTCCTCGGTTCAATTCACGCTGAACCCCGCCGCGCTGGGGATCGACACGTTGCAAAGCTACAGCCCCAACGCGCTGGTGGTGGGCGACACCAAGACCGTGCAGGACGGCAACTCAAGCTGTCCGCGCCTTCACTTCCCGCGCTGACGGGGCCATCACGGACCAACAAGGGGGCCGGGCCCCGACAGGAGCAGCCCCAGGAGCCGCCTATGAAATTCGCCATCTGCCTTTGCGCAGCCACCCTTGCGTTTGCCGCACCCGCACTGGCCCAGGACAAGATGTTCGGCCCCGGCGGATCGACGATCTACCGCGTCGATCAGAACGTGTTCGAAGTCGTGGCGACGGGCGGCGGCAAGGCGATGTGGTGCGGCGCTTCGAAATTCGCGCGCAAGAGCATGAAGGCCGGCTGGAAGGACAACATCGTCGTCGTGCGCGGGAGCGAACCCAGCAGCTTCGAGGATGGCCGCCGTCCCGGAGTGCGTTTCACGCTGGATCCGCAGGCCGCCGGCGTGGTGGCCGGGGCGCTCAGCTGGGAACTGCAGCCCGGCGCCTACATGACCGTCAGCTTCGCCAACAAGGACTGCGCGCGGCTGGACAACCCAAGCAATCGTTGACCGGCGCCCGAAGGGTCCGGTCGTGCCCTATTGAGTAACCGCAGACGGAGACCTGCAATGCCCATCAAGATGACCCACATCCTTGTCTTGGCCGCCCTGGCCACCCCGGCCGTCGCCCAGAAGGAAATCCTGCGCGGCCCCGGTGGCAGCGACATCTACCAGGACGGCGACCACGTGATCGAAGTGGTCTCGAACATGGGCGACGACCCGCGCGGCTATTGGTGCGGCGCCGTGAAATACGGCCGCGAGGCCAAGATGGACTGGGACAGCAAGATCTACGTGGTCAGCGGCCCGGCACCGACCTCGTTCAAGGAAAGCGGCGACGGGGTGAAGTTCACCATGGATCCCGCCGCCGCCGGCGTGAGCGCGGGCGCCAACGGCGACAGCTTTGCGCCCGGCACCTGGATGACCATGTCCGAGGCGAACCGAGGCTGCGACGACATCGACAACCCGCACGACGGCAACTGAGCCAGGCATGGTCGCCCGGATCGAGATTGCCACCCAGGGGCCCGGCTTTTACGACTTCACAGATGCGGTGCAGGGCTGGCTGGCGGATCAGGGCGCGACAGATGGCGTGGTCACGGTGTTCGTGCGCCACACTTCCTGTTCGCTGCTGATCCAGGAAAATGCCGATCCGGACGTCCAGACCGACCTTGCCGCCTTTTTCCGCCGGCTTGTCCCGCCGGCGGATGACCCGTCGATGGCCTACCTTCTGCACCGCGCCGAAGGCCCCGACGACATGCCCGCGCATATCAAGGCGGCGATGATGCCGGTCAGCCTGACCATACCGGTTTCGGGCGGGCGGGCGATGCTGGGCACCTGGCAGGGCATCTACCTTGTCGAACACCGCACGCGCCCGCATCGACGGCAGGTCGCGCTGGCCTTCATTGGCGAATGACACCCCTGTGACCGATTCTCCGAAATGAGAATTCCGTATCTGGGGCAATGTCAATTCCTCTACCCAATCTCTTGAGGCTCCCCTATACTTGTGGATAAACGCGCAGTGGCGCCCACTAGGGAAGACCCGGACGCGGACAGGCATGGCGGGATGACAAGAGAAGGGGGCGGCGGATGCGGTGTCCGTTTTGCGGCAATATCGATACGCAGGTGAAGGATTCGCGTCCGGCGGAGGATCACGTGGCGATCCGGCGGCGCCGGTTCTGCCCGGCCTGCGGCGGGCGATTCACCACCTATGAACGGGTGCAGCTGCGCGACCTGGTGGTGATCAAGACCTCTGGCAAGCGCGAGGATTTCGACCGGCCCAAGCTGGAGCGGTCGATCCGGATCTCGATGCAGAAGCGGCCCGTGGAACCCGAGCGGATCGACCAGATGATCAGCGGGATCGTGCGGCGGCTGGAAAGCATGGGCGAGACGGATATTCCGTCCAAGACCATCGGCGAGATCGTGATGGAGGCCCTGGCCCGGATCGACACGGTGGCCTACGTGCGGTTCGCGTCGGTCTACAAGAACTTCCAGGCGGCGGATGATTTCGAGGATTTCGTCCACGAGCTGAGACCAAAGACGCTTCCCGAAGAATGATCGACCGGGACGAAAGGTGGATGGCGCTGGCCCTGTCGCTGGGCCGGCGGGGGCAGGGCAATACCTGGCCCAATCCGGCTGTCGGCTGCGTGCTGGTGAAGGACGGCGTGGTGGTCGGGCGCGGCTGGACCCAGCCGGGCGGGCGTCCCCATGCGGAACGGGTGGCGCTGGCGCGCGCCGGGGACCTGGCGCGCGGGGCCACGGCCTATGTGACGCTGGAACCCTGTTCGCATCATGGCAAGACGCCGCCCTGCGCCGAGGCGCTGATCGAGTGCGGTGTCGCGCGGGTCGTGGTGGCGGTCGAGGATACGGATGCAAGAGTTTCGGGGCGGGGCATCGCGATGCTGCGCGCCGCCGGGATCGAGGTCGGGACCGGGGTGATGGCGACGGCGGCGGCGCTGGACCTGGAGGGGTTCCTGCGGGTTGCCGACGGTGGCCGGCCGTTTGTCACGCTGAAGCTGGCGTCGAGCTTTGACGGCCGGATCGCCACGGCGACGGGGCAGAGCCAGTGGATCACCGGGCCGGCGGCGCGCCGGCTGGTGCATGGGATGCGGGCCCGCCATGACGCGGTCATGGTGGGGGCCGGGACGGCGCGCAAGGACGATCCGTCGCTGACGGTGCGGGGGCTGGGCGTGACCCGCCAGCCCGTGCGGGTCGTGGTGTCGCGCCGGCTGGACCTGCCGCTGCTGGGGCAGCTGGCAAGAAGTGCCGCCGAGGTGCCGCTGTGGATCTGCCACGGGATGGATGCGGACCCGGAGCGGTTGAGGGCCTGGGAAGGGCTGGGGGCGCGGATGATCCCCTGCGGGATCGCGCAGGCCCAGATCGATCCGGTGGACATGCTGACCCAGCTGGGAAAGGCCGGGCTGACGCGGATCTTCTGCGAGGGCGGATCGGCGCTGGCGGCGTCGCTGATCGGGGCGGACGCGGTCGATGAAATGGTGGGCTTTACCGCCGGCTTTTCCATCGGGGCCGAGGGGCTGCCGGCGATCGGGGCGATGGGGCTGGCAAGGCTGGCCGAGGCGGAAAAGTTCATCCTGATCGAAAGCCGTCCCGTCGGGCCGGACCTGATGCATCGGTGGCGACGCGCGCCGATCTGAAACATGTCCCACGCGTGGGACATTTTCGACCTCAATGAAATCAATAGGTTACAGAGGCGGATTTACCTTCTGTCAAGGTTTGTCCCACAGGGGAAGGCTGTGCCGTTGCGCCGTCGGGAGAGGCAGGTGTCAGACGGCGCGGCGGACAGGGGGCGCGCGCCGCAGGTGATCGGGCCGCAGTGGATCCGTGAAAGACCGCTTTGGAAATGGGCAGGGTCGGGCCGGGATATGTGAAGGTTTCGTGGCGGGCGCTTTGGTCGTTGACCGGCGGGTCCGGAAGACACAATCGTTGCCGCAGTAAATCGTCGCCGCAGCATCTGTCGCTGCCCGGTTTCGGGTTTTCCAATCGCTTCATCGTGGGGAGCGTTGCCGCATGAAACTGTTGCCTGTTGTCCTGACCGACCTGATCGTGAGGGGCCCGACGCTGACCGCCCTGGCCCTCATGGGCCTGATCCTGACGGGCCTGATCCTGATGGGCCAATCCGCCTTTGCGCAGGAATGGACGACAATCAGGATCTGCCAGACGGGAAGTACGCCGATCCTGCTGGCCGAGAAGATACCGGGCAAGTTGTTGTCATCGACGCAGACCAGCGGCTGGCGCAACCTGAAGACGCAGGGCTGCTACAAGAATTCGATGCTGCACGGCGACACCCTTGAATTCGGCTTTGTCACGATCCGGTCGCCGCGCGAGGTGGTTCCGATCAAGTACGACATCGGCCGCGCCTCGCGCACGGGCCCGGACATTCTGTGCATGCCGGTGCAGAAGGACCCCGCCAAGGGGTGGCGGCGCAGCGGCGACGGTTGTTCGGGCGGGGTGGGCATTCCGATGTCGTTCCTTGTCAGGGCGGACAGGGGGGGCGGCGATTTCTCGGTCACCGTGACGTCGGACGGTGTGCAGAATTTGCCGGCCAGCGCCGAATGGGCGGCGGCCTATGATCTGGCCTATGGCGGTGGGGGCGCATCGTCTTCGGCGCCGGTTCAGACCCCGAAACCGGATTACGGCGACAGGTACGTCTGGGCTTACGAGGCGGGGTGTTATTCGCTGGACGAATTGTACCGGACCCGCCGCCAGATCGACCGGGTGTCGCCAACCTATGGGAATTTCCAGGACTTTGCCGCGTTCGTTCTGCAATACGGGCGGCAATGCGATCCTGAACGGTTCTCGGACCACGCCCAGAACCTGATGTTGCCTGCCTGGTCGGGTCGGGGAGGCGGCTGCGTCACCGATGCCACGCGCGAATACGTCTATGCGCGCAACGCCGGGGAATTGCCCAGGCTTGAAGAAGAGGCGGAGCGCAAGCTGGCGCACTGCAAGTGAGGGGCTTTGCCACGGGTCCAGGGCGGGTCCAGGGCGGGTCCAGAGCGGGGCCAAAGCGGGATCTGTGGCGGGTCCGTGATGCGCGCGTCAGAGCGGGATGTTGAGCGGACGGGTGTCCGGTTGCGACGGAGGGGGTTCGACCCCGATGCGTGCGCGGCCGAGCCTGGGGTGCAGGCGGCTGGCCAGGGCCCACGCGGCCAGCAGGCCCGCGCCGCCGGCCAGGAAGACGCCGGAGATCGGCGAGACCAGCAGCACCAGCCAGGCCACGCCCGGCGTCAGGATGCCCGACACGTCGCGGAAGCTGGAATAGATCGCCGACATCTCGGTGCGTTCGGACGGTTTGACCGCCAGAAGGAAGGGCAGGCCGGCGCTGACGTCCAGCAGGATCAGGAAGAAGGACCCGGCCATCAGGCAGAGCACCGCCTTCTGCGGCAGCCCCTGGGGCACGCCGGCCAGCAGGAACAGCAGGCCCGAGACCAGGAAGCCGGTGCGCACGGCGGTGCGCACCGATGTGCGCTGCATGAAGCGCAGCATCAGGGGCGCGAGGAACAGCGCGCCGTTGGACACCGACAGGGCGAAGCCGCCCAGCTGTTCGCCCAGCCCGTTCTGCAGCGCGTAGATCGGCAGGTAGACCACGTAGATCCACCACCCGCAGGACCGGATGACGGCAAAGATCCAGCCGGCGATCAGCCGGGACTGGGCGAAGAAACGGCGGAAATAGGCAAAGGGATTGGGGGGCGCGGCGCGGCTGCGGGTGATCAGGCGGCCGTTGCCCAGGCGCATGACCAGGAAGACGGCGAGCATGGCATAGACGGCCACGGCGGCGATCAGGAAGGGCGCAGGGGGCCACCAGGAATAGAGGAACACGCCAAGCGCCGGGCCCGCTGTCCAGCCAAGCGCGCTGTAGAACAGGCGGGAGGTTTCGAGGTGGCCCAGTTCGATCTTGGCCACGTAATCGAGAACGTAGGCGTTGAAGCAGACGAAGGTGGTGACGACGGCGATGGTGACCAGCGCCAGGCCGGTGACGGTGGCGGCGGGGGTGGCAAGGATGGCCAGCAGCGATCCGGCGGCGAACATCTGGGTGCCCAGCACATAGACCCAGCGGCGGGGGAGGAAGCGGATCAGCCAGGGGATCAGCAGGCCGACGACCAGCGAGGCGAGGCCGACGAGGAAGTAGACCGACGACACGATGCGGGCGTCGTCCAGGGCGCGGTACATGACGATCGGGAAGACCGAGATGAGGATGCCGCGGGCGACGGCTTCGGTGCCGGCGAGCACGGCAAAGCCGCGCACTCCGGGGGCGGGGGCGTGGCGAAGCCATTCGGGGATGCGGCGGTCGTGCATTGTCTCAGCTCGGTTGGTTGGAGCCGACCCAAGCGCGGTTTCGGGGCCTGTTCTGTTCCGGTTGCGACCTTGTGGTGGGGATTTTGGGATGGATCGCCGTGGCGGATCGGTCGGGGGAGGGCCGTGTCCAAGGGGTGTCCCACGTGTGGGACATGTGGGGGCAATGACTTCAGTGGGTTATGGAGGCGGTTCTGCCGGGTGTTCAGGTCTGGGAGGGCGGATTCAGGGAAATGGCACGGAGGGTGCGCGGCGTTGGCTTTGGAAAAGCCTGTGGCGCCGAGGTGTTCGGGGTTGGGAGGGGCAAGTGGCGGATGGTGTGATGTCGGGATTGCGCAGGAAGCGGCGGCCCGGCCCGTGCCGTTGAACGGGCCTTGGCCCATTGCCGCCGTCGGTCACGGGGATTGGCGCTGTGGTACAGGTTGCCCGACAGGGGCATTGGCGCAGGCCGACGTGGTCTTGGGTCACCTTGGCCGCCCTCGGCCCGGCAGTGCGGAGGGGGAGGGCAAGGGCCGGGGCAAGGGCAAGCTAGGTCGTGCCCTTCCAGGTGTCGGGTGCGATGTAGACGACGTCGTCATCGACGCTGATCATCACGTCGCCGTCCTGGATGTTGACCTGGAGCTTCATCGCGCGGCTGGCCAGCTTTGCCAATGCGGCTGTGTCGGTCTGCGAGAAATTGACGACCTGAAGATTGTCGAAACGGGTGGTGCCGTTCTTTACCTTGTCCCACCACATTTCGGCGGTCCTGCCGCCGTAGGGATAGACAATCACCTTTGCGGCTTTGCTGCAGGACTGGCGGATGACCTTTTCGCTGGGAAGCCCAAGCGCAACCCACACATCGATCTCGCCGCTCAGGCTTTTCTGCCAGATGTCGGGCTCGTCGTCCGTCGACAGCCCTTTGGTCAATTCCAGATGCTCATGGGCATTCAGGGCAAAGGCGACGATGCGGACCATCAGCCGCTCATCGGTTTCCGAGGGATGCTTGGCAACGGTCAGTTTATGGGTTTCGTAATAGTGGCGATCCATGTCCGAGACTGACAACTCGATCTTATAAATGGTGGCATTTTGCGCCATGTTCTTCCCAAACGTCCAAGGATCGGGTTGCCTACCCCGTCCTGTGATCTTTGGGAAGCAGATATCCGGGCCCCGAGGCAACCGGGACGCAACGTGTCCAAGGTCAAGGGCGGCATGCCTGCCATGCCGGAACCGCTTTTCCGATCGTTTGACCGCACGCGGTCCGAAGCCGGCTTTCGTGCACCTCGGGGCGAGGGTCGGGTTGGAGGCCTTTTTTGTCTTCAATAACTATTCTACACACTGGAAGAATGAAGCGCTTGCAGTACCAGATTTGTTCGAACGTCATTCGCGACAGTCTCTCGGTCGAGTTGATCGACGCTGATGGAGATATTCTTGCCGAGATCTCGCACCTCGACGGCCTTAATCAGTTGAAAATAAATACATTTGACAACGATATTGATCTGGCAGTCCTTGAGGAATTCATTCTTAACGCGCGGGAAAATTTAGAGTGTTTCGAGGACGGTTCTCCACTGTCGGAGGCGCGGACCACTCAGTTTATCGCGCATCGCTGAACGGCAACTTCGTCCGCTCACCAGACCCCGATGCAGATCGCAGCGACAGTTCGAGCGCCAAGGTGGATGGTTCCATCCCCAAAACGGTCGTGGGACGGCCTGTTCCCGATGTTCTGGCCAGGCGGTAAATCCGCCGCGATCCTACCGCCACCAATGCGCGTGGGTGGCCAGCGCGCCCTGCAGCTTGGCCAGCGACCGGTTGGCCAGGCCCGGACGGGGCAGGGGGCCATGGGTCAGGCGGTCGATGACGACTTCGGGCGGGCAGGCGGTGGCGGTCACGGGATCGAAATAGCGGGGGTAGGCGATGAGCGTGGCATGGGCGAGTTCGACCAGGTCGGGGCGGGCGCCGCGGCGCGCGGGGATGCGGCCAAGGTCGGTGGTCAGGCCCCAGCCGGCGTAAAACGGCGCGCCGAGCGTGGTGACGGGGAGGCCGCGCAGGAGCGCTTCGAAGCCCAGCAGCGAGGTCATGGTCCAGACTTCTTGGACATGGGACAGCAGCGCGATGGGGTCGGCGCGGGCGGCGGTGATGTCGGCGACCCCGGTGGCGTCGATGGCGCCGGGGCGCAGGCCGGCTTCGACATCGGGGTGGGGTTTGTAGATGAGCACCGCGTCGGGGTTGGCGGCGCGGGTGGCTTGCAGAAGGGCGAGGTTGGTCGAGACACGGTCGGTGCCGAGGCGGATCGAGGCGTCGTCTTCGACCTGGCCGGGGACGAGGATGCGGTGGCCTTCGGGCAGGTCGGGCAGGTCGGGCAGGGCGCCGGAGAGGTTGTACTTGCTGAGCCGGGATTGCGTGATGGCGGCGATCAGGCGTTCGGCGCGCAGGCGCTGGTCGGGGCGCAGCGCGCCGGTGGAGGCGATGATCAGGGTTTCCAGCCGCGAGGGGCGCGTGGGGTCGTAGTAGATGCCGAGGTCGTCGGCGACCAGCGACAGCGGCGGGATCAGGTCGGCGCCAAGGCCGCGCGAGCGCAGGAAGCCGTCTTCGATGTGGGTGGCGCCGGTGGTCGCGTCGCTGCGCTTGCCGGCCCAGATCATCCAGGGGCGGTTGAGCGCGCGTGCGCTGGCGGGGTCGTCTTCGAAGATGAGCTTCCTTTCCTGGCCGAAGACCTTTTGCAGCGGCGCGCGTTTCCACAGCCGCATGCCCGAGGCGACCCAGCCGTGGCGGTCGGCGCGCCAGGCGAAGGCGCGGGATTCCAGCGTGTTCAGCAGGTCTTCGAGGTCGCAGAGGCGGTCGCGATAGGGGTCGTACCAGAGCGGATGGAGGATCATCGCCGCCGCGAAGAGCTGGTTGCGGGTCAGGCGGCGCTGGCGGCGGGGGAGCGGCGTTTCCTCGTCCGTCAGGCCCCAGCCGGCATAGAAGGGCTGGCCGAAGACGCGGGGGCGGTGGCCGGCGAGGATCGCCTCGAACCCCAATTGGGAGGACAGGGTATAGACCGCGATGGCGCCGTCGAGCAGGTGCCAAGGGCTGATCGGGTCGGTGCACAGGGTGATGCGGTCGGTGGTGTCTTGCGGTGTGTAATGGCCGGGGCGGAAGCCCTGCGCGGTTTCGGGGTGGGTCTTGATGACGATGCGGGCGTGGGGATGTTCCTCGCGCGCGACGAAGAGCATTTCGAGAAAGCGCGCGCGGTCGCCTTTCGACGCGGTGACGGAGGCGTCGCCCCGGGTCTGGTCGACCACCAGCACGTAACCGGGGGGCGGGGCCGGGCGGGCCGGATCGAGCGCGGCGTACTTGGTGAGGTGCGCCGCCTTCAGGCGGACGATGGCGTCGCGGGCGCGGGTCAGCAGGACAGTGTCGTCCAGCGGATGGGTGGCCAGCAGGGTTTCAAGGTCGGACGGTTTCGACGGGTCGAAATGCACGCCCGAGCGGTCGAGCATCAGGCCGAGGGGCGGTTCGCCCGTGCGACCGGGGTGGAGGGAGCGCAGGAAGGCGTCTTCGACGGTGACGACCGGAACACCGCGACGGGCGGCGACAGCGCGGCCGCGATGGGCGGTGGGGGAGGCGCCCCAGATGACGACGGCGTCATCGGGGCCGGGCAGGCCGAGGGGCAGGGACAGACCGGCCAGCGACAGGATGCGGCGGATCCTTCGGTTGGTGAAGAACCCGCCGTTATAGGCGTAAAGGCGGGACGGCGGACCGTCGCCCATGTTTAGCCGCCCGCGATGGTCTGGACGTTGGCGATGGGCGTCAGCGAACCGGAAATCAGGCTGATCGTCTTGGTCCACTGGGCATAGGGCGCTTCGGTCACGTACAGCGTGTCGGCGTCGCGGATGACGAAATCGCGGGCTTCGAACATGCCGTTGGGTTCGGTCAGGTTCAGCACGTAGACGACCCGCTGGGCGCCGACCAGGTCGGTGCGGCCCAGCACGGCATTGGCGATTTCGGCCGGTTCGTTGCGGAACACGAAGACGCCGGTGGGATCGGACGAGGTCGACACCAGGCCGCCGACCTGCGCGATGGCTTCAAGCGCGGACAGGTCCTTGGTTTCGAACTGCACGCGGGCCTGGGACCGGGTGGCGCCAAGGACCGAAAAGGCGCGTGTGTCGGGTTCGACCAGGATCTGGTCGCCGCCGCGCAGCGCGATGTCGAGCTGGGGGTAGTCGTAGAGATCCTGGAACCAGACATGGCCGATCTGGCCGCCGCGCTTGACGGTGATCTGGGCGATTTCGGCTTCGATGGTGATGCCGCCCGCCTTGGCCAGCATGGTGGCCAGCGTCCGGGTGGGCCGTTCGATCGGATAGATGCCCTGCGCGCTGACCGATCCCACCAGCGACACGGTGGAACCGTCACCGGCCAGGCGGCGCACTTCGACCTGGGGATCGGGCGTCTGGTCCTGCAGCTTTTCGGTGATGATCTCGCGCAGGCGTTCGGGCGTGTTGCCGGAGGCCTTCAGGCGGCCCGCGTAGGGCACGAAGATGGACCCGGTGCCGTCGACCTGGATCTCTTCGAGGTTGGTGGAGTTCAGACCATCGCCGGCCAGAAGCCCGTCATCGACGTTTTCCCAGATGGTCAGGCCCAGCGTGTCGCCGGGCTGGATCGTGTCCGACCCAAGGATGCCGGCGTTCTTGAAGGCGTGCGAAAAGCCAAGCGCGGGGGCCACGGCGGTGGCGCGTGTGACGCGTTCGTTGACGTTGACGACAAAGGCGTCGCCGTCGCGCTGGACCGAACCGGCAAAGATCTGTTTCTTGTTGGGACCGACCTGAGGCAGGCCGCAGGACGACACAAGGGCGCCCGCGGCCAGAATGGCAGCCGTCAGCGCCCGTCGGACGGTTAGGGTGGTCACTGCTCTGTCTCCTCGACCTTGTTCTTTGGCCTCAGGTCTTTTGCGGGGCAGGCTATCGGCATCCGACTTCAAAAGCCAGCGCCGCAGGGCGGATGGGTCAGGTCACCACGCGCAACTGTTGCCGAGGGGCCGCTGTTCCCGACATCAGCGCATCATAGGGATCTTCGGGCGCCAGCATCATGTCGACCACGTGGCGCAGCAACTGGCGGCGGCCACGGGTGGAATAATAGCCGCCGGGAAGCTGCGAGGTTTCAAGCAGGTAGCGGCGGTAATCCTTGTAGGCGCGGTTGTCGGGCCGGGTGGCGGCGCGAAAGAAGTCCGGCAGCGGCTGGACCGAGACGAATTCCGGCTTGGCATAGACCGCCGTGCCGAAGACCTTCAGCGGAATGCCGCGCCACAGCACCTGCTGGCCGGCGGTGGAATTGACGGTGACGGCGGTGCGGGCTTCGTTCAGCAATTGCGCCAGCTTGCCGCCGCGCACGTAATGCACGCGGTGTTCGATGCCGTGGTCGCGGGCCAGGCGGCGGACCACGGTGCGGATCGGCACGCGCCCGTCCTCAAGCGGATGGGCCTTGACCACCAGGTGGTGGTGGCGCGGCGCGCCTTCGACAAAGCCTTCGATCACCTTTTCCAGGAAATCGGTCATGGTGTTGAACGGCGAATGGTCCTGGAACGAACTGTCGTGTTCCAGCTGCAGCAGCGCCAGGTGATAGGGAAAGCCGCCGCGCCGGATCTTCCAGGTGGCGATGCGCCGGTCGGTGGCGTGGACCGGGATCAGCAGAAGGCGGCGCAGGTACAGGCGGAATTCGCGGGTCACCGACAGCGCCCGGTGGGGCCGGAAGTTGCGGTAATCGCCGTTCCGGAACATCACGAACCAATGGTACAGCGCGCCGTAGAACATGTGATGGCGCATGTCGCCCCAATGCGCCGGGGGCAGGGGGGCTTCCATGTCCGACAACGCCAGCGCGCGTTTCATGTCGGCGATGGACATGTCGATCAGCCGGGAATTGCCGTTCGATCCGCCGCGTTCGTAGGTCACCCAGTAGGGACGCATGTAGCCTTCCTCGAAGACATGCACCGTGAGGCCGCGCGCCCTGGCGATGTCCACGGCGCGGGCGTGGATGGGCCGCGTGTCGCCGTACAGCACGATGTCGGTGACGCCGCGCGCCTCGATCAGGGCGGTGAAGGTGTCGGGCCAGTCGTCGAAGCGGCCGCGAAACGGGATATAGGATTTCGGATCGAACCAGAAGGCGCGGTCGCCGGCGTTGAACCCCACGCGCCAGACCGTGCCGCCCGCCGCCCGCAGCATCTTCCCCAACCGGTGGAAGAAGGGCCCGTGGGGGCCTTGCAGGAACAGGAAAACCCGCGATGTCTGGTTTCTCTGGGGCATTGTCCACTCGTTGCGCCGGAACGGCTGCGTGCGACGTCTAGCGGGCAGCTGTGGACAAATTATGGCCAAAGGAGGGCAATGTCACAAGCGCGGCCTCCGGTGGCCCGTGTCGATCCGCGTCGATCCGTATGGAACCGTGTCGATCTGTGCAATCGCGGGCAAAGCCCGTGCAAAGCTCGTGCAAAGCCCGTGCAAAGCGGTGCGATCTTTGGCGATGCCCCTTGCCGCGCGGGTCCGGCGCGGATAGGCCGGTTCCTGCATCAACATATCGAGGTCCAGCATGTTTACGGGGATCGTCACCGATATCGGGACCGTGACCGAGCTTACCCAGCGCGGCGACCTGACCGCCCGCATCACCACCAGCTACGACACCGGGGGCATCGACATCGGCGCCTCGATCGCGTCGGACGGGGTGTGCCTGACCGTGATCGCCCTGGGCGACGACTGGTACGAGGTTCAGGTCAGCGCCGAGACCGTGTCGAAATCGAACCTGGGCGCCTGGGAGGTCGGCAAACGCGTCAACCTGGAACGCGCGCTGAAGGTCGGCGACGAACTGGGCGGGCATATCGTGTCGGGCCACGTGGATGGCGTGGCCGAGGTGATATCGGTCGAGGACGAGGGCGACAGCACGCGCTTTGCCTTCCGCGCGCCGGACGCTCTGGCCAGGTTCATCGCGCCGAAGGGATCGGTGGCGCTGAACGGCACCTCGCTGACCGTCAACGACGTGCAGGGATCGGTCTTTGGCATCAACGTCATACCGCATACCAAGGAGGTCACCACCTGGGGCGGGGTCGCCGTGGGGGACAAGGTGAACCTTGAGATCGACACGATGGCGCGCTACGTGGCGCGTCTGACGGAGGCGTCCTGATGGCGGGCAAGCTGCCGGGGCAGAGTGCGGGGATCGGCCACAACCAGGGCCCGTCGATGGATCGCGGCGTGAGCTATCGCACCTATCAGTGGAAGCGGGCGCGCGAGGCGATGATGCCCAAGGCGATCCCGCTGTTCGTGGTGAAGATGCGGGTGCGCCGCGCGGCCGAGCTGGGGATGGACTATGCCACCTATGCCCGCTGCCGGCAGGCGACGGGGCACGACATCCTGGCGCTGCTGTTTTCGTCGAACGCGCTGCGGGTGATCGGCCCCGGCGCCGCGATGCCCGATGCCGAGACCCGCGCGCTGGAGAAGGTGAAGGCGGCGAAGAAGCTGACGCTGGTGCATGCGCCCAAGGATCCCGGCGCGGTCCTGCAGGCCAACCCGGTGCTGGACGCCACCGGTGCCGCGCCGCGGTTCACCGACAGCTGGTCGCAGATGCGCGAGCGGGTCCAGGGCTTTATCCGCGCGCAGGCACTGCCCGCGAGACAGGTGCTGATCATCGGGGACACGCCGATGGAAGAGGAATGGAGCACCGCGGCCCAGGCCTGCGGCTACCTGCCCTCGGCCCAGTATTTCGCTCACCAGTAGGGGGCCTGGACCACGGTCCTGACTTCTTCTTGGTTCAAATACCTCAAACCGACACTGGCCGCGCGTGACGCCGGTCGGATTGGGGTATTTTAAAAGAGAAAGAAGCGGCAGCCGGGCGCTGGGGTGGCCAGTGGTCAAGCCAGAAAGAAGCCGCAGGCGGGACGCGGGGGCGGCTTGCGTCTGGTGCACTGGTCATTGGCGCTGTGAAGGGTTATCTGCACGAGGGATATCGAAAGGCGGATTCCATGAGCTTTGAAACCCCGGGTCCTGTGGAACTGGACTGGCGCGACGCGATTTCCTCGATCGAGGAAATCATCGAGGATGCCCGGAACGGCCGGATGTTCATCCTGGTCGATCACGAGGATCGCGAGAACGAGGGGGATCTTGTCATCCCCGCGCAGATGGCGACCCCGGAGGCGATCAACTTCATGGCCACCTACGGGCGCGGGCTGATCTGCCTGTCGCTGCCGGGCACGCGGATCGATGCGCTGGGGCTGAGCCTGATGTCGACGAACAATTCGTCGCGTCACGAGACCGCGTTCACCGTGTCCATCGAGGCGCGCGAGGGCGTGTCGACGGGGATTTCGGCCCATGACCGGGCGCGCACCGTCGCCGTGGCGATCGATGCCGGCAAGGGGCCGGGCGACATTGCGACGCCGGGCCACGTGTTTCCGCTGCGCGCGCGCGACGGGGGCGTGCTGGTGCGGGCCGGGCATACCGAGGCGGCCGTGGATATCGCGCGGCTGGCCGGGCTGAACCCGTCGGGCGTGATCTGCGAGATCATGAACGAGGACGGGACCATGGCCCGTCTGCCGGACCTGATCGCGTTCGCCCAGAAGCACGGGCTGAAGATCGGCACGATTTCCGACTTGATCGGCTATCGGCGGCGCAACGACAACCTGGTGCGGTTGAGCGAGCGCAAGTCGATCGACAGTGCCCATGGCGGCCACTGGGACCTGCGGATCTTTACCGACCAGACCAAGGGCGCGGAGCATATCGCGCTGATCAAGGGCGACATCACGACCGATGAACCGGTGCTGGTCAGGATGCACGTGATGGACCCGATGCGCGACATCGTCGGCGCCTGCGGGGCCGAACGGGCCAGCGAATTCGCCGATGCGATGGAGACCATCGCCAAGGAGGGCCGGGGCGTCGTGGTGCTGCTGCGCGACCTGACCATGAAGCTGACCGACCAGAGCGACGTGTCGCCCCAGACGCTGCGGCAATACGGGCTGGGCGCGCAGATCCTGACCTCGCTGGGGCTGTCGAAGATGGTGCTGGTCACCAATTCGCCGGTGCCCAACGTCGTCGGGCTTGAGGCCTACGGGCTGGAAATAACGGGTACGCACCCGATCTCGAAGGACTGAGCAGATGGCTGCCAACGAAATCCATTATGCGCTGCCCCGCGCCAGTTTCGACGAAGCGCCCAAGGTGCTGATCGTCGTGGCGCCCTATTACAAGGACATCGCCGACAACCTGATCGCCGGCGCCAAGGCCGAGATCGAGGCCGTGGGCGGGACCTGGGAGGTGGCCGAGGTGCCCGGATCGCTGGAAGTGCCGACCGCCATCGGCATGGCGGCGCGGCTGTGCGACTTTGATGCCTACGTGGCGCTTGGCTGCGTGATCCGGGGCGAGACCACCCATTACGACACGGTCTGCAACGATTCGAGCCGGGCGATCCAGCTGATGGGCCTGCAGGGGCTGTGCATCGGCAACGGCATCCTGACGGTGGAAAATCGCGACCAGGCCGTGGTGCGCGCCGATCCGAAGGATCAGAACAAGGGCGGCGGGGCTGCTGCTGCGGCCTTGCATCTTCTGGCGCTCAGCCGTAAGTGGGGCGATCGCTCCAAGGGTGTCGGGTTCAAGATGTCCGCGGGCGATTTCCTGTCTTCCGATCGCTGAGAACCAACCCGTCCGATGAGTGCAGATACCCCCGCCGTTTCCGGCAACCAGAAGCGCAAGATGAAATCCGCCGCCCGGCTGTATGCCGTGCAGGCCCTGTTCCAGATGGAGCATTCGGGCCAGACCACCAAGCAGGTGGTGAAGGAATTCCTGGATCACCGCTTTGGCGCCACCTATGACGGGGACGAGTTCATGGAAGGCGATGCGGATCATTTCCGCAAGACCATCGAGGACGCCGTGAACTACCAGGCGACGATCGACCAGATGACCGACCGGGCGCTGGTCGCCAAGTGGCCGATCGCCCGGATCGACCCGACGCTGCGCGGGTTGTTCCGCGCCGCGGGCGCCGAGATGACGCAGGCCGACACGCCCCCCAAGGTGGTCATCAGCGAATATGTCGACCTTGCCCGCGCGTTCTTTCCCGAAGGCAAGGAAGCGAGCTTTGTCAACGCGGTGCTGGATCACATGGCGCGCGAAGCGAGACCGGAAGCCTTCTGAAGACGTCGCGCCAAAGCCAAAGCCAAAGTCAAAGCCCTGGGCGCGGGCGATAATTCCATCTGAAAGCGATATCTGGCCGCGCCGGTGCGGGAAGGGCTGGACCGCGCGCGCCGACGTGCTACCTTGGAGGGATCAGAGGGGAATTGATAATGCCTGAACTGATCAAGCTTTACATGCGCCAGTGTGCCATCGGCTTCGGTGTTGCCGCCGTCTTCGTGGCGCTGCTTCTTGCCTTCAATGTCGTGAACCTTTGGGGCCTGGTAAAGGGCTCGGATGTTGGCCTGCTGGCCGTGTTCATGCTGTGGTTCTTCAACGGGATCGTGTTCGCGGGGGTGCAGTTCGGCATCTACGTGATGTCGATGGCCGAGACGGAAGACACCGGCGGTGGCCGCGGCTTTGGCGCCATGACCCATGACTACGTGGCCGTGCGCGTGCCGGTGGACCGGGACCGGTCGCCGCTGCAGCGCAGCCTGCGCGGCCGCCGCTGAGGCGTCTCCCCCGGACGGGGTTCGATTCGTGATCAAGGACGGATGCCCGGGCCTATGGCTTCGGGCATATTGCGTTCGGGGGGCCGGGTGCAGCGGCTGATCGTGACCGGCGCCAACGGGGCGGGCAAAAGCCATGTGGCGGCCCGGCTGAGCGCCGAGCGGCCAGATATCCCGCTGGTGTGTTTCGATTCGATCAAGCTGCTGGAGGGGTGGCGGCAACGGCCCAGGCCGGAGATCGACGCCGAGTTGTCGCGTGTCGTGGCCGGGGAGGCCTGGATCCTTGAAGGAGGCCCGAGCCTGCTGCGGCAGGCCTTGCCCCGGGCGCAGGCGGTGCTGTGGCTGGATCCGCCGGAGGTGACGCGGGCATGGCGCCTGATGATCCGGCCCTGGCGCACCCTTGGACGGACCCGTCCCGAACTGCCGGAGGGGAATCCCGACTGGCCGCTGCAGCAATACCGGTTCGCCATCCGCAGCCTGCGCAACGGGGCGCGGTTTCGCCGCATCGTGGCCGATGCGCTGGACGGGGCCAACGTGCTGGAGGGGGACGTGGTGTTGTGGCGGTGCCGGACAGCGCGGCAGGTGGATGCCGCAATTCACGCGTGGGGGAGGGCTGCCGGCAGGGCACCGTAACAGGGGCCTGAATGGGGAAAGTGCGACGGGGGACCACCAGAAACGTGCGGTTCTCTCATTCCCGAGGACCTGTATATACAGGTGGGCGCCAGGTAACTAGACCAGGGCCTAGACAGAGCCAGCTCCCTCGGAATTGCTTAAGGCCACCGGAATGCAACCGTACACAGGAAAGGCAGATCCCGTCGCTGGTTGAACCTAGTGTCGAGCAGGGTCCGCGACAAGGGGGATCAAGGTCTTTGGGGAGTTGATTTTGTTCCTGTTTCGTTCATAATTTCTTAATGGATCAGTCGACACTTCCCCAACTCATGCCCGGCCAGCTTCTGGCGCGCGGCGTCTGCCGCCACCTGGCCAGCCTTGGCCTGGTCACTGTCGAGGAATTCGTGCCGGCGCGGGGGCTGCGAGTCGATGTGCTGGCGCTGGGGCCGAAGGGAGAGCTGTGGGTGGTGGAATGCAAATCCTCGCGCGCGGATTACATGAGCGACGGGAAATGGCAGGGCTACCTGGAATGGTGCGACCGGTTCTTCTGGGCGGTCGATACGGATTTTCCCACCGACCTGCTGCCCGAAGGCACCGGGCTGATCATCGCCGATCAATACGACGCCGAGATCCTGCGCATGGGCCCCGAGGACAAGCTGCCCGGGGCCCGGCGCAAGGTGATGATCCAGAAATTCGCCACCCATGCCGCGCGGCGCCTGCATGCGCTGCGCGATCCGGACATGAGGTCCGACATGGGGCTGGGCGGGTATTGATCAGATGCGCGTCTTGGGCGGATGGGGGTCGTGGCCCAGGATGCGGTCGATGCTGATCGGGCCGGGGCCGGCGAACACCAGGTAGAGGAAGAAGAAACAGTAAAGGATCGCCGCGTCGCCGCCGTTGTTGACGGGGAAGAAGCTGTTCGGCGCGTGGGCGACGAAGTAGGCCACCGCCATGGTGCCCGAGGCGAGGAAGGCGGCAGGACGGGTCATGAAGCCGACCGCGATCAGCGCGCCGCAAGCCAGTTCGACGATTCCCGCGAACCAGGGCAGCGAAAACATGCCGAAGGCATGGTCGCTGGCCGGGAAGCCCAGCAGTTTCTGGGTGCCATGTTCCATGAAGATAAGCCCGATGATCAGCCGAGCGATGCTCAGCACGATCGGTGCGAATGTGTTCAGTCGTCCCATGATTTTACCTTTTGGCCGGTGTTGAGGCGCCCGCCGGCCGGTGGCCGTGCGTCCCTCGGGATACCACGGATCGGGGCCGGTCGTCATCAGGCTGCGCGGCCGGGGCCTAGCGCTTGATCTGTTCGGCGGCGGCCACGGCTGCCAGGATCTCGTCTGCGATCTCGCGCGCCTCGTCGGGTTCGAAATCCATCGGGATCTCGACATTCGGTGCCTCGATGAACAGTCGCACCATGCCCTGGTCGGTCGGGCCGATCTGCAGGTTGGCTTCGATATCGCGTTCGGTGTTGATGCCCATTATGGTCTCCGGTCTGGTCACGCCAGGTGACGGGTTTCGCTAGCGTCAAAAAGGTTGAGAATCAAGCGGCGCCGGGGTCTCGTTGTCGCATGGGAGATATCGTTCTGAGACAATTCCGCGCCGAGGATGCGCCCTGGCTGGTCGAGCGTCACCAGACGCTTTACGCCGCAGCCGAGGGATTCGACGACACGTTCGGCCCGCTGGTGGCCGATATCCTGGCCGCCTTTGTCGCTGATCACGACCCGGAACGGGAACGGGGCTGGATCGCCGAGGAAGACGGCCAGCGGCTGGGCAGCATCTTTTGCGTGCGGCTGAGCGACGAGGTGGCCAAGCTGCGGCTGTTCCTGCTGGTGCCCGAGGCGCGGGGCAAGGGGCTGGGCAAGCGGCTGCTGGCGACCTGCATGGGGTTCGCGAAGGGCCACGGCTACCGCGAGATGCAGCTGTGGACCCACGAAAGCCACACCGCTGCCTGCGCGCTGTACCGCGCGGCGGGGTGGGAGCTGACGGATGCGGTGCCGGTGACCAGCTTCGGCGTACCACTGGTCGAACAGAGCTGGCGGATCACGCTCTGAAAGTCGGAAAACCGGGTTGCAATGGGGGGCAGGCGGGTTTAAACGACCCGCCAGTGCCGCCTTAGCTCAGTTGGTTAGAGCGCTGGATTGTGGATCCAGAGGTCTCCCGTTCAAGCCGGGAAGGCGGTACCATCTTCCCCGACTTTCAGTGATGCGCCTTGGGGCGCCGCGTGGCTTAGTAAAGCGTGACGACGATGTCTCCGGCGGTCAGATCCGCCATGGTCAGGTCCATCAGGCCGACGGTCTGCAGGCCCTCGTCGGTTTCGAAATCGATCCTGAGGCCCCAGGATTTCTGGGAATAGGTCGGGTCGGACAGGGATTCGATTTCGACCGTGTCCGCGGTCGAGACGAAGTCAGTGATCCAGAGGAACCCGGGCGCCTGGTCGCGCTGAACCAGAAACCGGTCGGCGCCGCCACCGCCGGTGGCCGTATCGGTGCCGCCGCCGCCCAGGATGATGTCGTTGCCGGTGCTGCCGAAGAGGAAATCGTCGCCCAGCCCGCCGTCGAGAAAGTCGTCATCCTTGCCGCCATCCAGGTCGTCGTCGCCCCCGCCGCCCGACAGCTTGTCGTTTCCGGCATCGCCGGTCAGGGTGTCGTCGTCATCGCTTCCGACCAGCCGGTCGTCGCCGTCGCCGCCCGTCAGCCAGCTGCGATAGCCGCCCACGGCGATCAGCACGTCGTCACCGTCGCCGCCGTCAAGCGCGCCGTTGAGCTTGAGGTAATCGTCGCCGGCACCGCCATAGGCGCTGTCGTAAAGCCCGGTGCCCAGGATCCGGTCATTGCCATCGCCGCCGCGCAGGTCGGATTCGCCCACCGCGGCGCCCTTGATGATGTCATCGCCTTCCTCGCCGTGGAGGTAGCAGGAATAGAGATCCGGCCCATAGCTGTCCGAGGCCCAGGTGGCGGTTTCCCCGTGCAGCACGTCGTTGCCGGTGCCGCCGTACATCTTCACCGCGTCGTGGCCCGCGTAAAGCGTGTCATCGCCGCCATCGCCGTAAAGCGTGTCATAGGCATAGCCGATGAAGAGGGACGGGATCTGATCGCCGGCGTACAGCGTGTCGTCGCCTTCGCCGCCGTGCAGTTCGTCGGCGCCGTTTTCGCCCAACAAAACGTCGTCGCCGCCGTCGCCGTACAGCACGTCTTCGCCGTCCTCGCCGTGCAGCGTGTCGTCGTCTTCGCCGCCCGCCAGGTAGTCGTCGCCGTCGCCGCCCCAGAGGTCGTCGTCGCCCGCGCCGCCCCAGAGGTCATCCAGGCCGGCCCCGCCATACAAAATGTCCTGGTCGTAGCCGCCGCGCAGGATGTCGTTGCCATTGCCGCCCAGCAACAGGTTCCGGCCCCCCGCGGTGATCACCAGCGCGTCGTTGCCGTTGCCGCCCTTGAGCACGTCGTTGCCAAGGCCGGCTTCGATATAGTCGCTGCCATTGCCGCCGACGAGCAGGTCGTCGTGATTGCGACCGTCGTAATAGTAATCGTCGCCAAAGATCGAATCGTCGCCGTCGCCGCCGTAGATCTCGTCATTGCCGTCATAGCCGTACAGCGTGTCGTTGCCGTTGCCGCCGTAGATGATGTCGTTGCCCTGGTCGGCGAACCAGTAGGCGCTGCCGTCGCCGTAGATCGTGTCGTCGCCATTGCCGCCGAACAACAGGTCGTCCTGGCCAAGGCCATGGATCTCGTCATTGCCGCCGCCGCCGCGAATCTCGTCGCTTTGCGTTTCCTCGCCCTGCAGGACGTCGTCCGCGGGCGTGCCGACGATCAGGTTGTCGGCGGTGATGGTCTGAACCGTGCCGCTTTGGGCCATGCTGTCCTCCTTGCACGGGTTTGGGACAGTATGGTGCGATTCGCGGATCCCGCGACCTCGGATGCGGTCCGTCGGGACAGGGCTGGCGAAGTCCTGCTCAGTCCAGCGACATCATCTTGCGCAGATCGCCCGTGGCCCGGTCATAGACCAGCACGGTGTTCTGGTTCGTCACGACAAGGTAGAAATCGGGCCCGTAGGTCACCGCCTGCAGGGTCGTGCCTTCGGGCAGGGCGATGTCGTCGGGCAGGGGCAGGGCGGGGGCATGCGGGGAACGGATGACAAGCAGCGCAATGATCACTAGAACCCCGCCGATCATCACTGCCGTCAGCACCGTCACCAGCCGGCGCAGAAAGCGCAGGGATGCGGGTTCGACGAAGTCGTCTTCGGACGCAGGAGGTTTCATGGGCGTTCGTGTCATCTTGTTCCAGGTGGCGGACAATCCGCCGCCGCGCCTTGATAAGGCGCTTTCCCGGGATGTGCCAGAGAACGCGTCGCTGTCGCGCACGCGGCTGGCGCGGCTGATCGCCGATGGCGCGGTCACGGTGGACGGCGCCGTGACGACCGACCCCAAGGCCAGGGTCGAGCCGGGAGCCGAGATCGCGATCACCGTGCAGGAGGCCGAGGAAAGCCATATCGAGGCCGAGGCGATCCCGCTTGAGATCACATTCGAGGATGACGAGCTGATCGTGGTGAACAAGCCCGCCGGCATGGTGGTGCATCCCGCGCCCGGCACGCCGTCGGGCACGCTGGTCAATGCGCTGCTGGCCCATTGCGGCGACAACCTGTCGGGTGTCGGGGGCGTCAAGCGGCCCGGCATCGTGCACCGGATCGACAAGGAAACGTCCGGTCTGCTGGTCGTGGCCAAGACCGACGCCGCCCATCACGGCCTGGCCGAACAATTTGCCAGACACACCGCCGAACGGGCTTACCAGGCGCTGGTGCACGGGGTGCCGGACGCGGCCGATCCGCGCCTGCGCGGCACGCGCGGCGTCAGCTTCGAACCGGGCAACGTGCTGAAGATCACCACCGGGCTCGACCGGCACCGGACCGACCGGCAGAAACAGGCGGTGCGGTTCGACGGCGGTCGCCACGCGGTCACGCGGGCGCGCGTCGAAGAGACATTCGGCACCCCGCCGTGCCTGGCGCTGGTGGAATGCCGGCTGGAAACCGGTCGGACGCATCAGATCCGCGTGCACATGGCCCATGCCGGTCACGGGCTGATCGGCGATCCGGTCTATGGCGGGTCGCGCAAGATGCCCGGCAAGGCGCTGTCGGACGCCGCCGCCGAGGCGGTGCGCGGCTTCGACCGGCAGGCGCTGCACGCCGCGGTGCTGGGATTCGTGCATCCCGTCACCGGCGCGGACCTGCGGTTCGAAGCGCCCCTGCCTGAGGATTTCGCCCAGCTGCTGGCGGTGTTGCGCGCCTAACCTCGCGACAAGGCGGGGTTTTTCGGGCATACTGGCAGGAACCGGCTGGACCGGCGGCAGGATCGGGCTGTCATGAACAGCACATGCGCGTGAGTGCAGGGTGTGGGCGCTAACATTTCATTAACTTTTTCCCCATATCTGCGTTCACAGCCTTGTAGACGGAGTGTAATGCTCCATATCAGATGTTAAGAGTATAAACATTAAGGGGGACCGAGCCTTGGCCAATTATGCGAATTTGCCTGTGCCCTCGCCGGAAGGCGGGTTGAACCGTTACCTGCAGGAGATCCGGAAGTTTCCGCTTCTGGAACCCGAAGAAGAATACATGCTGGCCAAGCGCTGGGTCGAGGAACAGGACACCGAGTCGGCGCACCGGCTTGTCACGTCGCACCTTCGCCTGGCCGCCAAGATCGCCATGGGCTACCGGGGCTACGGCCTGCCGCAGGCCGAGGTGATATCGGAAGCGAATGTCGGCCTGATGCAGGCGGTCAAGCGCTTTGACCCCGAACGCGGTTTCCGCCTGGCGACCTATGCCATGTGGTGGATCCGCGCGTCGATACAGGAATACATCCTGCGGTCCTGGTCGCTGGTCAAACTGGGCACGACATCGGCGCAGAAGAAACTGTTCTTCAACCTGCGCAAGGCCAAGGCCAAGCTTGGCGCGCTTGAGGAAGGCGACCTGCGCCCCGAGAACGTCAAGCAGATCGCAACCGACCTGGGCGTGACCGAACAGGACGTGGTGTCGATGAACCGCCGGATGGCCGGCAGCGACGCGTCGCTGAACGCCACCGTGGGCGTCGAAGGCGAAAGCGCCATGCAATGGCAGGACTGGCTGGAAGACGAGGATGCCGACCAGGCCGGCGACTACGAGGCCCGCGACGAGCTGGAAGCGCGGCGCGAACTGCTGGCCCAGGCGCTGGACGTGCTGAACGACCGGGAAAAGGACATCCTGACCGAACGCCGCTTGTCGGACCAGCCGGTCACGTTGGAAGACCTGTCGGGCAAGTACGGCGTCAGCCGCGAACGGATCCGCCAGATCGAGGTTCGCGCCTTCGAGAAGCTGCAGAAGAAGATGCGCGATCTCGCCAAGGAAAAGGGCATGATGGCCACCGCCTGACCCCTTGGGGCCGGGACGCGGCAGGGCTAAGGTCCATAGGCCATGGCCCGCCCGATCCTCTTTCATTTGCCGAACGACTGGCTCACCCCCTCGACCGAGGGGGTGTTGCCGTTTTACAAGGCCCTGCGCGCGGGGCTGGAGGCCGAAGGCCGGTCCGTGGAATTCCGGGCCATCGACAAGGCGGGTGTCGTGGCGGCGGCGGACCGCGATGACGCCATCCACCTGGTCAACCACGGCCGCCTGCGCCATCCGCGCGTGTGGAACGCGGGCATCGCCTATGTCTATCCGTTCTGGAACGTTGATCCCTGGGGTATCCGGGCGTTTTCGTCGATCGCGTCCCGGCGGTTCGATCCCGCCTCGGTCCCCGTGGACGACGCGCGCCCGTTCTTTCGCCGCCTGCGCAAGCGGCTGGTCGGGGGCCGCAGTTCCCGGTATCCGCAGGCCGGCGAGTTGGCGGTTCTGCCCGAAGGCGCGGTGGCCGTCTTTCTGCAGAGCGAGGCGCACCGGGACGTCGAGGAGACCTGTTACCTGACCCGCGAGCAGATGGTGGCGACGGTGCTGGACGCCACGCCCGGGCCCGTGGTGATCAAGCCGCATCCGCGCGACAGCGACCCGGCGACGGCGGATTGGCTGGCGGGGCTGGCGGCCAGGTATCCGCGGCTGGTGGTGTCGGGGGCGAATATCCATGACATCCTGGGCGCGTGCGACCGGGTCGTGACGATCAATTCGGCGGTGGGGATCGAGGCCTGTCTGCACCGCAAGCCGGTGATCCTGTGCGGGCAGTCCGATTTCCATCACATCGCGCGGGTGGCCCGGTCGGTCGACGACCTGGCCGCGATGGTCACGGAGCCCGCGCGGCGGCGGGCCTATGATCGCTACATCTACTGGTATTTCGGGCTGAATTGCCTGAGCACGACCGAGCCCGGCCTGGCGCGGCGGTTCCTTGAGCGGGTCGAGGGCTAGGCCGATCGGGCTGAAGCATCCGGGGGACATCCGGGGGTGGCGCCCGGGGCGGATGGGGGTAGGGTGGGCCAAGACGAACAGGAGAGACGACATGACCGATCCGGTGCGCTGGGGCATTCTGGGCGCTGCGAAATTCGCGCGGGAACACATGGGCCCTGCGATCCATGCCGCCAGTGGGGCGGAACTGGCCGGGCTGGCGACGGGTTCGCCCGACAAGGCGGCCGCGTTCCAGGACTTTGCGCCGCGACTGCAGGTGTATGACGATTACGACGCGCTGCTGGCCGATCCGGGGATCGACGCGGTCTACGTGCCCCTGCCCAACCATCTGCACGTGGACTGGACGCTGAAGGCGATCGCTGCGGGCAAGGCGGTTCTGTGCGAGAAGCCGATCGCGCTGCAGGCGGCGGAGATCGACACGATCATCGCGGCCCGCGACAAGGCCGGCGTGCTGGCGGCCGAGGCGTTCATGATCGTGCATCACCCGCAATGGCAGCTGGTGCGGGACTGGATCGCCGAGGGGAAGATCGGGGACCTGGTGCATGTGCGGGGGGCGTTTTCCTTCGACAATGCGGCCGACGTGACCAACATCCGCAACCGGACTGAAACGGGGGGCGGGGCCTTGCGCGACATCGGGGTCTACGTGCTGGGATCGGTGCGCTTCGCGACTGGGCAGGAACCGGTAGAGATCGGGGCGAAGATCCGCTGGGACAACGGGATCGACGGCTTTGCCGCGATCGATGCGACCTTCCCGGGCTTCACCTATGCGTCCTACGTGTCGATGCGGATGGCGCCCTTCCAGGAGATGTCGTTTCACGGCACGAAAGGGACGATCCGGTTGACGACCCCGTTCAACGCCGGGGTCTTCGGCGAGGCGCGGGTCGAGCTGCATCATCCCGACCTGGTGGTCGAGACGCGGCGCTTTCCACGGGTCAATCACTACGTCCTGCAGGTCGAGAATTTCGGCCAGAGCCTGCGGGACGGCACCCCCTATGGCTGCCCGCTGGAATTCACCCGCGGCACCCAGGCGGCGCTGGACCGGATCTATGCGGGGGCGGAGAGCCTGTAGGGTGTCCCACGCGTGGGACATGCACCACCTATAGGGAAATCAACGGGTTACAGAGGCGGATTCAGCATCTGTTAACCCCTTGCACGCCGGATTTGCCTTGGCCGTCCTTCGGGCGTAGGCTGATCCGACGTGAGCTTTACAGGGTGATCACATGGCTGGCGGATGGTCGCGCGACGGCGCGGTGAATGAACAGATCGAAGCATCCATCGCCGATGAACTGGCGCGGATGAAGGCGCAGAAGGCCCCCGTGGGCGAAAGCCTGACCCATTGCGCCGAATGCGAGGAAGAGATCCCCGAGGCGCGCCGGCTGGCGCGGCCGGGGGTGAAGCTGTGCCTGGATTGCCAGCAGGAACGCGACGGCGCCTTCAAGGCGCGCGGCGGGATCAACCGGCGCGGATCCAAGGACAGCCAGCTGAAGTAGGCGTAGGATGGGTCATTGACCCATCTTGCAAAGACCCGCCTTGCAACCATCGCGCGATATGCGCAGACTTTGCGACCGTCCAGTGCTATCCTTTTCCTCCGATGACACCGGGTGCCGCGGGAGGTGGGGATGCAGGATAGGTGGACCGATGGCGAGGCCTACGAACGATACGTGGGCCGGTGGAGCCGGCTGACCGGCAAGGGATTCCTCGACTGGCTCGATACGGCCCCGGGCCAGCGCTGGCTGGACCTCGGCTGCGGCAGCGGGGCGCTGAGCGCGCAGATCCTGGCGCGCTGCGATCCCCGTGCGGTCACCGGGGTGGAGCCGTCGGAAGCATTCCGGGCGACCGCCGAAGCCGCCATCGACGATTCCCGCGCCCGTTTCCTGGCGGGCAGCGGCGAGGCGATCCCGCTGGACGACGCATCGGTGGATGTCGCCGTCTCGGGGCTGGTGCTGAACTTCATCCCCGACAAGCCGCGCGCCCTGGCCGAGCTGAAGCGTTGCGTAACGCCGGGCGGCACGATTGCCGCCTATGTCTGGGATTACGCCGGTCATGCCCAGTTCATCCGCTTCTTCTGGGACGCGGCCTGCGCGCTGGACCCCGCGGCGCGGGCGCTGGACGAAGGCCCGCGCTTTCCGCTGTGTCATCCGGGCGCACTGGAGGCGTTGTTCGCCGGCGCGGGGCTGAAGGATGTCCGGACGGCGCCGATCGACATCGTGACCCCGTTCACCGATTTCGACGAGTACTGGACCCCGTTCCTGAGCGGGATCGGTCCCGCGCCCGGCTATTGCGCCGCGCTGGACGCACCCGCGCGCGACCGGTTGCGGGCCCGTCTGGCCGAAATCCTGCCGACCGATCCGGATGGCCGGATCCTTCTGGCGGCCCGCGCCTGGGCCGTGTGCGGGCAGAGGTAAAGACGCGTAAGACCCCAACGGTCGGGCGAAGCGAGGGCGGGGCTTGCCCGGCCGCCCCGTCAGCCCAGGTCCAGCCGCATGATGTGCTGGGGGCCAAAGCCGCCGCCCAGGTAAAGATCGCCGGTATCGACGAAGCCGCCCTTCAGATAGACGGCCCGCGCGCCCGGATTGCGGCAATTGACGGTCAGCCAGCAGGTCGCCACGCCCGGGTATTGCGCCCGGAAATAGCCCGCCATGGCCCGGCAGGCGGCCGATGCGATGCCTTGGCCCTGCCGCGCGTGATCGACCGAAAACATGCGCACGCCGATGGCGCCGGGGGCGGCGAAATCGTGTTTTTCGCCATAGTCGCGGTCGATGGCGAAAAAGCCCGCCGGTGTCCCGTCGGCCAGGATCACGTGGCCGTCGCGCGCGGGACCGGCGGCCAGGACCTTTGAGGGATGATCGGCAAAGCCCGATTGTTCCGGCGGCAGCGAGAAATGCGACAGGCGGCCGATATCGGCCGCCTGGATGGGTTCGATCGTGACGACCGGAACGCGGAGGGTCACGCTTCCATCGCCTCCAGCTCGTCGATGAAGCCCGAGATCATGTCGAGCCCCTTGTCCCAGAACGCCGGGTCCGACGCGTCCAGCCCGAAGGGGGCCAGAAGCTCCTTGTGGTGCTTGGATCCGCCGGCTTTCAGCATGTCGAAATACTTGTCCTGAAAGCCCGGCCCGCCCTCGGCGTAGACCGAATACAGCGCGTTCACCAGCCCGTCGCCGAAGGCATAGGCATAGACGTAGAAGGGCGAATGCACGAAGTGGGGGATGTAGGCCCAGAACACCTCGTACCCGTCCATGAATTCAAAGGCGGGGCCCAGGCTTTCACCCTGCACCGACATCCACAGGTCGTTGATCTGGTCCGGCGTCAGCTCGCCCTGGCGGCGGGCATCGTGCAGCTTGCATTCGAAATCGTAAAACGCGATCTGGCGGACGACGGTGTTGATCATGTCCTCGACCTTGCCGGCCAGCAGCACCTTGCGCTGTTCCTTGGTCTCGGCCTGTTCCAGCAGCTTGCGGAAGGTCAGCATCTCGCCGAAGACGGATGCGGTTTCGGCCAGCGTCAGGGGGGTAGACGACAGCATTTCGCCCTGGTCGGCGGCCAGCACCTGGTGGACGCCATGGCCCAGTTCATGGGCCAGCGTCATCACGTCGCGCGGTTTGCCCAGGTAGTTCAACAGGATATACGGGTGCACCTCGGTCACGGTGGGGTGGGCGAAGGCGCCCGGCGCCTTGCCTTCGGTGACGCCCGCGTCGATCCAGCCCTTCGAAAAGAACGGCGCGGCGATCTCGGTCATGCGCGGGTCGAACGCGCCGTAGGCCTCCATGACGGTCTTTTCCGCCTCGTCCCATCCGATCTTGCGCGCGTCCTCCATCGGCAGGGGCGCGTTGCGGTCCCAGACCTGCATCTTGTCGAGGCCAAGCCATTTGCGCTTCAGCTCGTAGTAGCGATGGCTGAGGCGGGGATAGGCGTTGACCACGGCGGTGCGCAGGGCTTCAACGACCTCGGGTTCGACGTGGTTGGACAGGTGGCGACCGTGCTGGGCCGATGGCATCTTGCGCCAGCGGTCGACGATTTCCTTTTCCTTGGCCTGGGTGTTGTGGACGCGGGCGAAGGTCTTGATGTTGTCGCCCAGAACCGATGCCACCTCGTGCGCGGCTTCCTCGCGCAGGTCGCGGTTCTGTTCGGTCATCAGGGTCAGCGTGGCCTCGATGTTGCGCACCTCGCCGTCGACCTGGAAGGTCAGCCCGGCGATGGTTTCGTCAAACAGCCGTTCCCAGGCGTCGCCAACGACGCCCAGGTCATGCAGGAAGTTCTCCAGCTCGTCGGACAGCTGGTGGGGCTTCATGGCGCGGACCCGGTCGAAGATGGGCTTGTAGCGGGCCAGGTCGGCGTTCTCGGCAAAGAGCTTGTCCAGGTGGTCGTCGGGCAGGCGGTTCAGTTCCAGCGTGAAAAACACCATGGGGGTGGAAAAGTTGGTGATCTTCTCCTGCACGTCCGACAGGAACTTGGCGCGCTCGGCATCGGTGGTCTTCTGGTAATAGCGCAGGCCGGCGTAGGACATGATCCGGCCCATCTTGGTGGATATCGCCTCGTTGCGCTGCACGCAGTGCAGGAAACCGGCCGCGTCGAGCGTGGCGAGCTTGCCTTCGTAATCGGCGGCAAAGCTGGCGGCGGCGGTTTCGACAAAGTCGAGGTCGGCCTGCAGTTCAGGCGCGTCGGGGGCGGTGTAGAGGTCGTTCAGATCCCAGACCGGAAGACTGCCGAGTCCGTCCGACCCGGCTTCGGTTGCGGCGTCGCGGACGGGGAAGGGAAGTTGGAACATGCGGGCGTCCTCTTGTTTCGGGTTTGACGGCAAACCTATGCGCGGCGCGGGGCGCAGACAACCGGTCGCGTGACGGTTGCGCTTTTGTTGGACGGTCGGGTGGGCGGAGGCGTCGGGCTGGGGTATTTGGAAAGAGAAAGAAGCCACAAACGCCGTACTGCTGCTTCTTTCTCTTTTCAAATACCCCGGGGGTTCCGGGGGCAGCGCCCCCGATCTAGCCATGGATTCGCAACATTTCCTGCAGGTCGTTAAAGGTATTGGCCTCGGTCAAGGGCTTGTCCCTGCGCCACCGCGCCATGCGGGGAAAGCGCAGGGCGACACCGGACTTGTGGCGGGGCGACGGGTGGATGCCTTCGAAGGCGATTTCGAAGACGTGCTCGGGCGTGACCTGGCGGACGGGACCGAAGCGCTGGAGCGTGTTCTTGCGGACCCAGGCGGTGATCTCGCCGAATTCGGCGTCGGTCAGGCCGGAATAGGCCTTGGTGAAGGGGATCAGGTCGGTGCCCTTCCAGACCGCGAAGGTGAAGTCGGTGAACAGGTTGGCGCGGCGGCCGTGGCCGGATTGGGCATAGATCATCACCGCGTCGATGGTCAGCGGATCGAGCTTCCATTTCCACCAGTCGCCTTTCTTGCGCCCCGCAAGGTAGGGGCTGTCGCGGCGTTTGAGCATCAGCCCTTCGGCCTGGTGGTCGCGGGCGGCGGCGCGGGTGGCGGCGAGGGTGGACCAGTCGGGGAAGGGGACTTCAGGCGACAGGCGCACGGGGGCGTCGGGGGGCAGGGGCGCGACCAGCTCGGCCAGGCGGGTGCGGCGGGTGGCGAAGGGGTGGGCGCGCAGGTCGGTGCCGCCGGATTCCAGAAGGTCGTAGGCATGGAGGATCACCGGAGCTTCGGTGAGCAGCTTTTTCGGCACCGTCTTGCGGCCGATGCGTTTTTGCAGGGCGTTGAAGGGCATGGGCCGGGTGTCGTCCCAGGCGAGGAGTTCGCCGTCCAGTACCGTGCCGTCGGGGAGGAAATCGAGCGCGCGGGCGAGTTCGGGGAAGCGGTCGGTCATCAGCTCTTCGCCGCGGGACCAGACGAAATGCTGGCCGCCGCGCAGGATGAGCTGGCCGCGGATGCCGTCCCATTTCCATTCGGCGTGCCAGTCCTGCGGATCGCCCAGGGCCTCGGGCCCGTCTTCCAGCGCGTAGGCGAGGTAGAAGGGATAGGGGCGGCTGTGGCGGGCGACGGGATCGTCGGAGGTGATCAGCGCGTCCCAGGTGGTGGTCTGGGGCGTCCAGTCGCCCATCAGGCGGTGGGCCAGGTCGGACTCGTCGCGGCCGGTGGCCCGGGACAGGGCGCGGGTCATCAGTTTCTGGCTGATGCCGATGCGGAAGCCGCCTGTCAGCAGCTTGTTGAACAGGAACCGTTCGGTGCTGTCCAGCTGGTCCCAGGCGTGCAGCACGGTGGCCTTGCGGGTCTCTTCGGACTGCTGGGCAAGGTCGATCAGCGTCGAGATCCAATAGGACAGCGAGGCGTCGGAGGTGGCCTTGGCCGGGGGCAGGATCAGGGCGATGGTTTCGGCGAGGTCGCCGACGACGGGGTAGGATTCCTCGAACAGCCACAGGGGGATGCCGGCGCGTTCGGCGGCCCATTCGCGCAGGCGCGTGGTGGTGACGGCGCGTCTGGGTCGGCGGCCGGAGAACAGCGCGACGGTCCAGAGGCGGTCGTCTTTTGGGGCCTGCGTGAAATACTCGGCCAGCGCCGCGACCTTGGCGGTGGTCTTTGTTGTCTGGTCGATGCGGGTGAAGAGGCGGGCGAAACGGTTCATGCGGGGGCGGCTTCGCCATCGCCGTCTTGGTCGCCGCCCTGGTCGGCGTCCAGCTGTTCGCCTTCGAATTCGGTGGGCACGATCTGGGCGTCATGGCCCTGTTCCTTCAGCCACCGGCAGAAGATGTCGGTGTAGCCGTGGGTGACGAAGATGCGGTCGGCCCCGGTGGCGGCGATGGCGCTGTTCAGCCCGTCCCAGTCGGCGTGGTCGGAGATCACGAAACCCCGGTCGGCGGCGCGGCGGCGGCGCACGCCGCGCAGTTGCATCCAGCCCGAGGCGAAGCCGGTGGAAAGCGGGCCGAACCTGCGCGACCAGGTGGACCCGATGGCCGAGGGCGGGCAGAGGACGAGGGCACCGGGGTGGTCCCCGGGGACGGTGTCGGGGGTGACGAGGGTGGTGTGCGGCAGGGCATAGCCCTGTTGGCGCAGCACCTCGGTCGTGTGTTCGACGGCGCCGTGGGTGAGGATCGGGCCCTGGTCCGGGTCCAGGAGCGACAGCAGGCGTTGGGCCTTGCCCAGCGAATAGGCGCCGAGGATGGGGGTGCGTCCCGACGCGATGCTGTCGGCCCACCATTGGGCGATCTCGGCGGCCAGCGCGGGTTGGTCGCGCCAGTGGAAGACCGGCAGGCCGAAGGTGCATTCGGTGATGAAGGCGTGGCAGCGGAGCGTTTCGAAGGGTTCGGACAGGCCGTCGGGCGTGGTCTTGTAATCGCCGGAGACGACCCAGACCTCGCCGTCGACCTCGACCCGGATCTGGGCGGAACCGGGGACGTGGCCGGCGGGGTGGAACGACAAGCTTGCCCCGCCGATCCGGCGTGTCTCGCCATAGGCGACCGTATCGAGGGGGATATCGCCGAGGCGGTGGCGCAGCACCGGGGCGGCGACGGCGGTCGACAGGTACGCGCCCATGCCGGGGCGGGCGTGGTCGGCGTGGCCATGGGTGATCAGCGCGCGGGGCACCGGGCGCCAGGGGTCGATGAAGACATCCGCTGCCGGGCAGTAGATGCCGCGATCGGTGAAGGTGAGGACCGGGTCACGCATGGTTCAAGATTAGCCTGAAGCGCGGTCCGGTCCAGAGGCGGCGCGGGCGGCCCGCCCGAGGAGGGAGTGTGCCGGGATCAGGCGCTTTGGGCGGTGGCCTGGCGGCTGCTGGCGGCGTCGAAATGGGCGGTCATGCGGTCGAAGACGTCGGTGCGCGTGGAGGGGATTTCCATCATCACTTCGTGTTCCGAACCGGGCACGATCACCAGTTCGCCGCCGGGCCAGGCGGCCATGCGGGCGCGGATGCGGTCGACGTCGATGATGCGTTCGGCGCCGCCGACGAAGGTCAGGCAGGGCAGGTCGGGCGAGGGGCGCGGCGCCATCATCTTGGTGACCTTCAGCGCCTCGCGCAGCCAGGTGAGGGTCGGGCCGCCGATGGCGAGGTCGGGATGGGCGGCGATCTGGGCGCGCATCATGTCGTACATGTCGCGGTCGCGGGTCAGCGCGTTGCCTTCGAAGGGCGTGTTGGTGACGTAGTTCTCGTACCGGGTCGAGGGCGGCAGCCAGTGGCCGATGCCGACCTTGGGGCCCATGATGGCCAGGGTCCAGCCGATCTGGCGCACGACGGGGGCGATCGAGATGCCCCACATCGGGCCGGTGAAGGTGCAGGACGCCACCGGCAGGCCGTTCATCACCGCGTTCAGCCCGATGCCGCCGCCCATGGAATGGCCCAGCAGGTGCCAGGGCCGGGGCAGGTCCAGGAGGCCGGCCGCCGCGATCACCGCGTCGGAATCCAGCAGGTAGTCCGAGAAATCCTCGACATGGCCGACGCGGATATCGGGCACCAGGCGGTCGGCCAGGCCCTGGCCGCGCCAGTCGATGGCCACGGTGGCATAGCCGCGCCGGGCGAATTCGCCGGCGGTGGAGGCGTATTTCTCGACATATTCGGTGCGCCCGCAATATAGCAGCACGGTGCCGCGCGCGTTTTCGCAGGGCCAGTAGCCCATGCGGATGCGCACGCCGTCGGCGGCCTTGAGCCACCAGGCGGCCCCCCCGGACGGGCCGGGGGCGATGTCGTCGTAGAGGGGGGCCGCCTGGAGGTCCATCAGCTGAGGACCTGCGCCAGCTGCATGGCCAGTCCCATGTCGCCGTCGATGGTCAGCTTGCCGGACATGAAGGCGGCGGTCGGGTCGATGTCGCCGTTGAACATCGAACGGAGGGTGTCTGCATCTGCGGTCATGGTCACGTCGGCCTCGGCGTCGGAAATTTCGGCGGTGTCGCAGGTGAAGACGATAGCGCCCTCGTCCGGGATGTCGAGTTTGGCGGTGCCGTCGAAGCTGGCCTCTTCCAGGCGCGGCTTCAGTTCGGTCAGAACTTCCTCAAGAAATTCGCTCATGTGCAATGGTCCTTGAAATTGACGCAGGCGTGTCTGGTAATCCACCCGCGCTTGGTTACACTCTACACTCGTTATGAAAGCAACATATCGCAAACTCAAAGGTGTCGTGACGGTATTTCTGACGCTGCTGGCGCTGTCGGCGCCGGTCTGCGCACAGGATGCCGACGAAACCGCGCTGCTTGATCAGCTTGCCACAACTTCCGATGACGCCGAGGCCCTGCGCGTCGACCGCGAGTTGCAGGCGCTCTGGCGCAAGAGCGGATCGCCGTCGATGGACCTGTTGTTCACCCGGGGCCGCGAGGCGCTGGAAAAGGGCGACATGGACGCGGCGATCGAACACCTGACCGCGCTGACCGACCATGCGCCGGACTTCGCCGAGGGCTGGCACGCGCGCGCCACCGCCTATTTCCGCGCCGGCCTGTACGGGCCGGCGGTGTCGGACCTGGAACATGTGCTGACGCTCAACCCCAACAATTACCGGGCGATCTTTGGCCTGGGCACGATCTTCGAGACCTTCGGGGATGAAAAGAGCGCTTATGAAGCCTATCTGCGCGCCAGGGCTATAAATCCCCATTTCGAGGATGTAGTGGAAGCTCTGGACCGCCTCCGCCCCAGCGTCGAAGGCCAAACGCTTTAACCGCCGTCACTTGCGCGGAGCGGAGACGACATGATGACAGGGTCATCCCGGGTTGCGGCCGTGCTCGGCCCGACCAACACAGGCAAGACCACCTACGCGATCGAGCGGATGCTCGGCTATCGGACAGGTGTGATCGGCCTTCCGCTGCGCCTTCTGGCGCGCGAGGTCTATGACCGCATCGTGGAACTGCGCGGCCCGTCGGTGGTGGCCCTGGTCACCGGCGAGGAGCGAATCGTTCCGCCGCGGACCCAGTATTGGGTCTGCACGGTCGAGGCGATGCCCGAGGGCATGGGCACCGATTTCCTGGCGGTGGACGAGATCCAGCTGTGCGCCGACCCCGAACGCGGCCATGTGTTCACCGACCGGCTGCTGCGCGCGCGCGGCACCAACGAGACGCTGTTCCTGGGATCGGACACGATGCGCGGGCCGATCCGCGAACTGGTGCCCGAGGCGACGTTCGTGCGCCGCGAGCGGATGAGCGAACTGCTGTACACCGGCGCCAAGAAGATCAGCCGGATGCCGCCCCGGTCCGCCATTGTCGGGTTCTCGGTCGACAACGTTTACGCCATCGCCGAACTGATTCGCCGCCAGAAGGGCGGGGCGGCGGTGGTGATGGGCGCGCTTTCCCCGCGCACGCGCAACGCGCAGGTGGCATTGTACCAGAACGGCGAGGTCGATTACCTGGTGGCGACGGACGCCATCGGCATGGGTCTGAACCTGGATATCGACCACGTGGCGTTTTCCGCGCTGAGCAAGTTCGACGGCCGCCGGATGCGCCCGCTTGCGCCCAACGAGCTGGCCCAGATCGCCGGGCGGGCCGGGCGGGGGATGTCGAACGGGACCTTTGGCGTCACGGGCGAGGCATCGCCGCTGGACGAAGGGGTGGCGCAGGCGATCATGGATCACCGGTTCACGCCGCTGAAAAAGCTCAACTGGCGCAATTCGGCGCTGAGCTTCGGGTCGGTGGAACGGCTGATTTCGACGCTCGAGGAAAGCCCGGATTCGGACACTTTGGTGCGGGCGCGCGAATCCGACGACCTGGTGGTGCTGAAAATGCTGTCCCAGATCGCCGAGATCGAGGCCCGGACGACGGACGGACCGTCCGTCCGGCTGTTGTGGGACGTGTGCCGGATCCCCGATTTCCGCGGAATCAGCCATGCGGAACATGCAGGGCTTCTGGAGGTTATATTCAGGCATCTGCACGAACGCGGGGCGGTGCCGAACGACTTCATTGCCCGGCAGATTCGGCGAATCGACCGCACCGACGGGGACATCGATACATTGTCCAAACGGCTGGCCTTTATCCGCACCTGGACCTACGTGGCCCAGCGGAAGGGCTGGGTTGAAGACGAAAGCCATTGGCGTGAGGAATCGCGCGCGGTAGAAGACAGGGTGTCGGATGCTTTGCACGAGCGCCTGACCCAGAGATTTGTGGACCGGCGTACATCTGTACTGCTCCGCCGGCTCAAGCAGAAGGAGGCCCTTTTGGCCGAAGTGAACGACAAGGGGGACGTGACGGTCGAAGGCGAATTCGTCGGCCGTCTCGAGGGATTCCGGTTTGCCCCGGACAAGAGTGCGCAAGGGTCCGAGGCGAAGACGCTGAAAGCGGCTTCGGTCCAGGCGCTCGTTCCGCATTTCCATCTGCGCGCCGACCGTTTTTACAACGCGCCGGACACGGAGATCGATTTCACCGAACAGGGTGGCCTGATGTGGGGCGATTCCGCGGTGGGCAAGCTGGTGACGGGACCCGAGCCGCTGAAGCCCGGGGTCGAGGTGTTCGTCGACGAGACCGCGGGGCCTGACGTGACCGCCAAGGTCCAGCGTCGTCTGCAACATTTCATCGATCGCAAGGTCGGTGCGCTGTTCGAACCGCTGCTGAACATGCAGCGCGACGAGACGATGTCGGGGCTGGCGCGGGGCTTTGCCTTCCGCATGGTCGAGAACCTGGGGATCATCCCCCGGGCGGACGTCCAGCAAGAGGTCAAGGATCTGGATCAGGACGCGCGGTCGCTGCTGCGCAAGCACGGGATCCGGTTCGGCCAGTTCACCATCTTCATGCCGCTGCTGCTGAAACCCGCACCGACGCGTCTGCGCCTGGTGCTGTGGGGGCTGGCGGGCGGCCTGGACGAATTCCCCGAGGCACCGCCTCCGGGGCTGGTGACGGTGCCGGCGATGAAGGACGCGCCGCAGGGCTATCACGCGATGGCCGGCTACCGCGAAGCGGGCGAGCGGGCGATTCGCATCGACATGCTGGAACGGCTGGCCGACATGCTGCGCGGCGAGGACAGCCGCGGCGGTTTCGAGGCCAAGGCCGACATGCTGTCGATCACCGGCATGACGCTGGAACAGTTCGCCGGCCTGATGGAAGGCCTTGGCTACAAGGCCGAGAAGGGCGAACGCACCAAGGTCAAACCGGTCCCGGCGACGCCCGAGGCGGAAGCCGAGGCGGCCGCACCGGTCGAGGCCGATACCCCGCCGGCGGAGCCGGTGGAGGGCGAGGCTGTTGCCCAGGCGCCGGTCGAGGCCGCCGAAGAGGCGCCTGTTGTCGAGGCCCCGGAAGGGGCCCCGGAACAGGCCCAGAGCGAAGCGCCGGTGGCGGTCGACGTGGCCGTGACGCCCGAGGAACCGGTCGCCGAGGCGCCGGTGCCGGACATGCCGGTCACCGAGGCGGTCGCGCCCGAGGTGCCCGAGGCCGTCGACGCCCCCGCGCCCGAAGGCGAACCGATGCTGGCCGAGGAGGCGGCGGATGCCGCCGCCGAGACCGCGGCGCTGAGCGAGCCGGCCGAAGCGGAAACCGAAGTCTTCTTTACCTTCACCTGGGGCCGTCAGCGGCCGTCGAACCAGGGCCATCGCGGACGTCGCGATGCGCGTGGCGGTGGTGGCGAAGGCCAGGGCCAGGGCCAGGGGCGTCCGCAGGGCAAGAAGGGCGGCGGTGGCAAGCCGCGCGGAGATCGTGGCGACCGCGACGGCCGGGGCGGCAAGCCCCAGGGCAAGAAGGGTGGCGGCCGCGACCGCGATCAGCAGAAGGGCGCCAAGACCTATACCGCCCGTCCGCCGCGCCACGAGAAGAAGATCGACCCCGACAATCCCTTTGCCGCCGCTCTGATGGGGCTGAGGGACGACAAGTCGGGCAAGTGACGGCCTGCGGGTGCGCGCATGAGTGACCCCGCAGCCAAGCTGCGCATCGACAAGTGGCTGTGGCAGGCGCGGTTCTACAAGACCCGCAGCCTTGCCGCCCGCCAGGTCGGCGAGGGCCACGTGCGCGTCAACGGCGCAAGGGCGACCAAGCCCGCGCTGGCCGTGACCCCCGGCGATGTCCTGACCTTCCCCCAGGGGCACGAGATCCGCGTCGTGCGGATCGTGGCCCTGGGCACGCGGCGGGGTCCCGCGCCCGAGGCGCAGGCGCTGTACGACGACCTGACGCCCGAGTCGGAGCCCGCGCCCGAGCGGGTCGGCGCCCGGCCCACCAAACGAAACCGCCGTGCAATCGATGCGTTGAAGGACACGGGTTCCGAAGATCCGGCTTTCTGAGGGTCATTGTCCCGGCGGGTGTTTTTCTGAACGCCATCGCCTTGAACACCCTGGAAACCTGTTTTAGCTACTCATCGTCAGCCGATACGGAAACCGAAGCCAAATGACATATGTCGTCACCGACAACTGCATCAACTGCAAGTACACCGATTGCGTGGAAGTCTGCCCCGTGGACTGCTTCTACGAAGGTGAGAACACGTTGGTGATCCATCCTGACGAATGCATCGACTGCGGCGTCTGCGAACCGGAATGCCCGGCCGACGCCATCCGGCCCGACACCGAACCGGACATGGAGAAGTGGGTCGAGTTCAACCGCAAGTATTCCGAGCTGTGGCCGGTGATCGTGTCCAAGAAGGACCCGATGCCCGAGGCCGAGAAATTCGACGGCGAAGACGGCAAGCTGGACAAGTATTTCTCGGAAGCGCCCGGCGAAGGCGGCTGAAATGATTCGGCCCTAGGGCCATCTGACGCAACGTAAACTCGCCGTAAAGGCGGGAATTCGCCCGGAATCCGTTTTGGTTTGATCAAATGTGAAGCTCCTCCGCTTCCACGGAGGGGTATTTTATGCTATATCATGGGTTCAACGAAGCCTACGGCCGGAGCTGTCCACATCTTGCTGCCACTCAGGGACGGCTAAACATTGATCATCAGAACCGTTGGACGGGATATGAATCTCCCGGCCTGCGGATCTTTGTCGCCTACTCCGGCCGTCATGCAAGGATAATCTTGAATGAGTAAATCGAAGAAGCTCGAATTCCGCCCCAATGATTACGTGGTATACCCGGCGCATGGCGTTGGCCAGATCATGATGATCGAGGAGCAGGAAGTCGCCGGCATCAAGCTGGAGCTTTTCGTGATTTCCTTCGAAAAGGACAAGATGACTCTGCGGGTCCCCACCGCGAAGGCCACCGAGATCGGAATGCGCTCGCTCAGCTCGCCCGACGTGATCTCGAAGGCCATGACCACCCTCAAGGGCAAGGCCAAGGTCAAGCGCGCCATGTGGTCCCGTCGGGCTCAGGAATACGAACAGAAGATCAACTCGGGCGATCTGATCTCGATCGCCGAGGTGGTCCGCGACCTGCACCGCACCGACGACCAGCGTGAACAAAGCTATTCCGAGCGTCAGCTGTACGAAGCCGCGCTGGAACGGCTGACCCGCGAAGTCGCCGCCGTTTCGGGCAGCGACGAGGTCGCCGCCGCCAAGAAGGTGGATGACGTGCTGATGTCACGCGCCGCCTGACCGGATAATCAAGTCAGCAAGACTGGGCCGCGCCTTGGGCGCGGCCTTTGTCGTTTTCGGGTGTCGTTTTCGGGTGTCGCGTTTGGCGTCACGACCAGAGGGCGACGAACCCCAGGAGGATGACGATTTCGGTGCATTGCTGGGTGGCGCCGAGGATATCGCCGGTCTGCCCGCCGATGCGCCGTTTGGCCATGAGGCCCAGCGTGACGGCGGCCAGTGCGCCCAGCACCAGGGCCAGCAGCGCGCCGAGCCCGACCAGCAGCAGCGACAGGCCGGCGGCAAGGACCAGACCCAGCAGGACGGCGCGCGGGCCGGGCCGGCCGACGCCCCTGGACAGACCGTCGGTGCGCGCATGGGGCAGGGCGGTCATCAGCACCGGCATGACCGCGCGCGAAACGATGGCGGCAACCAGCAGCGCGGGGCCGTCGAGCAGGGCCGTCAGCGCCTGCCAGCGCAGGCCCAGCGACAGGATCAGGGCCAGCACGCCATAGGTGCCGATGTGGCTGTCGCGCATGATCTCAAGCCGCCGGTCCCGGCTGAAGCCACCCCAGAACCCGTCGGCGGTATCGGCCAGCCCGTCCTCGTGCATGGCGCCGGTGACCATCACCTGGGTCAGCAGCACGAGACCGGCCGCGCCCGTCGCGGGCAGGCCCAGCGTCAGCGCCAGCAGCCCCACGCCCAGGGCGATCCCGCCCACCAGCAGACCCACAAGCGGAAAGGCCCAGACGGCGCGGGACTGGTCGGCAAAGGCCGCGTCGGGCAGGCGGGGCAGGGGCAGCCGGGTCAGAAGCGCCAGGGCTGTGGCAAGCTGCTGAAAGGGGGCGAAGTTGCGCATGCGGCGGCTCTGGTCTTGTGGCGGCGGGTACGGGCGTTAAACACGGGCGCACCGAACGATGCAATGAGGTCCCCCGATGACGGCTCCCTTCACCACGCTCGACGCGTTCCGTGCCCTGCTGGCACAAGCGCCCGGCCCCGATGCCGACGCCATCGCCGGAGCCCGGGACCGCAACGGCCTGCTGACCAAGCCGCCGGGGGCACTGGGCCGGCTGGAGGACCTGGCGCAGTGGTACGCGGGCTGGCGCGGTGATCCGCGCCCCGAAATCCGCGCGCCGCAGGTCATCGTGTTCGCGGGCAACCACGGGGTCGCGGCGCGGGGCGTATCGGCATTTCCGGCCGAGGTGACGGTGCAGATGGTGGCCAACTTTCAGGCCGGCGGCGCGGCGATCAACCAACTGGCCAGGGCGGCGGGCGCGAAGATGGACGTGCATGCGCTGGACCTGGACCGGCCGACGGCGGATTTCACGGTTGAACCGGCAATGTCGCAAGCCGACTGCGTTGCCGCCCTGGCCTGCGGCTGGGAGGCGGTGGACCCGGCGTGCGACCTGCTGGTGGTGGGCGAGATGGGGATCGGCAACACGACTTCGGCGGCGGCGATGTCGCTGGCGCTGTATGGCGGCACGGCGGGGGACTGGACCGGGCGGGGCACCGGCGTGACGGACGGCGGCCTGTCGATCAAGACGCAGGTGGTGGCCGAGGGCGTGGCGCGCCATGGCGCGGTGACGGACGGGGTGGCGGTTCTGGCCTCGCTGGGGGGGCGCGAAGTGGCGGCGATGGCGGGGGCCATCGCGGCGGCGCGGGCGCACCGGATCCCGGTGATCCTGGACGGGTTCATCTGCTGCGCGGCGGCGGCCGCGTTGGAGGCGACGGTGGCGGGCGCGCTGGACCACGCCGTGGCGGGACATCAGAGCGCGGAGGGCGCGCATGCGGCGCTGCTGGGCAGGCTGGGCAAGGCGCCGCTGCTGTCGCTGGGGCTGCGGCTGGGCGAGGGATCGGGCGCGGCGCTGGCAATCTCGATCCTGAAGGGGGCGGTGGCCTGCCATTCGGGCATGGCGACCTTTGCCGAAGCCGGGGTCGCGGACGGCTGATCGCCGCGCTTGCCCGATTATCGTTTTGGCGGCTATCAAGGTCCGACTGGCAGCCAGGGGGGTATTGGCATGCGCTACGGATCCGTGACCGCCTGCCTGGCGCTGCTGGGCAGCCCCGCGCTGGCCGAAAGCCCGATGCTGAATGTCCCGCACTTCCCCCAGTTCGCGCTGGTGGGGATCGGGGCGGGACCCGGATACATCGGGTCGGACGACCGGGTGCCCGCAGCGGTGCCCGCCTTGCAATTGAACTTCGGCGAACGCTACCTGAACCTCGAGGCGAACTACCTGTCGGCCAACCTGCTGGAAAATTCCCGCTGGCAGGCCGGCCCGGCCGGGATCCTGCGGTTCGGGCGCGGGGACGAGGACAACGACCAGATCGACGCGCTGCCCGATATCGACATGTCGGTGGGCCTGGGCGGGTTCCTGGCCTACGAGGTCGGCGGCACCGATCCGCGCGACCGCTGGCGGGTCAACCTGGGCGTGCTGCAGGACGTGACGCTGGGCGATGGCGGCATGGTGGCCGATATCGGCGTGCGGCACTGGACGCCCGTGGGGCGCTATGGCGCGTTTGGGCTGGCGGTGGCGGCGTCCTGGGGGTCGGGCGATTACATGGACACCTATTTCTCGGTGGATGCGGCGGGATCGGCGCTGAGCGGGCTGCCGGTCTATACCGCCGGATCGGGCTGGCGCGACCTGCGGGCGATGGCGGTCTTTGTCCAGCCCATCAGCGAGAAATGGGCGGTGGGCGCGGGGGTTCTGTATTCCTACCTGCTGGACGAGGCGGGCAACAGCCCGGTCGCGCTGTCGCGCGACCAGGTGTTCTTTGGCGTCGGGGTGGCCCGGGCCTTTTGAAGACCTGGACCCTGGGCTTCAGGCGCTTTTCTTGTTGATCTCCGACGCGCGGGTCATCAGCGCGGTTTCCAGATCCTTCTGCAGTTCACGCGCGCGGGCGATATAGGCCGCGTTCTGCGTGGTCGGCACCGCGGGATCCCAAAGCTCGGCCAGTTCGCGCACCGTCTGGCGGTCATGGACATAGAAGGTCTGTTCCGCCGCCGCCGCCTCGAATTCGGTCAGGCCCGCGTTTTCCAGAACATAGCGGCCAGCCCGCAGGCTGCTGTCGAACATCTCGCGCACGATGTCGTTGGCGCCGGCCTGGTACAGCTCATAGACCTGGTTGCGGTCATAGGCGCGCGCGACGATGTGCAGGTCGGGGCGTTCCTTGCGGGCATAGGCGACCAGCTGGGTGACCTTCTTGGGATCGTCCATCGCCGCGACCAGGATCTTGGCCTTGCCCAGGCCGGCGGCGCGCAGCAGTTCCGGCCGGGTGGGATCGCCCAGGAATCCCTTGAAGCCGAAGCGGCGCATCAGCTGGATCGTCTCCATGTCGGTGTCCAGGACGACGGTCTGGATCCCGCTGGCCTGCACCAGCCGGTTCACGATCTGCCCGAAGCGCCCGGTGCCGGCGATGATCACCGGGCCCTGGACGTCGATCGGATCGGGTTCCATCGCGGCCTTTGGGTCGGTCATCCGGCGCGACAGAAGGTCGTACAGGATGAACAGCGCCGGCGTGATCAGCATCGACAGCGCGATGATCAGCAACAGCGTCTCGCCCACCTGGCTGGTGATCACCTGCTGCTGCAGCGAGAACGACACCAGCACGAAGCCGAATTCCCCGGCCTGCGCCAGCGACAAAGTGAACAGCCACAGGTCCCGCCGCCTGAGCCCGAAGATCCGGCCCAGCACGTACAGGACCGCGCCCTTGGCCAGCATCAGCAGCAGCGTCATGCCAAGGATGCGCACGGGCGAACCGAACAGGACCGAGAACTGGATCCCCGCGCCCACGGTGATGAAGAACAGCCCCAGCAACAGGCCCTTGAAGGGTTCCAGGTCGCTTTCCATCTCGTGCTTGAATTCGCTGTTGGCCAGAACGACGCCGGCCAGGAAGGTGCCAAGCGCCGGCGACAGGCCGACCAGCGACATCAGGAAACCGATGCCCACCACGATCAGCAAGGCCAGCGCGGTGTGCATTTCGCGCAGGCGCGAGACGTAGATGAAATGGAACAGCGGCCGCACCAGGTAGATGCCGGCCAGGATCACCGCCACCACGGCGCCCAGCGTCACAAGCGTCACGCCCCAGGCGGGCAGGCCCTGGACCAGCGACAGGTCGGCGGCATGGGCGACGGCGTCATGGGCGCCGGTCACCTCGATCGTGCCGGTGTCGTTGACGCTGGCCCGCTGGGTGGGGCCCTGGTGGAAGACTGTCACCGACAACAGCGGCAGGAAGGCCAGGATCGGGATGACGGCGACGTCCTGCGTCAGCAGGACGGAAAACACGCTGCGCCCGCCCTGGGTCTGGGTCAGCCCCTTTTCCGACAGGGTCTGCAGCACGATGGCCGTCGACGACAGGGCCAGTGTCAGGCCGATCGACAGGGCCGGCGCCCAGCCCTGTTTCAGCGCCATGGCCGCGCCCATCAGCACCAGCGCGGTCAGCAACACCTGCGGCGCGCCCAGCCCCATCAGCTTGGTTCGCATGTTCCACAGCGTGCGCGGATCCAGTTCCAGGCCGATCAGGAACAGCATCATCACCACGCCGAATTCGGCGACGTGCTGGATATGCTCGGTCTCGGACCCCACGAGCCCCAGCACCGGACCGACGATGATGCCGGCGGCAAGATAGCCCAGCACCGACCCCAGCCCGAGACGCGCGGCTATGGGCACGGCAATCACCGCCGTCGCCAGATAGACCGTGGCCTGGTACAGGAAACTCTCCATGAATGCGGATCCTTGTGAATTGACTGGTTACGTGAAGCGTCAGGTGGGCAGCGGGGCGTCGCGCTTGAGCTGATCCATGACGATCTGGCTTTGCACGCGGGCGACGGCGGGGTGGGTCAGCAGGACATCGTGCAGCAGCGTGTTCAGCGCGCCCAGATCGGCGCAATAGACACGCAGCAGGTAGTCGGCATCGCCGGTCATGGTCCAGGCGCTGGTGATCTCGGGGCGGGTGCTGATCAGCCGGGCAAAGCTTTTCGACTGTTCCGGCCCGTGACGGGCCAGCTGCACCTGTACGAAACCCTGCACGTTCAGCCCCAGCCGCGCCGGGTCGAGCCGGGCGGCATAGCCCTGGATGTAACCTTCGGCCTCCAGCCGCTGGCGGCGGCGACCGGCCTGGCTGGGCGAGAGGTTCAGCAACTCGCCCAGTTGATGCGCGGTCAGGTGCGCATCCTTCTGGAGGGCGGCCAGCAGCCGCGTGTCGGTATCGTCGAGCATCTGCGCGAAAACCGTATGTGACTTGGGTATGACGCGCAGTCTACGCGCGAAACTGCGACATGGCCATGAAGGGTGCGCAGAATACCCCCTAATGTCAGGTTAACTTTGGCGTGAATATGCCGGTTCCCATCACATTCCAATGAAGTTCCGTCGCGCCGGGTTACAAAGCCGTCGACCTGGTGCGGATCCTGGTGCGGATCACCGCCGATCCGGTGCCCCCGACGTGGTCCCGGTGGCGGTTCAGCAAAAGGGTGCTTCCGGCAAATGTGAAACGCCTGTCGGGAACCATTCAGGCGCGGGCGCCTTTTTCTTGACGGGACAGGTGCGGCACGGGCAGTACCCTGCCGACAATGGGGTAGAGGACTGGCATGAGCGGAAAACCAAGCACCGGATCACCGATCCGCAGGACGATCGGATCCGTGGTGGGCATGATCGGCGGATGGGTTGTCGGAAAGATCGTCGGCAACAGCGATCTGGTCGTGAAGGGCGGTATTTCGAACGCCTGGTCGCCGTCGTGGGACGCCGACATCGTATTGCTCGCCATCCTGCTACCCGGCGCGCTGCTGGCGCCCAGGTTCGGGATGAGCGACGGCTGGCTTTACGGCGGGGCGCTGAGCATCGGCGGCCTGATGGGGATCATCGGCACCGCCGTCTGATGTCCGTCTGATGTCCGTCCGATGTCCGTCCGATGTCCGTGTGACAGCGGCCAATGCGTGGGTGGGTCAGCCGCGCGGGATGCGCAGGACGACGTTGCGCCCGCCCTTCTGATACCGCAGCTCGCTGTCGCCGATGGCGACGATCTGGCCGCCGTCGATCCGGTCTCCGACCTTCACCTTCTTGTAGCGCCCGGTGGACAGCCGCACCAGCGCGCGCCGGTTGGATGGGGCGCCGTAGACGCCGATCAGGTTGACCTGGCGCAGGTTGATGGCGTTCTTGATCGTGGCCTGCTTGGCGACCCCGGCGGGGGTGTTGCCGCTGGGGGCCGCCGCCTCGTTGCGGGGGACGGCGGGGCCCTTGCGTCCGTTCGATGACGGCAGGTCGGGTTCGTCCAGTTCGTCCAGTTCGTCCAGTTCGTCCACGTCCAGCGCGGCGGTGGATGCGGACGCAGCCGGGCCCGTCGACGCGGTCGTCGTGCGTTGAGCGGGCGCGGGGGTCTGGGCGCGGGCGACGGTATTGGCAAATCCCGACGGCCGCAGCTTGGGTTTGACCGCGGCCAGGCGCGCATCTGCCGCGCTCAGTTCCGGCGCCTGTTCGGCGGGGGCCAATTCGGGGGTCAATTCGGGGATCTCGGGTTCGTAGGGCCGGGCAAGCGGGCGCACGCCGCTGAGCTCGGCAACCGTCAGGCCACCCAGCCGCGAGCGTTCGGCATTCTCGACCAGGTCGCCGGGGCGGTTGCGCGGGCGGGTCGCGGGCAGGGCCGGGGTCAGCGGTTCGGCGACCGACACGCTTTCGACGCGCTTCGGGGTCGGCGGCGGAACGCGCGGCGGCTGGCCCAGGAAGACCACGATGCCATCGGGCGTGACCGTGCCCCTGGCCGTCGGTTCGACCAGTCCCAGCGCGTCGAGCTTGAAGGCGGTGCCCGCCGCCGCGGGCGAGGCGACGCCGTTGGGGGAGTCATCGGTCTGGTAGCTTTTGACGGGCGGCAGGGCCAGCGCGTCCTGGGTCAGCGTGGCCCCGTCGATCGACGCGATGAAAAGGTCGTCCAACGTGATGACGCCGGGCGTTTCGGGGTGATCGGGTGCCGAACTCCAGATGCCGGTCGCGGCATAGCTGGCGGCTTCGGCTGCAGGATCGGACGTGTCGGGCAGGTCGGCGTCGATGTTCCCGGCCAGCACGTCGTTCAGGGGCGCATCGGCCAGTTCCTCGGGGTCGATGGCGGACAGATCGCCGTCGTCAAAGGTGTCGCCGTCGTCGCCCAGATCGCCGGCCAGGTCCATGCCGCCGTCTTGTTCCGTGTCCTGTTCGGTGTCCGACGGCGCGCGCAGCGCGTCCAGCACCGCCGCATCGGTATCGGTCAGCGACTCGTCGGGTTGCGCCGATGCGATGTCGGTTGCGCCGTCGCCGGTCAGTTCGGGGTTCGAAGCGCCGGCCATCTCGTCCTCGACCGGGACGACGACGTCGGCCTGCATGTCCAGAATGCGCGGATCAAGGCCCGCCGTATCGGATGCCGTATCGGATGCCGTATCGGATTTGGACGGGGTTTCAGCGATGGCCGACTGTGGATCGCGGCTGAACAGCTGGCTGATGCGGCCGTCGGTGAAGATCGAGCCAAAGGCGGCGACCCCGGCCAGAACGACCAGCAGGATGATCGTCAGCGTCAGACCCAGGTATTTCGGTTTGCCCCGTTTCGGCGGCGCTTTCTTGCGGGCGCCAAAGACGGTCATCCGGTTGGCATCGGACCCGGGCAGGTCGGGGACCGGATCCTCGGCGGGTGGGGACGGAGGGGGCGGCGCGGCCTTGGTCCGGCGGCGCATGAAGCCGCTGCGCGGATCATCCTCGGTCGGTGCGGCCGCGGTGGCCGCGGGCGCCCGCAGGGTCGCGGCAAGGGCGCCGGGGGTGGGCCCCGAAGGTGCGCCGGGATCGGGCCGGGGCGCAGCCGGGGCGACCGGCGCCGCGCGCAGGGTGGTGACGGGGCCGGGGCTGCGGGCCGAATTGACGGTGCGCGTGGGCGTGGGCGTCTGCGAAGCCGAAACGGTCGGCGACGGCCGGGCCGGGCGTGGCGGGGTCTGCAGATGCGGCGGGATCGGGATGATCCTGGCCGAAGCGGGCTGCTGGAGCGTGGGCGCTGTTTCGGACGCGGGATCAGGGTCGGTCCGGCGGCGGCGCGAGGCGAAGGCGGTGGCCGGCTCCTCGGGCTCCGGCTTGGGGGGCTCGGCAGGCTCTTTCGGGTGCGTCGGGGCCGGTTCGGCCGCCGGTTGCGGTGCGGTGTCGGTGGCCACGGGTTCTGCGGGCGCGTCGGCCTGAGGGGCAGCCTGAGGGGCGGCCGCGACCGGCGCCTCGGCCAATGTCTCGACCTGTGTCTCGACCTGGGGCGCCGGGTCCGCCGGCGCACTGCGCGTGACGACGACGATGGCGCTGCTGTCGGGTTCGACCTGGGTGCCTTCGGGCAGGATGGCGGCGGCGTGGCGCGTCGGGCCAAAGAACGGTTCGCCCCCGAACGCCATGTCGCCCGGCATGGCCACGAAGGACACCGGATCGAACCCGTGTTCGACGGCGAATCCCTCGGCCTCGGCCAGGGTTTCGCGGGCGACGGCGGCGACATGGGTGACCGGCCCGTCAGCGGAAATATCGAAGGCCAGTTCGCTGACCGCATAGGGCGTGGCCCCGTCCAGGGCCAGGGCGGCGGCCTGCCGGCGCGCGTCGGCATCGACATCGCCGGTCTCGATCGTCAGGTAACGGATCTGGTCGTTGGGCAGGACGATCTTGCAGCGCACGCCCGTGGGCGCCAGCGCCGAGGCGCTGCGGCGCAGGGTGACCATCGCCTGGGCCAGGTCGGACGAATCCGGACGCACGCTGCCGACGCGGTGCCAGCCGGTGGCACTGCGGTGCAATAACGTGATTCCCTCGAATGAAAGAGAGAGCGCGAAACCCGGTTTCATACTGCTACGACTTCTATGTCCCGTCCGGAGGCTCCGGTTCTGCCGGCAGCCTCACCTGTCCCGCCATTTTAATGGTTTCCGCCGGGGAGGAAAAGGAAAACGCGCGCATGCCCCTTGTCGGCGCCCCTTTGCCGCGCCCATCTACAGGGCTCAATGCTACGGAGGAATGGTATGCAGACCATTAAGACTGGCCTGAAAACCGGCATGGCCGCGATGATGATCGCCCTGGCGGCCACGATGGCGCAGGCGGCCGAGGGGATGCGCGAGATCACCGTGTCCGGTGAGGGCAGCGTTTCGGCCAGCCCGGACATGGCCACGATCACCATGGGCGTCACCGAACAGGGGCAGGAGGCGCGCGACGCGATGCAGCTGGTGTCGCAATCGGTGGCGCGGATCCTGGCCCGGCTCGAGGATCTGGGGATCGAGAAGGCCGATCTTCAGACTGCGCGCCTGACGGTCAACCCGGTCTGGTCGAACCGCCGCGGCGGCGAGGAACCGCCGGAGATCACCGGCTTCATGGCGTCGAACACGATTGCCGTGCGGGTCCGCGACCTGCCCGCCCTGGGCGACGTCCTGGACAAGGTCATGGCCGAAGGCGGTAACGATTTCAGCGGTTTGCAGTTCGGTCTTCAGGATCCCGACCCGCTGGTCGATGACGCCCGCCGCGCCGCCGTGGCCGATGCGATGGCCAAGGCGCAGCTGTACGCCGACGCCGCCGGCGTGACCCTGGGCCCGGTTCAGAGCCTGACGGAACAGGGCGGTTACGCCCGGCCGAAGATGATGGAAATGGCGGCGGCCTCGGCCCGCGACGTATCCGTCCCGATCGCCGAGGGCGAGGTCACGGTAACCGCCTCGGTCTCGATGGTGTTCGCCATCGCGGACTGACCGGATCGGCGCGCGGGGGACATCCGCGCGCTCCAAAGCTTTCAGGCGGTGGCCTTGCTCAGTGCCTGGTCCAGGTCGGCGATCAGGTCGTCGGCATCCTCGATCCCGATCGACACGCGCACCCGGTCGGGCCCGGCACCGGCGGCTTCCTGCTGCTCGGGGCTCAGCTGGCGGTGGGTGGTCGAGGCAGAGTGGATGATCAGCGACCGCGTATCGCCCAGGTTCGCCACGTGGCTGAAGATCTCCAGCGCATTCACCAGCTTGATGCACGCCTCGTAGCCGCCCTTGACCGAGAAGGTGAACAGCGATCCGGCCCCCTTGGGACAGATCTGCGCCACCCGGTGGTGATAGGGCGACGAGGCAAGGCCGGGATAGGTGACCTCGCCGATGCGGTCGTCGGCCTCCAGCCACTGGGCCAGCTTCATCGCGTTGGCCACGTGGCGTTCCATGCGCAGCGACAGCGTCTCGATCCCCATCAGCGTGTAATGGGCGCCCTGGGGGTTCATGGTCATGCCCAGGTCGCGCAGGCCGACGGCGATTCCGTGGAAAGTGAAGGCCAGCGGGCCGAAGGTCTCGTGGAACTTCAGCCCGTGATAGGCGGGTTCGGGTTCGGACAGCGACGGGAACTTGTCGGACGCCGACCAGTCGAAACGCCCCGAATCCACGATGGCGCCACCGGTGACGGTGCCGTTGCCGGTCAGGAACTTGGTGGTCGAATGCACCACCAGCGTGGCGCCGTGTTCGATGGGCCGGCACAGGTACGGCGTGGCCGAGGTGTTGTCGACGATCAGCGGCAGGCCGGCGGCATCGGCGACGCCGGCGATGGCGTCCAGATCGGTGATATAGCCGCCGGGGTTGGCGATCGATTCACAAAAGACCGCGCGGGTGTCGTCGTCGATGGCGGCCTTCACGGCGGCAAGGTCGTCGAAATCGACGAACTTGGCGGACCAGCCGAACCGGCGGATGGTCTGGCTGAACTGGGTGATCGTGCCGCCATACAGCCGCGTCGACACCACCACGTTGCGCCCCGGCGCCATCAGCGGGAACAGCGCCATGATCTGCGCCGCGTGCCCCGACGAACAGCAGACCGCGCCGACCCCGCCTTCCAGCGTGGCAATGCGTTCCTGCAGGACGGCCACGGTCGGGTTGGTCAGGCGGGAATAGATGAATCCCACCTCCTGCAGGTTGAACAGCGCCGCCGCGTGATCGGCATCGCGAAAGACATAGGCCGTCGTCTGGTAGATCGGCGTCTGGCGCGCGCCGGTGGCCGGATCGGGCCGGGCGCCGGCATGGACCTGCAGCGTATCGAATCCGTATGTGGGGGCGTCGGTCATGGTAGTCCTCCCAGACTGGTTCTCCAAAAGCGCCCAAAGCGCCGCCCCTGTCTAGGAGCTTTGACCCTACGGCACAATCCGCCCGATACAGCCCGATCATCGCGCCGCCTGCTGCTTCTTTCTCTTCTGAAATACCCGGCCGAACGCCCGCCACCCCGCGCCGTCCCCGGGCAGGCGCGCCTCAGCGCATCCAGAACCCGTTGCTCTTGATCCGGTTGCGGATCGCCTGTTCGCGCCGGGGCAGGTCGTCCTGGTCGAACAGCGCGCGCACCTTGGCCCCGCGCCCCTGGTAGACCATGCGCTTGATCGGCTCGTACCCCTTCAGCACCTTCTTGATCCAGTTGGGCGCGGTCACCTCTTCCAGCACCGCGATCGCGCGGTCGCTGTCGCGGGCGTAAAGCAGCGGGAAGAACCGGTAATGACAGCTGACATCGCCGTCCAGCAGCCCCTCGGGCAGGGTATCGCGCCCGCCGCCCAGGGCGTGGATCACCAGCGGCAGGGCCACCTGGTCAAGCCAGGGATCGAAGCTTTGACAGACCAGCGCGTCGGGCGTGTCGTCGCGGATCGACAGGGCGATGTCCAGGAACCGTTGGCCAAAGACGCGGGGGCAGCGGTAGAAGAAGAAACCGGCGTTGAAATACAGGTAACGCCGCCAGTATTCGCGCGGCCAGCTGGTGTCCTGACTGGACGGGAAATCCAGACCGAACCGGTCGTAAAGCGCGCCCCAGGTTTCCTCGTATCCGGGTCCGTAAAGTTCGATCACCGGCCAGGTGCCTTCGCGTTTCATCGACGCGGTGGGGCGGTCGAAATCGAACGGGACCTGGCCCAGGTCGCCGGTGATCAGCGTGTCGGTGTCGAAGAACACGAACGGTTCGCCCTCGGGCAGGGCCAGCAGCGCCTCGATCTTGTTGCCATAAGGGTAGGCGGCCCCGAAATGGCGGCTTTCGAACGGCAGGATCTCGGCGCCCAGCCGGTCGTAAAGCGCCAGCAGATCGGCGTCGCGGACACGCGGATCGTCAGGCCAGAGGTCGCCGGGTTGGGGTTGCGCGATGAAAAGGCGGCCGGCGAAATCGGGGGACATGGCGCGCAGGGAGGCGGCAAAGACCGCCGCCTCGTAGGACAACCGCCCGGACTGGCCGACGATCACCACATTGAAGGGGACCGCGTCGAAGGGGGATTTGCTGGGGCCCATGGGGTCTGCCGTACTCGCACCTGGGGCCCGGCGCCCCGTTGCAGGCAGATGTATAAGCCCCGCCCGGCCGGGTCAAATCCCGCGCCGCCCATCCGCCCCCGATCAGGGGGTCATCGTCCGTTCGATCAGCGCCAGCCAGTTGTCGCAGGCGATCTTGGCGATCAGGTCGGACCCGTACCCATGCGCTTCCATCGCCGCGAAGAAGCCGGCCATGCCGGCCACGTCGCCCAGGGCCGCCGGGATCTGCGCGCCGTCGAAATCCGACCCCAGCCCCACGTGATCCTCGCCCAGCCTTTCCAGCATGTGATCCAGGTGACGCAGCATCGGGTCGAACCCCATGTCCGGGTTCGAAATGCCGTCCTCGGCCAGGAAGACCATGGCATAGTTCAGCCCCGCCATGCCGCCGGTGTCGCGGATCTGGTCCAGCTGCCGGTCGGTCAGGTTGCGGGTCGATGCGGTCAGGGCATGTGCGTTGGAATGGGTGGCGACCAGCGGCTTGGTCGAAATCTTCGCCACGTCCTCGAAGCCGGCCGCGTTCAGGTGCGACAGGTCGATCATGATGCCCAGCTCGTTGCACAGGCGCACCAGGTCCTTGCCTTCCCCGGTCAGGCCGGGGCCGGTGTCGGGATCGCCCGGAAAGCGCATCGGCACGCCGTGGCCGAAGATCGTCGGCCGGCTCCAGACCGGGCCGAGCGAGCGCAGCCCCATGTCATGGAACAGGTACAGCGCGTCCAGGTCCGGCCCGATCGCCTCGGCGCCCTCGATATGCAGGATGCCGGCGATCTTGCCGGTGTCGATGGCGGCGCGCACTTGCGACGGGGTGCGGCAGATGGCGAAATCGTCCGGCGCGCTGCGTTCCATCCAGTGCATGTGGCCGACCATGGTCAGCGCGGTGGCCTGGGATTCGTCGTGCGTCATCAGCGGAGGCAGCGGCAGGTCGTAGGGCGGATTGGCCATGCGCGACAGGAAATCGGTCGGCTCCCCCGTGCGGACCGGCGGCACGAACACGGCAAAGAAGCCGCCCACGAAGCCGCCCGCCTTCATGCGTTTCAGGTCCATGTGGCCCTGGCCGGTATCGCCCAGCCACAGATCCTCGCGCGGGGTGGGCGAGGTCATCAGGCGCAGTAGGTAATCGTTGTGTCCGTCGAAATAGGGAAGGGGAGAAGTCATCGCGTGTGGGTCTTTCCTGTGCCGGGTGCGGGGATGCGCCCGGGATTGTCCCCTATCACGGACAGGGCCGGGAGCGGGAGCGTCCGGGGCCCGCGACGCGGGGTTTTCCGTTTGAAGACGTCGGGATCTGCCGTCTTCGGTAGCATGTCGATGGTCAGACCGGTGCGCGGCTGGCCGGCGCGCCGATGCTGTCCAGCAGCAGGCGGGCGGCAGTGCCGGCCCCGTCCTCCTGCGCGAGGCGCCTGGCATAGACCCGGGCACGCCGTTCTGCCCGTTCCGAGCCCAGCTGGCGCCGCAGGACGGTCGTGGCGCTGTCGACGGTAAAGTCCTGCGCGGGCAGGTTCAACGAGATGCCCATGTCCATCAGGCGACGGGCATTGTCCCAGGTGTCCACCGCATAGGGCAGCACCACCTGCGGTTTGCCGGCCGCCATTGCGGCGGTCGCCGTGCCGATGCCGCCGTGATGCACGATCAGGCGCGCGCGTGCGAAGATCGGGGCGTGGGGCAGGTAGGGGCGGGCCAGGACCCGGTCGCGCGACATCGCCCGGGGCGCGCCGATCAGAAAGACGCGTTCGCCCAGGCTGTCGGGCAGGCGGGCGGCTTCGGAATAGATCCAGTCCACAAGGCCGGGCAGGTGGCTGCCCATGGTGATGACGATGGGCGGGGGGCCGTCGTCGAGGAACCTTGCCACGTCGTCATCCAACGGCCCGGCCTTGGGGTCCTGCCATGTCGGTGCTCCGGTGATGCGCAGGGCTGGCGGGGTCTTGGCCGAGGGCTCTCCGAAGATCGGCGAATAGAGTCCCAGCAGCGGCGCCCCGGTTCCGATCGCCCGGCCCAGCGGATGCGGCGCGTCGGTCGGCAGGCCGATCTCGTCCCGGATCCCGGCGATGCGGGCGCCGTCGTTCAGCCACCAGAAGCCCAGGCCTTCGGGTTGAAAGAACGCCGGCACCATGGGTGTGCCGGCCACGTCGGCGGCCAGGCAGGCGCCGACGGCCAGGAACGTGGCCGATGCGCCATCCGCCCGCCGGGCCAGCGGCAGGCACCGGTCGGCCGAACGGCGGGCGAAATCCAGGTGCGATTGAAAGAGAAAGAGCGGCTCCTGGCGGACCTTCTCGGTCCAGCCGGGCACGTCCATGCCATGGGCCGCGGCGACCTCGTCATGGGTGGGAAAGACGCCGTGGGCCTCGAATCCGGCGGCTTCGATGTGGTGGACATGGTCGGGATTGGAGGCAACGATCGGATGGGCACCCAGGGCTTTCAGGCCGCGGGCCAGGGCGAGGTAGGGGAAAAGATCCCCCAGGCTGCCATTGGTCGCCAGCAGGATGGTGTGCGTCATGACGTGGAAGGCCGGGCGTATGAATGATCATGTCTTCGGGGGACGCTATCAACCGCGTTCGGCCGGAACAATGGGCTATGCCACGGGATCCACGCGATAAATCGACCATGCGCCAGGCGGCGATGGATCCGGAAGCGATCTGTTCGGAAAAGGGCGCGCCAAATCAGCGCTTGCCGGGAAGGAGATGGTGGACCTGACGGTAGAGGAATCGAACCGTCTGTTTGAAACCCTCCAAGACTGGAACGACCAGCTATCGCACTTTGATCTAACCGATCTGAGGTGCGATGATGACGAAATCGCACCATAATTTCAATCAGGTAGCCAGCGGACGGAAAACGAAGCGGGACGCGCCGTTTTCGCTGCGCTTGAGCTTTGATGAGCGTATTAGGCTGGAAGCTGCCGCAGATGGCGAGCCCCTAGGGGCATTCATCAAGTCTGTCCTTTTCGATAAGGATGTGCCCAAGACTCGTCGCCGGATCTCTGCGCCCGTGAAGGACCAACAGGCGCTGGCGCGAGTTCTGGCCGCGCTGGGCAAATCGCGGCTGTCATCGAATCTGAACCAGCTTGCCCGCGCGGTGAATACCGGCACGCTGCCCGTGCATCCCGAGATCGAGAACGAACTGCGCGAGGCCTGTGCCGACATTGCCAGAATGCGCGCTGAACTCATTGAGGCGCTGGGCCTCAAAGGCGGTCCGTCATGATCCTGAAAGGCAATGAGCGTGGTCATGGCAATGAACTGGCAAGGCATCTGCTGAACACCCGCGACAACGAGCATGTCGAGCTACATGATTTACGGGGCTTTGCGGCCAATGATCTGACCGGGGCCATGCAGGAAAGCGCAGCCATTGCGCGCGGCACGCGCTGCCGGAAACACCTGTTCTCACTCTCGCTTAGTCCGCCGGAACATGAAGATGTGCCGGTCGAGGTGTTCGAGGCTGCGATAGAGCGAATCGAAAACAGACTGGGGCTGGAAGGTCAGCCCCGCGCCATCGTCTTCCACGAGAAGGAAGGCAGGCGGCATGCTCATGCCGTCTGGAGCCGGATCGACGGCGAAGAGATGAAGGCCATCAATCTGTCATGGTACAAGATGCGGCTGAACGATATCGCGCGCGAATTCTACCATGAACATGGCTGGCAGATGCCAGACGGCTTCCGGGATCGCACCAGCCGCGATCCGCTTGCCTTCACGCTGGCTGATTGGCAGCAGGCAAAGCGCACCAAGCAAGATCCCAAACTTATCAAATCCCTGATCCGCGAATGCTGGGCGGGCTCGGACACCCGCGAGTCCTTCGAAGAGGCTCTGCGCGAGAAAGGGTTCTGGCTGGCACGCGGCGACAGGCGCGGCTTTGTTAGTGTTGATTGGCGCGGCGAAGCTTACTCGCTGAGCCGGATGTGCGGCGCGAAGACCAAGGAAATCAAGGATCGCCTTGGTGATCCGAAAACCCTGCTCTCCGTCGATGAGGCCAAAGCCCATATCGGTGCGCGACTGACGCCCAAGCTCCGGGCCTGGGCGAAAGAAGAGCAAGCCAAGGCCGAAAGGGCCGGTCTGGCCGCGCAGTTCCAGCGCGAGCAAATGGTGCAGCGCCATCGCCGTGCCCGTGAGCAACTGAAGGCGCAGCAAGAACAGCGCTGGCTGGCCGAGGAGAAAAAGCGGGTGGAGCGCACGCCGCGAGGCATACGCGGCCTGTGGGGCTGGCTCAGCGGAAAGAACCGCAAGATCAGAAAAGAGAATGAAGTGGAGATCGCACGCGCGGCGATGCGTGACCGCACCGAAAAGCAGGAGGCGATCCGCAAGCAGTTGGCCGAACGGCGCAACCTGCAGCGGCAGGTCAAACTGGCACGGCAAAAACAGCAGGACCGTCTGGCGGCGCTCAATCTGGATATTGCCCGCGCGGTTGCGTTGGGGCGCGTGCCGGAGAGACAGGCGAGCCAACAAAAAGACTGCTCCCGCAGGCGCGATGCCGCCCGCGAACGGGATCAAGGTAATGATTTTTCACCAAACTAGGAAAGGAGCATATCATGAGACACACGCTCATGCTCAATCTGGACGAGAAGCACGCCAGGCTATTGGAGGAGCTTCGCCTTCACTTCCACATATCGGCAGATGATACGGCGCGCTTTGCTATTCGCCTCGCCCATGGGCGCTGCCTTGGCAAACCGGACAAGCTGGTGCCGGAATTCAAGCCACGCGCCGCGCGTGTCAGCGATCCGGGCGGTGATGACTATTCACCGGTTTGAGGCACAGCACACTTGGAGATCAATTGCATGAATAATACTGAATATGAGAAGCTGTGCAGGGATCATGCTGCGCAGATCATAGATTTTATGGCGTTTCAGGTTAGCAGTAACTGGCAGGAATGCTTGGACTTGGCGGAGGCCGAGTTCGAGATGTCGCAATCGCCGTTATGGCTGGCCGTTTGCGATGGCCTGCGTGCCTTGATCAGGCAACAGGCCACTGCGCAATCTGAATGTTTGCTTGCCTACCTGGCCGGAAAAGACGACGTGCCGTTTTAGATCGGCACGTCGGTGGATTTTCTCAGTCGATCAAAAGATCTTCTTCGGGCGTTCCGTTTTCGAGGGCTTGCATCAACCACGCGGGTTTGCGTCCACGCCCTGACCAGGTCAACGCAGAGTTCTCTGGATGCCGGTATTTCGGAGGCAGAGTAGCCTTTTTCTTTGGCGCGACTGCGGTAAGCTCGGAAAGAGCATAGCCGTGCTCGCGCGCCGCCGCTTCGATGGCTGCCATGGCCGCCTTTTTGCGGCGTTCTTCGAAAGTCTGGATTGCTTTGGAGACATCTTTCTCCAACGCTTTGAGTTCGTTCAGTGAAAGAATGCTAAGGTCAATATCGGTCATGTCCATGCTCGGGCTATATCTTAATCTTAGATAGTGAGACTTAGGGTGATTGTGGGCGGATTTCAATTAGCCCGTATCGTCCGTATGTGAAAACGCCGCCCATATTCGGGCGGCGTTTGATTAAAGCACGTCGAAAAGGTCGGACTGACTGGGTAGTTGATCGCTACCAAGCGGCAGGAAGATCGCGGGTGGACCGGCAAGGACAAAATTCTGATTGCCGCGTTTGACACGCATGCCGTGATAGAAGCCTTCCAGCCTTTGCCGCGCCTGATCGCCGAGGATTACGTTTTCATGGTAGCTGATTGGCGTGCCATCGAAGAATTTCTCGGGTACGAGCCGGTAAGCTTCTGAGCCGCGATGGTTCCTGATCGAATGAAGCGATACGCAAACCCAAAGGGTGTTTTTCCATGTAAAGGGGCTGCGAACGGCGCCTTCCAATGCGATCTTATCGGCGCTGTATGAGGCGCTGATATCGCCTTCTCCGATCTGACGATCCCGCGTGTGACACCATGAGCCGGACGCGATGCGGGCGGGATCGACATGGAACTCTTTGGTGACGGGGGCGTTCATAAGCGCCCCGCTTCGTTGTCGGTTTGGGGTGCGTCTTCCAGCGGCAGGCGCAGGACGATGCGGCCATTGATCGGGCAGGTTTCCAGCTGGAGGGTATAGCCGCGCGCATCCTTGTGTTTCCAAGCGGCTCCGACCTTGTTCCAGAAGGATTTCTCGCCTTTTTGGGTGACGTGCCAGGCCAGATACTCCGGCGCGTTGATGTCGTGGGTGGGTTTCTCGTTTTCGCGTGCCGTGTGTCTTCTCCTTTGCTTGGGTTGGCTTGCTAACGCCCTCCCGCAGGGCCGGAGGCGAAGGATCAGCGTTCATGTTCAACACGGCTGGCGCCAGCCAGGTGGTGCGGGCAGGACATTGAAGGAAGAGCCTCATCCGGCCAGGGATTTGGGTATCAGTTGCAAGCCGGTGCCCATGCAAAGGCGGGCCAGGTCTCTGAGCGGATATGATGGCCGCCCACAGGCATCAGCGCCAGCAAAGCGGTCGCCCCGCTGGAGCTGCAACGAAAAATGCCGGAAACAAGCCGATTGTCTGCGTGCAGGTTTGCGCGGCGGGCCGCCATCTCCCGCTTAATCCTCACCGCCCCGCTCTGGCGCGGTAAGGTGGTCAGAGCTTGGCTTGACATGCGGCCATGAAACCGGCCAAGGAAGCGGCCAGATTTGCGGACAAAATAGTGGTATGAAACTATGCAATACTATGATATTGTTACATTAAAGGTAAACTCATACTTGGCCAAAGAAGCGGTCAGAATACAGGTCAGAACATGCTGCAGGATGATGGTGAGAATATAGGACTTTTCGAGCCGTTGATGGTAAGTGAGGGCGCGCCGCGCAGGGGTGCTCTGAACGACCTTGCCCTAGAACTGGCCGAAAAATCCGCCGCCTTCCGTAGCAGCCTGCCGGAATCCACGGCCGCCGCTCTGGCCGATCTGGTGCGGGCGATGAACTGCTACTACTCGAACCTGATCGAAGGCCACAACACGCATCCGGTAGATATCGAACGCGCTCTTGATGGCGATTACAGTGCCGATCCGCACAAGCGCGATCTGCAGCTGGAAGCCAAGGCGCACATCACAGTCCAGAAATGGATCGATGAAGGCGGCATGGCGGAACCGCCCACGGCTCCGGGCTCTATCATAGAAATGCATCGCCGCTTTTGCGAATTGTTGCCCGAAGACCTGCTGTGGGTCGAATATCCCGGCACGGGCGAGCGCGTGAAAGTCGTGCCTGGGGCATTGCGCGAGCGTTATGTGGAGGTCGGGCGGCACGTTGCGGTGAGCCCCGGTGCGGTGCCACGTTTTTTAGAGCGCATGGACCAAGCTTATCGCCAGCAAGGCCGGATCGGCTCGATACTGGCAGCGGCCTGCGCGCATCACCGCCTGCTCTGGGTTCACCCGTTTTTGGATGGCAATGGCCGCGTGGCGCGCCTGATGTCCTATGCGATGCTCCGAAACGCTTTGGATACGCGCGGGCTGTGGTCGGTTGCCCGTGGTCTGGCGCGGCGCGAGGCCGAGTACAAAGCCCATCTTCAAGCCTGCGATGCAGACCGGAAGGGTGACAGAGATGGGCGCGGCACGCTCAGTGAGGCCGCGCTGGTGTCCTTTACCGAGTTTTTCCTACAAGTCAGCATCGATCAGGTCGTATTCATGTCCGAGCTGATGCAGGCAGAGCGTCTACGCGACCGCGTGATGATATGGGCCGAGGAAGAAATTCGCGCTGGCGCATTGCCCCCGAAATCAGATCTCGTGCTTAAGGCCATCCTGTATCAGGGCAGGCTGGAGCGCGGCGAAGTCGATACCATGCTGGGCATGAGCGAGCGGGCCGCGCGGCGCATCACCTCTGCATTGCTGAAAGCCGGTGCGATCACCTCGGAAAGCACCCGTGCACCGCTCTATCTGGCCTTCCCCGCCAAATACGCGCAGCGCTGGATGCCAGGGCTCTTCCCTGAAATTTAAGGAACCGGTCACGGATGGGCGCATACCGGAGGATGGTTAACCAATCCTTAACGCCCTCAAGTGTATAATTTTCATGTGAATTTTGAAGACGAACAAAGACTGGAACGACTATCCGAGACGTTTGCGAAGCATGCGCAGGATTTTGACGACCTCCAGAACGAGATGGCGGGCCGCGATGTGGGGCAGATCGAACGGTTCCTTCCCGGCACGGCAATGGGCTCACGCGCGAGCGAAAGAAAGCGCGCGGAACGCGCCGAGGCGCTGACGCGCCTGCAGCTGCTCATGGCCGACAAATTCTATGCCCAGCAGCACGCATTGACGGTCCAGCACTTAAACGATGCGCAAGACCGTCTGGACACAGTGCTAGAGCGCGTGCAGCGTGAAATCGAGCTGACAGAGCTAACTTTGGATGAAAAGCGCGACCGCGCGGCGCGGCTGGAGGACGGCACGCGCGTCTACCGCGATCAGCACGGCAATGTACGGACGGAAGCCGGAGACAAGATCTCGGACGATCTGGCCGATGGCGTGGTCTGGAACGGCTCTGAGCCAACGTACGAGAGTATTCAGGCTGATCATGATCGCATCGAACGCTTGCGGGCCATCGAGAGCGATGCCCATGCCGGTCAGGGTCGCATCGGTGGTCTGCGGAATGACTTGGACAATGAAGATGACCCGCCAAGCACCGAAGACATGGATTCCATCCGCAAGGACGCAGACGGAATTGTTGAGGGCATCGAAGCGCGACTAGATGCGGAAACAACAACGCGGGATATGGGGCCAGAAACACTTGAACGCGACGTTGCTACAACAGCGGACATCAAGGTGCCGCAGCTCTAAACTACTGGAAGTTTCCACATTCCTTTTGGATCACGGCAAGAATGACCGCCTGCGGGTGGTAGTCAGGCAAGGCCTCCATCCCTTTGCGGATTTGCGCCACCCGCGCGGGCAGGCTCGCCTCTCCACCGCCATGCCATTGATCGATGCATTCGGCGATGGACCCGTTCCGCTCCATCTGGGCGGCAACAATCGCTATCATCCTGATGTTGATCTGAAAGTAGTTGTTCTGCTCGTTCTCACTCCACGCCAGCACGTCCGCGCTCGTGAACCCTTCGGCTGAAACTAATTGTGGAAAACTCGCCGCAAGCATCAATACGGCGTTGGCGATCAAGGTCTTCGGCGTGATCATTATTCAACGATTTTGAACACTTAGCAGATTGAAGGCGACATGGAAGTCTCATACAGTAAATGCATTGAAGACCGCGGTCTTCCGCCAGCGATCCCCACCCAATGCCGCGATAAACGCGCCTGTTCAGAAAGGTTCGTTTGTGCACGGGAAAGGCGGAAGTTATGAGTTTTTGGCCGATGATCGATGTGCCGGGCCGCAAGGTTGGCTATGCTAGGGTCTCCACCAAGGACCAGAAGCTGCGCATGCAATATGACGGTTTGAGCGCTGTCGGCTGCGATCCCATTTTCAAAGACCACGGTGTATCGGGGGCAAAGGCCAGCAGGCCAGGCCTTGATGAGCTGCTGGGGGAAATCAAAAGCGGCGATGCGTTGGTGGTGTTCAAGCTCGACCGGCTGGGGCGCTCGGTTTTGCATCTGGCGGATTTACTGGTGCGTTTCGAGCGCGAGGAGATTCATTTCTGCTCCTTGAGCGAAGGCATCAACACAACCACGCCCGGCGGCAAGCTGGTCTATCACATCTTCTCGGCCATGGCCGAATTCCAGCGGGAGATCATCGTAGAAAACACGCTGTCGGGTCTGGACGCCGCCCGTAAGCGCGGCTCCCGCCTGGGCAGGCCGCCGGTTCTGGATGTCGAAACGGTCCTCGCCGCGCACCAGGCCATCGCGCAAGAGGGACTGACAATTTCCGAAGCCGCCCGGCGCATCGGTGCCGACCGCTCGACGCTTAGCCGCGCCTTGATGAAGGCCGAGTTTGGCTGATCCTGCCAGGAACAGCGCTCCTGTTGACAGGTGGCGGGTGCATGCGCTGCCGAAGCCTGCTGAGCCTATCCCCTCGCCGTGAAATTCATTTCATTTTCGTGAGTAACGCCGCCGCAAACGTTTTTTCCGGCGTTTCAGGCATATCCCCTTTTTCAGGGCTGTGCGAAGTCACCCGAACCATCAGAGCCTTCAATGGCCGATGATGGTGGGAACGGGGCCGAAAGGCCCTGAGAGGTTCGGGGCCTCCTTCACCGAAAAGGAGGATGAGCCATGAAACTCGTCACCCGTTTTGAAGCGGCATCCCGCAACACGGCAGAATTGCACGGTCTGTTGCGTGAGGCATTCAACGCCTTCGCCGCCGCCCCGCGCGGCAGCCAGGATCGCCGCAATGCGCTCGAAACAATGCGCAATATCGAGGCCGAACTCGCATCACGCGCGCCTGGCCTTTAACTTTTCGCGGCTGGCCGAAAGGCCGGTCGCTCTTTCCTTTCATACATGGCTAGTGGTATGGTAGAGTTTATCTATGGATTTGAATTTAAATATTTTTGCCAGAGTCGCTGAATGAATCCGGACGAGTTTGTCACATATATTTCAGGGATCGAGGCACCTGCAGCTGTCGCAAATCCCTATTCGGGGTTTCGTGAGGGATGCGATGCTTTCGATGGTGCCAGCGCCGCTCGATCATCTCAACTTTGGCACTATCTGAACCATCGTCTTGATACGGCGCGGATACTGCTCATAGCAGAGGCGCCAGGCTATCAAGGCGCCCGGTTCTCCGGTATCGCAATGACCTGTGAAAGGACTTTGCTGGGACACCGCGTCAATGTCACTGCGCAGGATGTTCTTGGCGAAGGTATTCAGGCAGCGCGAACCAGCGATGCGTTGGCGTGCAGATTTGCGGCCCAAAGAATTCGCGGATTCGCCGAACCCACAGCTGCCATTGTTTGGGGTGAGCTTATGCGGCGTGGTATTTCACGGGAAGTCGTGCTTTGGAATGCTTTTCCGTTTCATCCCCACAGGCCGGACAACCCGCTAAGCAACAGAAAGCCAACAGAGCAAGAACTTGCTGATCATCGCCAGGTCCTCGAAAGATTTCGGGAGCTATTTCCAGCGGTTCAGCAGGTCGTGGCGGTGGGCGACGTAGCAAGGGACTTCCTGGCAGGGCAGAACGTTGCGGCCGAGCACGTTCGCCATCCGGCGAATGGAGGTGCGGTTCTGTTTCGAGAAACAATCAATCAGATTTTCGATCAGCACTTTTGAACTTCAACTTCTACGTAAGGCTGGCCATGCGGCCAGCCGAAAAATTTTGGAAGGTGGGGAGCCACTTATGCGGCGGCTCCTGATTGCGTGGGTTCTTCTTCAATGAGCGGCTGCATGCCGTGCAGGTAGTCTGTGGCGCGCTGCGCATGGGCGGCGGCGGAGAAGATTGCACGCTTGTCGTCTTTCAGGACTTTGAGCCAGCTTTGGATATAGGCGGCATGGTCGGTGCCGGGCTCGGGCGTCAGGGATAGATCCGCGCAGAGGAACGCCGCCCCCAGCTCGGCCACATATCCTGACAGTCCAGCCCCATTCTGAAATTTTTCGGCAATGAGAACGGTTTTGGTCATGCCGCTACCTCCTCTGCATGGGGCTGCTGCGCATGCATCCAGTCGGCCGCCTGCTGCGCCTTGCTGGCGGCTGTGAAGATGGCCTTGGGGTCGTCTTTCAGGACCTTGAGCCACGAGGCAATATAGGCGGCATGATCGGGGCGCGGATGGTGGGCGATCCCGAGGTCTGCCAAGACGAGCCCGCTGAGAATTTCCACGCAGCATTCTTCGGCGGCATAGGCGGCCGAACCAAAGCGACCGGAAAGGTCGCGGTCGAGCCTGTGCTTTGCGCCACTGGCGTGACCATTCTCGTGTAGCCAGACACCGTAGAATGACGCGGCATCGCGAAACGAAGTGAACGGCGGCATAAACACGGTGTCGGACGACGGGCGGTAATAGGCTTCCGATCCACCGAACTCCGTCTTGACGCCCAGGTTTGTAATGAACGCTTCCGCATGGGCAAGGCGTTCATCTTCGGGCAGCACAGGGGTCGCCGGGCGCTCGTACCCGTCCACCTGAGCAATATTGAAGACAGAAAATGCGCGGGCGAACATCCGTCGATGCCCGTCATCATCGTCTTCGTCGTCGGCCTGCTGGGAAACCTTGATCTCCCTCCACAAGACGACCGTGGTGGAGCGTTCTCCTTTACGCACCTGCGCGCCGGAATCCTGCCATCGCTTGTAGGTGCCCCAGAGACCGTCGTCATATCCGGCGGCAAAGCCCGTGGCCCAGAGCGCCAAGGTGTTTATGCCGCGATAGCGCTTGCCGGATGAAACGTTGGTCGGACGCGCGATGCTGCTCCCGTTGTGGAACCAGGGCGCACGCCAGTCGCCGGCGCCGGCCTCGATGGCGGCGATGATCTCGGAGGTGATACGGTTATAAACATCGGCGCGCCCGGCCGATGAGAAAGATCGGGACATGACAGGTCTCCAGGACGGGCGGAGCAGGCCTCTCCCGCTCTCCTCATCCCGTCACTCACCCCGATCCCAAGCTTCCTCTCCCTTTACCGCCGCCCGAACGGGCGGCGCCGCGCCCTCAGGCGCGATCCGGGCCAGCACGCCCTCGATCCGGTCAACCTCCTGCTGGAGCGCGGCCCGCTGCAATCCGGGCAGTCGCTTCTCGCGCAGCAACATGCGTGCCTCATCGGCACTCCGCTCCCAGACTGGCCTGTGATGTTCCGCGATGCAGGCGTTCGGGCAGCGGGTCGGTTCACAAAGTGCTGTCAGCGGGCGGTCTGCCGCGGCATCTGTCACGCGCTTGAGGCACAGGGCGGTTGCCGGATCGAAGAAGCAATCGGCAAGCGGTCCGACATGCAGGGTGCGGGCCAGACTGGCGAGCATGGTGCGCAGACGGGACCGGTCGGCGATCATCGGCGGCAATGGCCCAAGCTCGGTGGATGTCTCGTCGAGGGTACGCGCGACACGAGGACCGGCCGGCCCACCAAGGTCGGCCCCGCCGCGCCGCCTGTCGAAATACTCGAGCAGATCATCGATCTGGCCGAGCCGGCGTTGCGCCTCGACCTCGGCGCGGAAACCCGAGGCGCTGCTACCCGCGTAGCCTTCGAACGCGGCGACGGATGCATGCTTGTACTGGATCATGCCGGCCACCGTTCCGAAGGGACGGTTGGCGATGTGCCATGCGATCGTGCGACGAAACTGGCGGGTCGTGATCCGCCAGGGCTTGCCGTCCGGCCCGGGCGGTATGGCGGGCGCCTCTTCCGTCCCGAACAGCCTGTTCAGGTGGTCACGATAGGCGTTGATCTGGCGCACGATCTCGGCGGAGACGTGCGGTTTGCTACTTCGCGTCACAGACAGCACGGGCCAGAGCGTATCGAGGCCATGGGCAACAGCCGCGCGCCGGGTCAACTGTTCGAGCACCCCGATCGCATCGGCGACGGGCTCGATGGTCACCCACTCCGCCTGCGCTCCCCGGGCCCCCTTTCCCTTGTAGGCGGTGGAACGGACGCGGTGTCGTGACACGGTGCCGTCCTCGCTGCGCGCAAGCGTCAGGCATCCCCGGCGCATCGCCTGCACCTCGCAATCGCGCATACCGGTCAGATAGGCGCAGACCACATAAGCCGCTGCCTGCAGCATGCGCTCTTCCAAGACGAGGGATTTGGCATCGAAGCGGAGCCGCCATGGCCGGTCGAGATCGGCATCGACCGAGATCGGCGTATCCATGCCGCCGGGTTCGATCCCGATATCCGCGATGGCGGCGGCGATGAGATCGGACGCGCCGCCGGCGAGAGCGAGATGCATCGCCGGCTCCCTGGCGGCATCGACGCCTACGTGAAGATGCAGAAGCTGCACGTTGACGACGGGCAGAAGCTCCCCGCTTACCGGATCGACGGATGCGGAACCGTTGGGCGGACTTGCCCAGACCGGCACGCCCCGACCTTGCCGCGCGCGGGACCGGAAATAGCGCACCAGTCGCTGCCGTTGCCGGCGGCGGCGCTCCGCATGCGGCAATCCCTGTTCCGCAACGAAGAGCCGGTCGCGGCGCGCTTCGAGCCGGGAAAGCTCACGCCGGGCGGCGAGAATGTCCCCTGCGAATACCGTGATGTAGCGCAGCGACCATGCCAGAAGCGGCGCAATGATCGGCTCGGGGATGCGCGGGGTCCGGTTCTCGGGAACATGACGATAGCCCGCGACGCGCGCGGGTGGCCGCCCGTCCCACGGTTCGAACGACAAGCCGCCGCCGGGAAGGTGCTCGCGGTAGAGATAGAAGTCGATGACGACCTCGAGAAGCTGCCCGACAATGACGGGCCGCCTTGCCGGGTCCTCTCGGAGATGCCGCGCGTAGGCGTCGATCAGCGGAGGATCAATGCGGGCAAGGTCCAGCGCGCCCAATCGTTCGCGGACGAAGCCGAAGAAGCGCCGCGCCCGGTTGAACGCCTGCCGCACGCAGCTGGGCGGCAGCTTCGGACGATGGCCGGGAAGGTCGACATTGAGACGCGCATAGAGATAGGCGCGCATCATTGCCTGCACATCGGCATCTTCGAGCACGTCGAAATGCACGGTGACGTGGCAGCGCCGGGCGTTCTCACGGAAGACGGCGGGACCCAGATTCCAGCTTGGATCGCCGACGCGCGACAGGTCCTCGCGGGCATGGCCCGGCTTGAGCGGCGCGCACGCCAGCACGGGCCGATCATCGAACGCATGCGCGCGGGCAAGGGCGGGCGCGGTCATGCGCGCGCCTCGGGGGGCAGATAGAGGCGCTCCTCCACGGCGCGTAACCGCGCTTCGGCGACAACGGCATCGGAAAACGCGGGCAAGATCTGATGGACGATCCGGGCATGAACCTGCCCGAACTTGACCATCCAGTCGGGACCGGGAAGCCCCTGCCGCTGGTCTTCGACGAAGGACAGGAAGGCCATGATCGCGGGGAGCTTGCGGGCGGTGATGACGGCGTTGGGGCAATGGAGGCATCCCCAGAACGGCTGCTGGCATGGCGAGCCGGCCTCGGCGAAGGGGCTGCTATGGAACCCCGCGCAGGCGGCGAGCCAGAGATCCTGCTCCCCATCGAGAATGGAACCGACCGCATCCGGCGGCATCAGCGGCCCGGCCTGTTCGGGCGCTTCGCGCAGCGTCTTCTCGGCTGCTGGCGCGAGGATGGTCGGCATCGCGGCGACGACAGCGTCGCGGAAGGCATCGGCGACGGTGGCCTCGTGCAGGGGCCGCAGCGATGGCAGATCGGCGTAGTGGCGCGCCGCGACCTCGGGCGTGTGGCCGACCGCGAAGCGGGCGATGTACCCCTCGGTTTTGGTGTACCACAGCGCCTTGTGGGTTTTGCGAAGCCGGGACAGCAGAAGATGGAGCGGCTTGCCCTCCTCATCGACAATCCGGTGCCGTGCCACCCAGGCGTCGAGGCGTTCGCGCGGATGACGGATGCCGGCATGGAGACCGCCGACGTTGTGGTAAACCCAGAGACAATCGGTGGGCAGATGCTGACGGGCGACGGTCGTGATCTCGATCAGCCGGCGGAGAAGGCCACCCGGCGTGCCGAGGCCGCCGTCGCGCACGCGCATGCTCTTGTGCCCGGCGGCGCCGGCGCGTCGCTTCAGGTATCGAAGTTCAACGGTTCCGGCGGAGGGATTGGCCAGGCAATCGACCGTCAGCGCCTTCAGGCATTCCGGCTCGAGGCCGGTATCGAGAGCAAGCAGCACGAGCAATGGCGGCAGATCGGTGACGTGCAGATGATGTCGGCGATGCAGGTCGTCGATCAGCGTGCTGATCGGCAAACCGCGCCGCAAGCGCATGAAATAGAGACGGCGCAGCTCGACGCTCTCGGTCCGAACGGCTCCATGGCGCGCGATGAGAGCTTCGACATCGGCCCGCGCTCCGGCAATGACCGGATCGCCCTCATCGGTCCGATCCTCGGCGCCGATCCGGCGGAATATCGCTTCCACGTCCGTACGGGCCGCGTCGCGCAGCGCGCGGGCGACGAAGGGACTGTAGGCATCACGCGGGGTCGAGCGTCCCGCCGAGGTCGCCATTGTATAGCGCAACCGCTCATGGAGGTCGGGCGTGATCCTGTCGGGCCGATCCGCCTCTATCGCACGCAGCGTATTGACGATCTTGCTGACCGTCACATGCCGGTAGATCGCGCCCATTCCCCCGCGTTCGAGTGCCGATGCGAAACCGTCGACATGGGCTGCGCGCACGTCTTCGGGCCCGTCCACCTCCCCCGCCTCATCGGAAAGCCAGGTGAAGAAACGGCGATAGGAGTTTACATACTGTTTGATGACGCTGGCCGCACCGATCCGGCCGCCGAGCGCGGCCGACCGGCGCAACGCGCTGGCAAAGGCGATAGCGAGCGGACGAGGATCGAGATCGGTCATGTCGACCAGGACGGTCCCGCCATGCCGCGCCTCGATGACGAACCTGAGGCCGAGCACCGGATCGGGATTGGCTCGCTCCGGCGTGACGGGTACGAAAGCGACGGGCCTGCCCTTGCGGGGACGCCCGCTCATGCGCCCTGCGGTCCCGGCAGCAGTGCCAGCAACTCCTCGACCGCCGAATCCACCGTATCGGCGCGGGTCGCAATATGGTCGAGATAGATATAGGTGGTGGCGAGACTCGCGTGGCCGAGCAGGCGTTGCACCTGCTGCAGCGGGTCGCCCAGGATCAGCCGGTAGCTCTCCATCGGCCCCGCCGGCAATGCGGCTTCGCGCAGACGCTCCTGGATCAGCAAGGCGAGCATATGGACCGCGAAGGTGTGGCGCAGCTGGTGCGGGCTGATCGACAACGAGAAACCATAGTCTCTACAGCGCTTGCAGGCGCGGGCGAAGATCACCTCCCAGGAATTGGGTCGAACGGGCTGTCCAACCTCGGTCAGCCATAGCGCCGCGGGCTCGCGCGGCGTTCCGTTCTCGCTGCACAGGATCAGACGGCATCGTTCTTCTGGCGTGCAGACATCGCGCATGCGGTCGAGACCGGCGTCGGTGATATGGATCGGCCGGTCAAAGCACGCCGCACCATCGCGCGCGACGAATTTGGCCGCGCCTGCCGCGCGCTCGACATCGATATAGGCCGCGATCTGACGAAGCAGCCGGCGTGGGACCAGAACACTTCGTCCGCGATCGCCCTTGGTGAGCGGCGGCGGCAGGCGCAGCCAGAGCTGCCGGTTCTCATCGCCGTCCGGAACGATAACCGCGAGATCACCGGCGAGCAGACCTGAGGCCTCTTCCAGTCGCAAACCTGTCGTGACGAGCAGATCGGCGAAGAGTGCGTTGCGCAATCCGTTCCGATCACGTGCGCCGGGGCGTTCGCTGCCGTCAGGCGCGAGGCCGCGCAGACCGACCTCGCGGAAGATGCGGTAGTCGTCCATCGTGACGAACCGGACATCCGACCGCTTCGCAACGCGTTCATAGGCGTCGTTGCGCGCGGCGATCATTCCGCGACGTCCACCCTGCGCCGGTCGCCACACGGCACGACGGTTGAACGGTGCCTCGGCGATCAGCCCTTGCCGCTCGCCCCAGCGATAGAGGCGATCAAGGCTGGCGACGGCCCTGTTCCAGCTTGCCGCCGTGATCCGCTGACCAGCATCGCCGCGCCGGCGCGCACGATGATAAGCCTCAACATCGTCGCGGGTCGCAGCCCATACGGTCTTGCCGCAGGCATCGAGAAAGCGAAGCCAAACTGTCACATCATAGGCCTGGGCGCGAAGCGAATGCCGCGATCGAATCCCCGATAGCGGCAGGTCGAGAAAGAAGCGATCCAGATCGGGGTCGTAGAGCGCGTCACCGCGCAGGATCAACGGCACATGCGCGTCGAGACCCCCGGCCACGCGACGCTCGCAAACAGAAATAATCGACACCAGCGCAAAACCCTCCCCATGCCCCCACCCGGTGCACGCTTCGGCCCGGCAGTTCTCAGGCTGGCCGCCGCCAGCTCTTTGGTAAGCGCGGCGGCCAGCCTGAAAACTGCCTACCGTCGACGCCTGTCACCCATCCTACGGCAGGGTGGCATGCGGTGCAGACTGTCAAGATAATGCCACTAATTCCTCTTTGGCATAGCCTTCATCACCCCAGCGCTTGCGGCCGAACTCGCGATCAAGGCGGCTCTTGTGCTTGGTCCAGTGTGTCAGTTCATGGGCCAGCGTTGCATAATAGGCCTCGGGGCTGCGGAAACTCTCGAAAACCGGCATCTGCACATGATCACTGCCGCCGCTGTAATGCGCGCTGTTCCCGCCACGACGGATGTCTGCGCCGGTACTGGCAAAGAATGCGTCTGCATGTTCGATCCGCTGCGCGGGATCAATCACGGGCTCGGGCTTGGCGTAGTAGTGTTCGGGCAAGCCTTCGATCTGCTCGACATTGAAGACGGTGTACTGCTTGAGGTAGGGGATTTTCCGCTCTTCTTCCGAGCCGTCGTCCCGCTCTTCCATCTTGGTCAGTGCGCCCGCATAGACGACTGGATTGCCGCGCTCGCCCTTCTTCACATGCGCGCCCAGTTCCTTAGCCTGCTTGAAGGTCATCCAGAACGGGGAGAGATGGCCGTCCTCGACGGCCGCGCCCCAGAGCATCAGAACATTGATGCCGCTATAGGGCACGCCGTTATGCCGTAAGGGCTTCATGATCCGCCCTTCTGTATTGCCAGCGCTCCATGGCTTGAGCCAAGTCAGCTGCCCTTGCTCCAGATCGGCAATAATCTTGTCAGTCACTCTCTGGTAAATATCGGTTTTCATTGGCTCTTCCCTTTATTGGGTTAGTCGGTTTCGCATGAAACCGGACTAGGCCCGCGCCAATGAGCGGGGGGACGGCCGTCAAGACCGAAAGCCATGGAGGTGGTGCGGGCGCAGCCGCAGGCGAGCCACGGTCCATGGCTTTCGCCCGAAGCGCATGCGAAGGGCTTGGTCTTGACGGAGGATGGGGCCGCCAGGCCCCCAACGAAAAGAAAGGTGTCAGCCGTTCACGGCTGGCCGAAGATGCGCAAGGGATGGAAGCCGCATGGCCGAGACTGACCTGTCAGGCTCGGTTCACGAGAGCCCGGCCCGAAGACGTGCGCTAAGAACTTTTACTGAACACGTATCGACTCTGGGAAATATGAAGATATACGCTCCATCTCCGCCTGGTCATTCATTAATCTGACGCATACCAAGTTCTTTTTCGTCCGGGAAGCGGCCACGTATAGAAGCTTGCGTGATGCAATATCCCGTTCCGTATTTGGGGCTTCATGCGTAAAACAATTCACAAAATCGTACTGACTGGTCCATCCGTACTCGTCGATCACGAGAAGAACATTCTCGATCCCGGTCCCTTTCGTTTTATGCATCGTAGCGAAGCCTCCGTCATTTTCTTCATAGTCGTAAAACGACAAGACTTCATCAAAGCGAAGGTCGTCTAAGAACAATGCGTTGAAGAATGACTTTTGCTTGAGCTCATTGTCTCGGTCGTCGTATTCGGACTCAACTACATCTGCGTCCAGGTGCTCTTTTGGCGCAGCCTTAATTTCCTTGAGCATCTGTGGCTTAGTTCGATGACCACTGTTATGTAGTGCTTCAAAAGCATCAAATACAGGATCGTCCATAAGTCGCGCCAACAGCTCGTCACGACGCGTTAAGAAGGCTGCGTGGCTTTCTGAAATTTTGATCAACCCAGCTTCCGCTGCAAATTCAACTGCTTTGTAAGCGCCGAGGTTCTTGGAAGTGAATTCGCGTAACATCTCGTCCAGTTTGGCTTTGTCGGACACCGAGGAAATCGAAAAACCACGTTTCCGAAGTCCAGTGATCAAGCGGTTGTAGGCGCGCCTGTCCCCAGGCAGGCATTGATGCAATTTCGTCAAATTGACTATTTCGGAAAACTGCAGTCTATCAAGTGTTTTGCGCATTCGATCTCGGGGTTCCGAGTACCGATCGTCAAATGCTTGGTAGAGCCGACCAAACCCCACATCGTTGGCAATCGACTTGTTCGTGAGCTTTAGCTGGACGTAAGACGGAAACTCTTGGCCAACCTTCCCAACTAGATCATCGAGCGCTTCGCGAAACAACGCGGCATTGGTCTTTCGATCTTGTGCTTTATCCCCCGTGTCTATTTTTTCCGGGGCGAAATCATACAACAGCCTTACGCTGCCTTCACGGCTCTCAGGAGTTTCAATCGTCCCGTCATCAAGTGTTTTGAGTGCCAGCTCTTGATTTAATCCGTCTGTGCGAAACTGATTGGAGAAGGCTATGACCGGCGGGGAGCAGCGGTAGTTGTCGTCCTTCTCCACAAGAACGACTTCCTTCGCGTCGATGTGCTCTTGAGCGCTTCCTATGCCCTCTGAGTAGATCGCCTGCTCGGAATCTCCGAACAAGCCTATGATTGTTCCTGTTGTCTTGGGTAGGCAGCGGAGCAAAACTCGAATAACGTCTGCGTTCGTATCCTGATACTCGTCTATGAAGATGCAGTCATGCCGATCCGAGACAATTTTTCCTAATATCGGAAACTCTTCGAACATCTTACAGGCGATTGCTATTAAGCCGTCATGCCCAAATGATGGTTCGTTGAAATTGTCAAATTTCGTTTCGTTGTAGAAGAACTCATCGGGTACCCGGGCTGCAAGCTTTTCGCTAATTTCTTGATTAAGCTCGGCGACCATTTCGTTAAGCTGTGCGATGTACGTCTCCGGGTCCTTATCGTAAACCGGCTTCCCGGTTACCCTCGGAGTTGACTCGCCGAGAACAGTTTGGCGACGGTTCTCCAATTTCCCGTAGGCCTTCTTGTAACGCCCATGTTCCTCGGACTTTCTGAGCTTTTCGTCCCCATCGTAGTGTTCGTCCCCTAAGCCTACGAAAACAGGAAGCTCGAACAGGGTTGGAAAAACGCGCTGAATATTCCGCTTATATGGCGAGATTATCCCGCGAAGAAACGAGTGGATGGTTGAGACCTTTATGTCAGCTGAAATACGCTCGGCAATCTCATCGGCAGCTTTATTTGTATGCGTGATGCATGCGATCTTAAGTTTATGATCGGCAGATATCACTTTTTCGACGACTCTTTTGAGGCTCTCGGTTTTGCCGCTTCCCGCGCCGCCCTGAAGGATGAAGCTCTCACCACCGAGTACAAGTTCGGCAATCCGGTCTACCGGATTCAGTTTCTGTGAATCCATTTCAGACCATCCATTATATAATTGGGTGCTTCCCATGTTTCGCCTTCAACCAGCGCTGCATATAGGAGCGATCCGGCGAAATCAGACTTTTTATTTAGAATTCTTTCTGTGAGGGCGTAATAATCGCTTCCGTTGAAGCTATCGATTTCCTGAACGTTTTTCAGCCCTTCCAGGTTTTTTCTCTTTTTTATTTTCTCAAAATTCTTTGAGATGAAAGCGTCTTCGAAGCTTCTTGCGTGATAACCGCCTTCTTCCAGTTGGTACGCAAGATTAATTTGCTTGTCTTCAGATCCGGCCTCGCCACTTAGCAAGCTCTTGTGCCATTTTTGATAGTCGGCAACGTTGTCAATGGCGGGTGCCGAAAGGAAGTGTTTCAGCGTTTCATTTGAGGTGTGTGTGGAGCCTTCGACCTTGTGGGCCGGATAGTTTGGCTTGCCGGTCTTTTCATTGATCGTTGCTTTAGTCGTATCTATATCCGTAATGATAAGGGTGCGGACACCGATAAACTCCAGAAATGGCGCAAACGCTCGCGCGTTCGCGCCAACCTCCAGCACCGAGATGTTTTGAGATGACAGGCCGCCCGCTTCGGCGACTTCTTCGTTCTCTTTGTCGTGCATCTCGATAAATAATGGTAGGAGAATGCGCTCAGTTGTACCTTCGATAAAAATAGCCTTGTTCGCGAAAAACAGCTCTGCCGAGTTAATGGTGAGATATTGCTTCAAAAACTTGAATAGCGCTTTTCCGTCTGTGCCAAGCTTATCGTATTCTTTGCTGAGATCGGTGTGGAAATTCTTGATGGAGACTGGCTCTGCGGCGGACGATCTTGATAGGTAACGAATGTCCTCGAAGTCAGATTTCGATACTATATGAGAGGAGTGCGTGGTTATGAGGGCCTGTAGGCTGGGTATGGCTGACACAAGGCCGTGGATTTTATCCGCAAACACATACTGCATTTGTGGGTGCGTATGAGCCTCGGGTTCCTCAATCAACAGAAGGTTCAACGGCGCATTTCGCCTTGAAAAGCCGTCGCGGCAAAGTTCGATTTGCAAGAGCAGATAAAGGATATTCAGATAGCCTAGGCCGCTATGATGCTCTGGAAGAAAGTTGTCCGTGTTGCCGTAGATGACCTGCGATGAACTCTCAATAAGAGACTGCGACTGGATATTGGAGACCACTTTCAAGTCGCCAAGGTCTAGAAAGTCGCGTGAATTTTTTAAAAAACCTCCGAAGACCGCCGCATACTGCTCGCCCAACTGCGTGTCGATGTCAGCCAGTATCGACCTAAGCTTTTCTATGCTCCCAGCGCCGGGTTTATCTGCACTGGTGTCCTCTTCCGTGTCATTGTCAGCATCTGTTTCAATATCACGCGTGCGGAAGAATTTTGTCGATATGGCAGAAAGTGGCTTTGAACCACTTCCGGCATTTTCTGAGCTTGCAACGTTTCGACGTGCATGGATGACTTGAAAGTTCAAGAGTGCGCGAAGAGTGTTACGCTCCTTCTCCTCAAGCTGATTACGGTTAGACATGTAGTACGCTTGCTCGCCGTCATATCCAAAATCATCAAATGCATAAACTCTGATATCGAGGAACTTACCTGACAGGTTGTTCTCTATGAACTTTTTGCGTTCTTTTTCGTCTGCCGGGAGAACACGAAGAAGCTTCTTCTTGTCGATGCTACATTCCAGGAGAATGTTCGCATGGCGTCTTTCTGGGTCAAGATCTAGCATAAATTCAGAAAGAATTCCGAGATCGTCCTTCTCGGTGTAGGCAATGCGAAGCACCATCCTTATCGCGAGTTCCTCGGCTTTGGTCTCAGCATCGATCTTAAAAATCGCTTCGCGCAGACTTAGTGGGAAATCCGTAAACGAAAATGTGTCCGGTCGTTCGAGAAACTTTTCGAGCAATACGGCGAATGATGTCTTGCCTGTATTGTTTTTGCCTACGAGCAGAGTTGTTTTTTTTCTCATATCAAGGCAGCATTTCTGCAATGCTCGAAAATTTTCGATTTTTATCTGCTCAATGTGCATGTCTTCTTCGCATGTATATTCTGGTCGAGGCGTTTGAACTCATGTTGGACAATTCAGATTAGCACTCTGTAGTCAGCTGCGCAAAGGGTAGTAGTTATAAAGAGCTGCGTGCTTGGGGCAGCAGACTCTTGCCGAAGTGGGTGCGGGCGTCACACTCTTTAAGACCGGCCAGTTGGGTTCAGGGGTGGCGATGGGCCCCATGATCGGGTTCAGCGCCGATGCACTGACGCACATCCAATCCGCGCAGGGTTGGTCTCGACGAAGTGGCCCCCATGGCATGGTCAGGGTTCCATAGGGGTAGGAACGCCCCTTGGTCGATGGGATGGCTCCAAGGAAGGGCAGCTATGAAATGCTCCCTTCCTGGTCTCGATGAAATCGTCATGGGGGTATCGGAGGGAGCTCGAAGGCTCCCCTGATCGGTGATCAATCGGGCGTCCGGTTGTCCATGGTTCGGTGCAGGTGGAGAGGGACGTCTCCAAGACCTGTGAGTGGTTTCAAGGGGCGCGATAGCCCTTTGATCGATGGGTTTGGGAAAGCGAAGTTTCCCATGTGGCTCTGGAATGGGTTCGATACCCTGGAAGAGGCAACAGCCGGAGGGATTTTCAACGGGAGCGCGCAGCGGGCTCCCTTGAACAAGATCGGTGTGGTAGTACCACACACATCTTGCGTTTCACGTTTTGGCCTCCACCAGAGTACATCTGGCGTCAGGTCTTGTGTTAACCCAATTGGATCATTGTTGTGATAGCCAAAAGAAATCGTTCGAGCTCGATGGCTCTCGCAGCGAGTGCCTTTTGGTTGTTCAAATTTCTAAGAAGGTCTTCAGAATTCACGTCAGAAAGAAAACTTGAAAAAGCGTTTACAGCGTTTGCCGAGGCAATCGCGGCATCTTTCTCCGATAGCTTTCTGGGTGCACCGTACCTCTCGGCATTGCGAATAAAGAAAAGTTGAAGGTCGGCTTCCGCTTCGGTAATTATTATGGGCTGCAGTTCCCGATCACCGGCGTATTGTGTGGCGGCTTCGTACTCTGAAGCCGCCGCCGCTAGTAAGTCAATGCAATTGGAAAGCTTTTCGTCAGCAGTGCCCGCTTCGCCCAAATCAATTTCCGACATGAATTCGTGAAATGCAGCATATGCCAGGTTGAGTTCGCTAGATGCTTTTTGTGTAGCTGATTTGAATGCACCGGTTCCTCCAACTCCGTACTCTGCCTTGACGGAACTGCAGGGGAATATGCCAGCCGTCATGAAAACTGTAATCAGAGAGATCTTTAGAATTCTACTCATTGGCTTCCTCCGCATATGGCTCCATCGCCGCTAACCGCGATATTCATGAACTCGGAAAATTTGGGAACATAAGCGTCAATGTTCTCCAGGGGCCATGCTCTCTTTACGTGCTCGTCTGAGAGAGCTGCGCATACATCATACTTGAGAACTTCCCAAGAAGACGGACTCCAGATACCACTTTCATTAAGTAAGTAGGAGGTCTGAAAATAGGCAAATAGATCGGATGTGCTCGCGCTTCCTTCACTATAGGCGGCATTCAAATCTCTTCCATTCTTGAGGACTTCGTAAAGTAATTGGGCTTCCAGCGCCTGCTCGGATTGATTCAGTTGCTCAACAGATCGCGTATTATTCTTCCACGCAAAAATCAGCGTCACCGCCAAAGTGATTGTTATGGATATATTTGCGACTGTTTGAATTGCTTCCTTGTGGCGCGAAAGCAACCCCGTTGGACCACCGTTGCTCACTTCCGCGGTAACTCCCTGAAGATCTACCGACGGTAGTTGCGGAATACTCACCTGTCAACGGATAGCATGTTTGCGGGGCGGCCATGAGTCGCGATGAGGTCAGCCACTGAGTGGAAGCCTCTGCTATGTGCTTCAGAAGCGATGACTCCTTCGCCTCGGGCTGATGGGTTTGCACCTGCCTTCAGAAGTAGCTCTGCGACATGATATCTTCCGAAATGTGCAGCAGTAAACAATGCCTCATCGTTCGAGGCACGAACGTCTGCACCCGCCTCTAAGAGAACGCGGACACATCCATAGCAATCACTTGCGGATGCTGTTGTTAGCGCAATTCCTTCTTCGGAACTAACATCGGCACCAGCAGAAATCAGCATGCTTAACGTTTCGACGCTCTTTGAGTTGGAGGCCGCAATGAGGCCGTGTGTGAGTTCCTCACTAGTCAACCCTTGATCGATGAGTTTCGTGAGAGATGCAATGTCTAGACTTTGTATTGCTACCCAAATATCTGCCACATGGTTTGTTCTATCTCTCCTGTCAGCTTGGGTGAATTTGGTGTACTCGTCTAACATCACTCTATGTGGAATATCGTCAGCCAAACATGTGGAGCTCAAAAATAACGTGGCTAATGCACTCGGTAGAAATCGTGAACCATTCATAGTACCTCTTCAAGAATCAATTTATTAAGAAAGATTTTCACTTTTATAGAATGTCTATGGATATGGCAAGTGTTTTATAATTTCATGCGGACTAAGAGATAGGATGTTTTGCCTTGGGATGGTATTTCTTCCATTCCAATTTCAGTGCCTCGCCAGTTCGTTCGACTGTGAATTTGAGTTTTGCCAGTGCCATTGGTTACACGGTCGAATTTTAGTATTGCTTGGGCGTGGCGGGCGTAGGCGCTGACCACAGCGGCCTGCTGCTCGGAAAGGTCGAGCGGCTTGTCTATCGACCGGTGTGTTCGAAGTTCTTGCGAACTTGGCGTAGAACCGCACCGGAGGGCCAATCTTCCAGCCATTCTATGATTTCAGCAGCATGGGCGTATATGTCCTCATCTTCCAGTCCGCGCTGAGCGCGCAGCAAACTTTGGCTTCTTCAGACAGCGCGTCCTTATCCTTTAAAAGCACCGTATCGCAGTGGTAACCGACTTCGATCAGTCGTCGGCGTATGCGGGCATATTGAGCGTAAACAGTGTTGAGCGACAAACCGGGGCATTTACTTGTTTCTGGAAGGAACCTCGTCTTAGTTCCAGCGCAATGTGATCTGCGCTTTCTAGACGCGATCACGCTACCTCACTTGAATGTTTGCGGGATGGGCTTTTAGCCTTAGAGAAAAGGGTGAATCCTTTTCTTGTCCGCTTCCAGTCCCTGGATGTTGGGCAAGCCGGGAGACTTCGGGCATAGTTGGAGGGTGTGGAATGTTTTCTTGCTGTGAGCAAATTTGGGAGAAGCGCGCGTCGAAATCTCTTGCTCTGTTAGCTTTTAGGCCCAAGCTTCAACTGTCCTTCGACTTGCGAGAATTTGTGCTGGTTTGCATAGAAGCGCTTAATCTCCTTCAAACTGAAGTAAAAAGAATTCCGATTTCCGCGTTATAAAGTTTGCATGAATGACAATGGCTTGGAAGCTTGTTTGGCGCTTTTCCGTCGTTGGCGTGGAGCCACCTTGGCCCGTGACTAACGTCCCGAACACCGGGGCAAAAACGCCTCGATCAGCAAGGCGCTAAGCCGGTCGAAGTTCGACTTTAATTTTAACCAAAAGGACCAGTGAGTTCGGACCCGGGAAACATCGTTTCTCCGGGTGGAAATGAAAGTCGACTCGAAAACCTTTATCCGGGCGACTTTTGAAGTTCAGAACTGCACTCCTGAAGGATCTAACCAATACGCGCCCAAAAGCGCACCCGAAATAACCTGATCGATATCCAACCGCCGCCGGAAACTCTGTTTCCGGCGCCTAGTAAAGGCTTGTGTAACGCCATGCAACATCAACCAATCCCTAAGCCGCCCGGAGAGGCGGAGCGTTTCAGCGCCATCTATCAGTTCTTCTACCAACCCCTGCTCATGCTCACGATGGTGACCTGTTCCTGGTGGACCAGCAATGCGGGCGTGCTGGCCATGGCAGACTGGATCAGCGGCGCCAGTGATACTACGCAGCAGATTGCGCTGCTGGTGACGGCCTCGGCCATGGGGGCGCAGTATGCGCTCTGGCACTACGCGATGCGCCTGATCCCGCGCTATGAGAGCTTTCAGGCGCGCAGCATCGGCGTTGTCGTCGTTGTGGTGCTGATCGTGATCCTGGGATTGTCTAGCACCTATACCAGCTTCATCGGTCTGGCGCAGGATTCGGCGCGCGGTCTGGAGCTTCAGCGGCAGGCCGATGCCTACGCGGCCAAGGCGGAGCTCTTGTCCCGCCGGGCGGCCGCGATGAATGATGCGCTGCTGGTGATTGGCCCGCAGGCGGAAAGCGCCTGCGCCCGCTATGAACAAGAGCTTCAAACGGGTGCGATAACTGGTGCGCGCGGCAAGGGCATCGTTACGGGCTATCTGCTGGGATTCTGCACCGGCAAGCGTGCAATCGCTGATGCGCTGGAAGAGACGATTGCCGCCAATGAGTCCCGCAGCCGCGATATCTCGGCTCTTTCGGCTGAGCTCGATCAGATCATCTTTCAGCGGGACGTGCCTATCGGCGCGCGTGAGCTGGCATTCCTGGGGCTCGCTCGGCAACTGGACCGGCTTTTGCAGGACCTTGAGAATGCCGACCGGACGCGCGGCTTGCGCGCCGCCTCAAACGCCATGGCCGGTTCGGTGGCCGAGCTAGAGAGCGTCACCGGCACGCTCGCCCAGGCTCAAGCGCAAGCCGTGGCCGCTATCGTGCAGGAAGAGCGGGCGTCTGGTGCGGCGATCTCCGCCCTTGTCGATGACATCCAATCTCTGCCGCTGCCACATGCGGACCGCGCCAATCTTAGCCCCGCGCAGGTCGTGGTGCTGAAGCACTGGACGCTGCATCTGCCCCAGCTCGCTCTGGCGCTTGCCATCGATCTGTTCGCGCCTCTCTCCACGCTGCTCTTTGCGGGCGCGGCGATCAAATCCCGGGCGCGCAAATTTTCAATTCACACAGGAGAATTCCAATGAAAGCGCTCAAGGGCATGTTCGGAACAGCCATTGGCTTTGCCATGGCGGCCGCCTTCTCCGCAGGGATCATCGCCTTGGTACTGTCCCTGGCCGCAGAGCAACTGCCGGGCCTCAAGGCGCTCGGCACGCAGCTGCGCTGCATAGCTGGCATCCCGGCGGAGGGCAGCGCCTGCGTGGCGGAAAAGTTCGCCGCGCTGGAGGCAGCGCACCGCGCCGTGGAAGCCGAACGCGACGATCTTGTTCGCCAGGCTACGGAGTATGAGGCCCGTCGGAAAGAGCTGGAGGCACTTAACGGCCTGGTCGAGAACTACAGCCAGTTTCAAACCGAGACCCTGCGCTTCGGCAAAGTGTCGACCGGCATTCGGTTCGCCTCGGTCCTGAAGCCCGAAGTCTGGTCGGAAGCATGGTGTTATCTGGACCGCGATGTGCGGGGGCTGCGCCGCCAGATCACGCTCGGCAATCAAACGTCTGGCGAAGCCGTGCGTTGGACCCGAGTCAGCCCCGCGCAATTGAGCGACGCTGATTTGACGCGGGCACAGCTGGATCAGGCCAAAGCTGCCTGCCATTTCCCGGAAGCGCTGTGATGCACGGCGCTCCTCATAAGCCCGGCGCGGGCCTGATCCAGAAGCTGCTGGTCACGACTGCGCTCGGATACGGGCTCTATCACAGCTGGCCGTATGTTCAGCCGGGCAGTTTTGGCCCCGAATGGTGGCTTTATGCCTGGGCCGCCGGGGCGCTCGTCTTTGGGATTGGCGTGAGCGGCGTTGTTGCTGAGTTGATGGCTGCCACACTCAAGCTGGGGCGCATCTTTCGGGCGCTTCGGCCCAAACGTAGCGAGGCCTCGGCCAGCTGGTTGACAGTGAAACAGGCGCGCAAAGCGGGGCTTGGGCAGGCCAAGGGGCTGTTCTTGGGCATTTTGGATGGCCAGCCGCTTTTCATTGACACGTGCGTTCACGGTCTGCTGTGCTCTCCCGCCCGCAAGGGCAAGACCACAGGCTTTGTAATGGCGGCGCTCTGCCACGACATCGGCACCAGCAGAATCGTGGCGGATATGAAAGGCGAATTGGCCGCGCAGACGGCGCAGCTGATCGAGGAGCGGCACGGCCAGCCTGTCATCATCGTCAACCCGGGGCATAAGTTCGGGCTAGGCAATGCGGGCTACAACCCGCTTCAGATCCTCTTGGATGATCTCGCCTGCGCGTCAGAGGATGTCATTGCGGATGCCTGGTCGCTTGCCTTCCAATTGGTGCCGCCGCCGCCGGGCGGCGAGCGCGATCCGTTCTGGCCGAATGGCACGCGCAAACTGATTGTGTTTGTGGTTGTGGCGCTGTGCGTGCTGCGGGAGGAGACCGAGGCCAATCTGCCGGGTGCATTCACCGTGCTCGGGGATAACGGTGCCTTCGTTGAATTGCTAAAGGAGGCGCGGGACAGTGCTGCCCTTGGCGGAGAACTGGCCACGCTCGCCCGGAACATCGCCGCGACGGCGCGGGCCAATATCAAACACTTTGAATCGTTCCGCGAAGGGGCGGTGCAAGCCCTGGTCGCGTTCGGTCCCAGCGGGCGGCTTGCCCCGTCGATGACACACTGCGACTTCCGCTTCGCCGATCTGAAGCGCGAAAAGACCACGCTGTTTCTGGTCTGTGATTATTCCCGGATGGATGTATTCGCGCCCTGGCTCGGCCTGCTGATCTGGGCCGCGCTGAAGGAGCTGGTGCGCAGCGACAACGCGGTGCCGGTGCAGTTCCTGCTCGATGAGTTCACCAACTACCGGCTCCCAGGCCTGCCGAACGCCCTGACGGCGCTTGGCGGCTATGGGGTGCGGTGCTGGATGGTGGTGCAGGAGCTCGAAGAGATTGCCCGTGTCTATGGCCGCGAGGCGATGGCCACGATCCTGAGCCAAACCGATGTAAAGCAGTTCTTTGGCGTGTCTTCCCTGGAGACCGCCCGGCTTGTGAGTCAGATGCTGGGCGAGGAAGAGGTTTCTTCCGAAAGCTTCGGCTTGGGCGCAACACCCGGAGAGACGCCTAGCCTGTCGATTGGCAAATCCAGAAAGCCGTTGCTGACCCCGGATCAAATCCGCCGCTTGAGCGATGATGAGCAAATCCTGTTTATCAAGAACCTGCGGGCCGCACGCGTCATGAAGGCCGGGTATCACGAGGTCATGCCCTGGCGCATGCAAGTGGCGAATAACCCGCTTCATGGTGGCACCCGCTATCTGGGCAAGATCAAGATGCGCATCCGGCGCGGACGCGCTGTCTCTGCGCGCGCAGGTAAACGGGCCATCACACGGTCGCGCCGACCGGTCCTTCGCCCGGTTCTGACTGCGCTTGCCGGGACGGTTCCTGCAACGCCGCTGATCGTCATCGGCGCGCTGGCATTTGTCGTCAGCACCTTCGGTACGCCGCACCTGCTTTGGGAGTACACGCGCTCGCATAGCTATTGCCGCTATCTCGGCCTGCCCGTGGTCTCGGAAGGGTTCGAGGCCTCGGGCTACTGTCCCCTGATCATGTGGAGGAAGCGATGAGCGCTTTTTTCCGCCTAATCCTCTCGGTGCCGCGAGGGCATATCGCACAAGCCTTCGCATGAGGTGAGGACACCCAACACGCCCCTCAATTTTGCAAAATTCTACTATGGGTAGTATACTAAAGTATAGGGGCAACCAGATCTAGAAACAACACAACGATGCGAGGATGGTTGTATGAAAGATGAGACCCCGAACAAAGCCGCAGATAGGCTTTCTGGCCAGTTCGAAAAATCGGTGCTGCCAGATCACAGTCAGGCGCTCGATCACGCGATGCGCAAGGCTAACGAACACAGCCTTGGTATCGATGTCGAAAAGTATCAGGCCTATTTGGATGACCCCTCGCTGAGCGATGCGCAGCGGGCAGAAATCATGAACGCGCTCTGGAGCATCATGATGGCCTTTGTCGAGCTTGGCTTCGGGGTGCATCCTGTCCAGCAGGCCTGTGGACAAGTCGAGAAAAACCTTGATCTCGCATCTTCGCACGATTCGAATGTGCTACCCTCCGACGACACTGGTCTCGCGAGTGAATTCAACGATAGCCCGGAGCGCGACTAGCGCCCCGGCACAAGAAGAAAGGCGGGTTACATGAAACCACAAGCTCAACTCAAACCGGACAAGGCGCAGGTTGCGCTGATCTATTGCCGTGTCTCGGACAGGAAGCAGAAGACTGACGGCCACGGCCTGGAGAGCCAGGAGCATCGTTGCCGCGCCTACGCGCAAGAACACGGCTACGCGGTCGAAATGGTCTTTCCCGACGATATCAGCGGGGGCGGCGACTTCATGAAGCGCCCCGCGATGCGCGCCATGCTCGCCTATCTCGATTCCGAGAAGGACCGCAATTACGTGGTCATCTTCGATGACCTGAAGCGTTTTGCGCGCGACACCGAGTTTCATATCAAACTTCGCCGGGAGTTTGCGCAGCGCGGTGAGCTACTCCCCATCTATTGGACAGGATCTGGCGTAAATTAAGCTACTCGTTGCACCTGCTGATCGGGTTGGTTGATATCATTTCTCTGCCAGTAGACCAGCGCCGGAGGCTGGCCGCCCAGGGCTGAATGCGGGCGCTGGTTGTTGTAGAAGCTCATCCATTTCCGGATGGCCGCTTTCGTCTCCGATCCGGTCTCCCAGGCATGCAGGTAGACGCACTCGTATTTCAGGGTGCGCCACAGCCTCTCGATGAAGATGTTGTCGAGGAACCGGCCTTTCCCATCCATCGATATGCGCACGCTGGACCGGCGGAGCCGATCCGTCCAGGCAAAGGAGGTGAACTGGGATCCCTGATCTGTATTCATTATCTCTGGCGGGCCGAACTTGTGGATGGCCTCGTTCAGCGCCTCGACACAGAAGTCGGCCTCCAGCGTGTTCGAGATCCGCCAGGACAGGACCTTGCGGGTGTGCCAGTCCATGATCGCCACGAGGTATAGGAACCCGCGCCGCATGGGCAGGTAGGTGATATCCGAGCACCAGACCTGGTTCGGGCGTTCCACCCGCAGACCTCTGAGCAGGTAGGGATAGGTCTTGTGGCCCTTCGTCGGCCTGCTCGTGTTGGGCTTCTCGTAAATCGGCATTAGCCCCATCAGGCGCATCAGTCGCCGGATGCGCTTCTCGTTCACAAGGTGTCCGTCGTTACGCAGATGCCAGGTCATCTGCCGAACGCCGAAGAACGGCGTCTCCAGGAACTGCTCGTCGATCCGCCGCATCAGGCCGAGGTTCCGCTCAGACTCGCCCTTGGGCGTGTAGTAGAAAGACGAGCGCGCGATCGACAGCAGCTTGCACTGCTGGCCGATCGACAGGTCCGGGTGGTCCGGCTCGATCATGCCGCGCCTCACTTCCCGCCCCAGGGCTTCAGCTTTCGTTCCAAAAAAGAGTTGGCCACCGCCAGCTCCCCGATCTTGGCGTGGAGCTCCTTCACCTGCTCCTCGTCAATCTCGGGCTTCTTGCGGCCCCCGCGCTCGAACACACCGGAGGCGCCTTCGAGCAGGGCTCGCTTCCATTGATGGATCATCGTCGGATGCACCCCGAACCGGCTTGCCAGCTCGGCGGCCGTCTCCTCGCCTTTCAGGGCTTCCAGCGCGACCTTCGCCTTGAACTCAGGCGCGTGCTGCTTCCGTTTCGACATCTCTGATCTCCTTCTCGTCGAAGATCAGCAGACTGCAAATCGTAGCTTATGTCAGTGTCCGAATTTCGGGGGGTAGCTCAAGGTGCCAGCGTCGAATGCCTGAACTTCCGTTTCGAGGATACACCCGAAGGCCGTTTCATCGAAACCGTGATCGCCGCTCAGGGCCAGCTGGAACGTGAACAGAATAGTCGCCAGGTGGTCCAGAAAATGAAGGCCCGCGTGGAGAAAGGCTATCATGTCTTCCATCCGCCGGTCGGCTATCGCTACGCGAAAGACAAGGTGCACGGCAAGCTGCTGGTGCGCGATGAGCCGGTGGCATCGATCATTGCCGAGGCGTTGGAGGGCTTCGCCCATGGCAGGTTCGCTTCACAGGTGGAAGTGAAACGCTTCCTCGAAGCCAAGCCCGAATTCCCAAAGAGCGGTGCGTCGGGCTACGTCCACCCGAGCAGGGTTAAGGATATGCTTCAGCGGTCCGTCTATGCGGGCTATGTGGAGGCGCCAGATTGGGGCGTGAGCCTCCGCAAGGGCCACCATGAGCCTCTAATCAGCTTTGCTACATACGAGCGTGTGCAAGCCGCTCTGCAGGGCAATGTGTATGCGCCTGCGCGGAAAGACATTAACGATGACTTCCCTTTGCGAGGCTTTGTGGCTTGTGACGATTGCGGGCAGCCTTTGACCTCATGCTGGTCCAAGGGACGCAAGAAGCATTACCCGAATTTACTCTGCGACACGCCGGGTTGCGCTTCAAAGCGCAAGTCTATCCCGCGCGCCGATATCGAGGATGGAGCCGAAGCCATGCTACGGTCCTTGCAACCGGCGCGCCAGCTCGTCGCGCTGGCAAGGGCGATGTTCACCGATATCTGGGATATGCGCCTTGCAGAAGCAGCTAACGCCAGCAAGGCGCTACACGTGCAGATTAAGGACATCGAAGGCCAGATTGAGGGCCTGCTCGATAGAATCGTGGACGCATCCACTCCATCGGTCATTCAAGCCTATGAGACCCGCATCAACAAGCTGGAGCGGCAGAAGATCAACTTGGCCGAACAAGCGGCTCAGTCGGTGCCTCCGCAGGGCAGGTTCGAGGAGTTTATCGAACACGCGCTGGGGTTCTTGGCAAATCCTTGGAATATCTACGAAAAGGGAAGCCTGCCTCTCAAGAGAACAGTGCTGAAACTGACCTTTGCGGAGCCTTTGCGATATAACCGCGAAACCGGCTATCGAACCGCTAAAACCACCTTTCCTTTCAAGGTGTTAGCGGATTTTTTCACCCCAAAGTGTGGGATGGTGGGCGACCCTGGAATCGAACCAGGCGTGCGTCTCCGCGAGGGAGTTACAGTCCCCTGCCACACCTTGCGGCCTGTCGCCCATCTCCGGGCGTTGCACCCGGCGTGGAGGCGTGATTACAAGCGCGTCCAAGGGGCGTCAACAGGAAAAACCGAGGTTTCCCGACGTCAGATGCAGATGCGAGGCCGAAGATGAAAAAGCCCAAATGGGTCGTGGAAAAGGAACAGGCGAAAAAGGCCGCCAAGACGGAAACCGTCTGGCTGTTCGGCCTGCATGCGGTGCGCGACGCGCTGCAGAATCCGCGGCGCGAAAAACTGCGGCTGCTGGTGACGCCGAATGCGCAGGCCAAGCTGGAAGATGCCATCGCGGCATCGGGCCTGACGCCCGAGGTCGAGGAACCGCGCAAGTTCAGCGCGCCGATCGATCCGGCGTCGGTGCACCAGGGCGCGGCGCTTGAGGTCAGGCCGCTGGATTGGGGACGGCTGGAGGATGTCTGTATCGGCGAAACGTCGGCGCCGCGCGTGCTGCTGCTGGACCGGGTGACCGACCCGCACAACGTGGGCGCCATCCTGCGGTCGGCCGAGGTGCTGGGCGCCTCGGCGGTGATCGCGCCCTGGCATTATTCGGCGCCCGAAACCGGTGCGCTGGCCAAGACGGCCAGCGGCGCGCTGGAACGCCAGCCCTACCTGAGGGTACGCAACCTCTCCGAGGCGATCACGTCATTGCAGGACATGGGCTACCTGGTGCTGGGGCTGGACGGCGAAGGCGAGGTGACGCTGGAAACCGCGCTGGAGGGGCATGGCGACCGCCCCGTGGCCCTTGTGCTGGGGGCCGAAGGGCCCGGGCTGCGCCCCAAGACGCGCGAGACGGTGGACCGGCTGGTGCGCATCGACGCGGCGGGGGGCTTTGGATCGCTCAACGTGTCGAACGCGGCGGCCATCGCGCTTTACGCAACGCAACGGGCGTGACCGCCTGCGCAAGGCCTGCGCACAGTCGCGTGAGAGGCTTTGCAACACCGCTCACATCTGCGTTGCCGGTCTTGGCGGCGGCGCGCCGGTCGGCCAATTTGGGGGGAGAACATATCATCCCCCCAGCCGGAGCCCCCAGCCAGATGAACCGCCGTCAGTTCCTTGCCACCAGCGCCGCCGCCGGAGTCGGCCTGGCCGCCGGCCCGGCACTGGCCTATCGGGCGGTGTTCTGCGCGACGGACGGTGTGGCGCTGGATGGCTATGACGCGGTGAGCTATTTCGCGGCGCGCGAACCCCGGCGCGGGCGCCGGGACATCGGGCTGATGTGGAAGGGCGCGGTGTGGTATTTCGCGACCCCCGCGCATCGCGACATCTTCGAGGCGAATCCCTGGTCCATGGCGCCCCGTTACGGCGGCTATTGCGCCTATGCCCTGTCGCAGGGCCAGCTGAAGCCGGGCAGTCCCCGGGCCTGGCAATTGTCGAGCGGGCGGCTGTACCTGACCCAGGACGAGGCCACCCACGACCGCTGGCTCGAGGACATGCCGGGCAATATCGCGCGCGCGGACGCCAACTGGCCGGACATCCTGCGCAGTTCGGGCTACTGACCGGCGCACAGGCGATCGCCGTCACCTTCTGTTCACATCCCTGCGAGATGCTATTCCAAGGTGAGATAATTTTCTTATGTCACCTTCAGGACACGGACCGGAACCTCCGTGCTCCACTTCACTGTCCCTCGTTCCGACACTGCGCCCAGGGTACGCCCTGGGCGCTTTTTTCTTTCGCGGGGGCTGCACTTGGCGGCTGGGCTGTCGGCTTGCACAGCTCTAGGATCGGACCCATGGCAGATTACGACGATTCGATCCTGAAACGGATCCTGGCAGGCACGAAGGTCATCGCGATGGTGGGCCTGTCGCCGGATCCCCTGCGGCCCAGCTATTTCGTGGGGCGCTACCTGTCGCTGAAAGGCTACCGGGTGATCCCGGTCAATCCGAAGGCGGCGGGGCAGCGGCTGTTCGGCGAGGTGGCGGTCGCCACGCTGGCCGAAGCGGGGCCGGACGTGGACATGGTCGACATTTTTCGCAAGTCCGAAGCGGTGCCGGGGATCGTCGAGGAGGCGATCGCGGTGTTTCCAAATCTCAAGACGGTCTGGATGCAGATCGGGGTCGAAAGCGCGCAAGCGGCGGCCATGGCCGAGGCGCGCGGGATCGACGTGGTGCAGGACCGCTGTCCGAAGATCGAACACCAGCGGCTGTTTGGCGAATTGCGCAAGGCGGGATTCGCGACCGGGGTGATTTCGTCGAAACTGTGAGGGGTGGTTTTCTTCGTCGAAGAAAATCGGGGGGGCGAGAAAATGTGTCCACATTTTCTGGGCCGGGCTCAGCGGCTGGCCTTTTCCTCGATCCCGCTCAGACCCTGGCGCCGGGCAAGTTCGTCCAGCACATCCGACAGCGCCACGTCCCGTGCCGCCAGCATGACCAGCAGGTGATACAGCACGTCGGCCGCTTCCGAGGTCAGCCGCTCACGATCGCCCTTCACCGCCTCGATGATCGCCTCGACGGCCTCTTCCCCGAACTTCTCGGCGCATTTCTCCGGCCCCTTGGCGAACAGCTTTGCCGTCCAGCTGGTTTCGGGATCCGCGCCGCGCCGGGCCTCGATCGTCTCGAACAGGGCGTCCAGAACGGTCATGCCGGCCTCACCGCGATGCCGGCGGCGGCCATGTGCGCCTTGGCCTCGCCGATGGAATAGGTGCCGAAATGGAAGATCGAGGCCGCCAGCACGGCGCTGGCATGGCCTTCGGTCACGCCTTCCACCAGGTGGTCCAGTGTGCCGACCCCGCCCGACGCGATGACGGGAATGTCCACCGCGTCCGCGATCGTGCGGGTGAGGGGGATGTTGAACCCCGACTTGGTGCCGTCGCGGTCCATCGAGGTCAGCAGGATCTCTCCGGCCCCCTTCGCCGCTACGGTTCGCGCGAAGTCCACCGCGTCGATCCCGGTCGGGCGGCGGCCGCCGTGGGTAAAGATTTCCCACTTGCCGGGGCTGACGGTCTTGGCGTCGATGGCCACCACGATGCACTGGCTGCCGAAGACGTCGGCGGCTTCGGCCACCACGTCCGGATTGGCCACGGCGGCCGAATTGAAACTGACCTTGTCGGCGCCGGCCAGCAGCAGGGCGCGCACGTCGTCCTTGGTGCGCACACCGCCGCCCACGGTCAGCGGAATATAGCATTGCTCGGCCGTGCGGGTGACCACGTCGTACATGGTGCCGCGGTTCTCGTGCGTTGCATGGATGTCGAGGAAACAGATCTCGTCCGCGCCGGCGGCGTCATAGGCGCGGGCGCTTTCCACCGGGTCGCCGGCATCGACAAGATCGACGAAATTGACGCCCTTGACCACGCGGCCATCGGCGACATCGAGACAGGGGATCACACGGGTCTTGAGCATGTCCGCCTTATAGACCCTCGCGCGGCCCGGGCAAGTGGCCGTGACGCCGCTTTGCCTATCCGCTGCCCAGGGCTTCATAGAGAGACAGCGCGATGGCCAGCGCCAGAAGCAGGACCGCCACCGGCATGGTGAAGAACAGCAGCCAGCTGGCGTCATAGGCCCAGTGCAGCCGTTGGCCGTAATCGATACCCTCCACCACGCAGGGAAAGACGATATCATCGTTCAGCGTGCAGCCGTGCCGTTCCGCGAAATACGACGCCCAGCCGACGAAGCCGATGGGCAGAAAACAGATCAGGATGCCGCCCTTGAGAACAAGGTAGACGGCAGCGCGGCGCATCTGCGTCAGTGCCGCAGGGCGGCAAGCGCCCCGCCCAGGTTGATGGCCCCGTCATACAGCGCCCGCCCCGAGATGGCGCCGTTCAGCCCGGCGCCGCAATCGCGCAGCGCGATCAGGTCTTCCAGCGACGACACCCCGCCCGAAGCGATCACCGGGATCGACACCGCCCGGGCCAGCGCCGCCGTGGCTTCGATATTGGGGCCCTGCATGGCGCCGTCGCGGTTGATGTCGGTGTAGATGATCGCCGCGACGCCCGCGTCCTCGAAGCTGCGGGCCAGGTCGGTGGCGTCGGTGTCGGTCTCTTCGGCCCAGCCCCGGGTGGCCACCCGGCCGCCGCGCGCGTCGATGCCGACGGCGACCTTGCCGGGAAACGCCCGCGCGGCCTCGCGCACCAGGTCGGGGTTTTCCACCGCCACGGTGCCCAGGATCACGCGCGCCAGCCCCTTGTCGAGCCAGGTTTCGATCGTGGCCATGTCGCGGATGCCGCCGCCCAGCTGCGCCGGCACCTTGCAGGCCGCCAGGATCGACTCGACCGGGGCGGCATTGACGGGGGTGCCTTCGAAGGCGCCGTTCAGATCCACCAGGTGCAGCCATTCGCAGCCCGCGTCGACAAAGGCCTTCGCCTGGGCCGCCGGATCGTCGTTGAAGACGGTGGCCTTGTCCATGTCGCCGCGCAGCAGGCGCACGGCCTGGCCGTCCTTGAGATCGATGGCGGGGTAGAGGATCATCGGAGGCTCCGGATAATACGGGTTCGGGCAGGTTTCGGGCCATATGGCACGTGACGCGACGTGGCGCAACGCGCCGTCGCGTCAGGCTTGATCGCTCTCCGGGTGGATGCTCAGCCTTGAGGCGACAGAGGAGGAGGATCCGTCATGACACCCATCATCCGCGCCGCGGCGCTTCTGGCGCTGGTGGCCGGCCCGCTGGCCGCCGATCCGGTCGAAGGCACCTGGCGGACCGCCGAGGGCGAAAGCGGCGGCCATCTGTACGTGACCATCGCGCCCTGCGGCGCCGCCCTGTGCGGGACAATTGCCAAGGCCTTCAAGGCGGGCGGGGACCCGTCGCCGGAGTACGAAAACCTGGGCAAGGCGCTGATCTGGGACATGACGGCCGAGGGCGGCAATGCCTATGGCGGCGGCAGGATCTGGGCGCCGGACACGGGCAAGACCTACAAGGCCAAGATGGCGCTGTCGGGGCAGACCCTGACGGTCAAGGGCTGCGTCGCGGGCGGCGTGATCTGCCGCGGCCAGGACTGGACGCGGGTGAAGTAGCGCTCAGGGCGTCCAGGTCAGGAAGTTGGCGATCATCCTGAGACCGGCGGCATGGCTTTTTTCCGGGTGGAACTGGGTGCCGATGATGGTGTCGCGCCCGACCACCGCCGTCACCGGGCCGCCGTAATCCACGTGGGCCAGCGTCTGCGCGGGATCGGTGGTGCGGAAGTGGTAGGAATGGACGAAATAGGCGTGATCGCCGGTCTGGATCCCGGCAAAGACCGGGTGATCGCCGTCCAGCACCAGATCGTTCCAGCCCATGTGCGGCACCTTCAGCGCGGGATCCGATGGCACGATCCTGTCGACCTCGCCCGCGATCCAGCCCAGCCCGGGCGTGTCCTGGTATTCCAGCCCGCGCGTGGCCATCAGCTGCATGCCCACGCAGATCCCCATGAAGGGGCGGCCCTTGACGGTGACCGCCTCGACCATGGCGTCAAAGATGCCCTTGTGGCCCTTCAGTTCCGACATGCAGGCCGGGAAGGCGCCGTCGCCGGGCAGCACGATGCGGTCGGCCCTTGCCACGACCTCGGCCTTGTCGGTGACGATGACCTCGCCCGCGCCGGTCTCGCGTGCCATGCGCTGGAACGCCTTTTCGGCGGAATGGAGGTTGCCGGCTTCGTAGTCGACGATCGCGGTCAGCATGGCGGGGCACCTCCTGGTCCTGGGTCCGGCGATCAAGTGAAGACAAATGGCGCCGGGGTCAAGGTGCCGGATCGACGCCCACCCGGTCCAGCAGCGCCATGACCGCATCGAAGGGACCATCCTCGACAGCGCGCGGCGCGCGGCAGTTCAGACGGCCCGAGATGAACAGCAGCGTGTAGCCGTGGATCAGCGACCAGACCTGCGCTTCGATCACCTCGCGCGGGGTGCCTTGGGGCACGAAGGGCGCGCAGGTCTGGCGCAGGACGCCATAGGCGGTCTCGTCCTTTGCATCGGGGTCGATATCCTGCGGGACAGGGGCCGGCACGCCAAAGATCAGGTCCAGCAGCGCAGGGTGATCAAGGCCGAATTGCAGGTAGCCCCGGCAGATCGACTTCAGCCTGCCGCGCGGTGACGGATCGCCGGTTGCCACGGCCTTCAGCATCGAGGCGGAGAACCGGTGGAAAGCCTCGCCCGCGATGGCCTCTTTCAGCCCGGCGAGCCCGTCGAAGTGATGCGCGGGGGCGGCGTGCGAGACGCCGGCGCGCAGGGCGCATTTGCGCAGCGTCAGCGCCTCGGGTCCGCCGTCTTCCAGCAGGTCGATGCCGGCATGGATCAGCGCCGCGCGCAGGTTGCCGTGATGATGGGCGGGTTTGGGATGGGTCATGGGGCAGGGGTAGGACAGGAACTTGACAGCGTCAAGATGACGTGATTTCTGATCGACGTGATCTTTACACTGTCAAGTTTATCTGACCCGGAGTGTTCCCGATGTCCCTGTCCGCCGTCTTGCGTTTCCTTTTTGTCTGGGTCCTGGCGCTGGCGATCGCGCTGGTCTCCTACCGCTTTGTCCTGGGCGTCGGGACCTGGATGGAACCGATGCTGCATCACTGGCTGGACAGGCCCTGGGCGTTCATCGCCCATGTCGGGTTTGCCCCCGTGGCGCTGGCCCTGGTGCCATTCCAGTTCTGGTCACGGCTGCGCGCGCGGCGCCCGGGGCTGCACCGCTGGCTGGGCCGGACCTATGCGCTGGCGATCCTGATCGCGGGGCTGGGCGGCATCGCCTTGGCGATGACCACCGATGCCGGGCCGGTGGCGGGAACGGGATTTGGCCTGCTGGCGGTGCTGTGGCTGCGGGTGACGGGGCAGGCGGTGCGGCTGGCGATGGCCGGGCGGATCGCCGAACATCGCAACTGGATGATCCGGTCCGCCGCGCTGACAATGGCGGCGATCACGCTCAGGCTTTACCTGCCGCTGCTGGCCATGACACTGGGGTTCGACACCGGCTACCTGATCGTCGCCTGGGCCTGCTGGGTGCCGAATGCGCTGGTGGCGGAATGGATCGTGCGGCGGGGCCGGGCGCCTGTCCCGGCCATCGCCTGACCTTACAGCGTGCCCTTGGTCGAAGGCACCGCATCCGCCTTGCGCGGATCGGTTTCCAGCGCGTCGCGCAGGGCGCGGGCGACGGCCTTGAACGTGGCCTCGGCGATGTGGTGCGAATTCAGCCCGTGCAGCTGGTCGATGTGCAGGGTGATCCCGCCGTGGGTCGACAGCGCCTGGAAGAATTCGCGCACCAGTTCGGTGTCGAATGTGCCGATCTTGGGCGATGTCATCGCGACGTTCCACACCAGGTAGGGCCGGCCCGACAGGTCCAGCGCGGCCCGCACCAGGGCGTCGTCCATCGGCAGAAGGCATGCGCCATAGCGCGTGATCCCCTTCTTGTCGCCCATGGCCTGGGTCAGCGCCTGACCCAGCGCGATGCCCACGTCCTCGACCGTGTGGTGATCGTCGATGTGCAGATCGCCCACCGCCTTGACGTGCATGTCGATCAGCGCGTGGCGCGCCAGCTGGTCCAGCATGTGGTCGAAGAACCCGACCCCGGTCCGGTTGTCATAGCTGCCGGTGCCGTCAAGGTTGACCGACACGGTGATATCGGTTTCGGCGGTCTTGCGGTTGATCTGGGCGCGTCGCATGGGCGGATCCTGTGTGGTCTGGTTCCCTGTACCCGAGCGGTGCGGGGGATTGCAACGCTGCCCGCCCCATGACAGCTTGCGGGCCAATCAAGGAGATCCCCGATGACCATCTGCGTCTTCATCCAGATCCGCTGCAAACCCGGCAAGACCTACAAGGTGGCCGAGGATATCGCCCTGCGCGAGATTCATTCCGAGCTGTATTCCACGTCCGGAGATTTCGATCTGCTCATGAAGCTCTACATCCCGACGGGCGAGGACGTGGGCAAGTACATCAACGATCACCTGCTCACGATCCCCGATATCGAACGGTCGCTGACGACGATGACGTTCAAGGCGTTCTGAAGGGCGTTCCGATCACGTCTTGCAGATAGAATTGCCGCCATCGGCATAAAGCGCCGATCCGGTGACGAAAGACGCCTGATTGGACAGCAGGAACAGCGCCCCCTGCGCGATCTCTTCGGGCTCGGCGATGCGTTTCAGCGCGTGCAGGCCCCGGACCCAGTCGTGGAAGGCCGGGTCGTCGCCCGCCATCTCGGTCATGGTTCCGCCCGGCATCAGCGCGTTGACGCGAATGCCCTGCGCCCCGTGTTCCGCCGCCAGCACCCTGACCAGCCCCACGAGCCCCGCCTTGGCCGCGCCATAGGCGCCCATGCCGGGCAGGCCGATGGCGTGACCCACGAAGGACGAGGTGTAAACGACCGACCCGCCGCCGCGCGCGATCAGCGCCGGGACCTGGTACTTGGCCGCATAGGCCGCCGCCGTCAGGTTGGTGTCCAGCACCTCGGCCCAGCCTTCGGCGGTCATGTCGGGAACAGGGCCGGCCGCGCCGGTGGTGCCCGCGTTGTTGAAGGCGCCGTCGAGGCCCCCGAAGGTTCGGACCGCGCAATCGACCAGCGCTTTCGCGTGGTCTTCGGACCGGATGTCGCCGGGCAGGGCGGTGATGTCCCCGGGGGTGTCGGCCAGGTCGGCCCGCAGGGCGTCCAGCCGGTCGGCGCGGCGGGCGGTGATGACAAGGTTGGCGCCCTCGGCCGCCAGAAGACGGGCGGCGGCGCGGCCGATGCCGCTGCTGGCGCCGGTGACGATGATGGTCTTGTCTGCAAAGCGCATTGGGGTCTCCTGTGGCTGGCTCTGACCGGCTCAGCAAAGCCGGGAGACGCGCAGCGGAGCGACCCGGATCCTGCGGATCAAGAGCGCACAGGGGGTCTGCGCGGATGCACGGGGCGGAAAAGGGGGCCGGAAACGACGAAGGGCCGCGCGTTGGCGGCCCTTTGGTCGTTCTCTGCAAGAGAGATAGTGGAGCGGGCGAAGAGATTCGAACTCTCGACCCTTACCTTGGCAAGGTAATGCTCTACCCCTGAGCTACGCCCGCGTCCTTTGGGTAGGGCGTGACGTATTGGTTTCGGATCCCGAGCGCAAGAAGAAAGTTGGCGGCCTGTCGCAAGGGAAGCGGTCGGGCGTCACCCGGTCGCGACAAAGGCCCCGGACAGGCCAAGGGGCAGCGCGTGCGCTGGCCTGCATCTGACTTGTCCCGAAGATCCCAATTGGAGCGGGCGAAGAGATTCGAACTCTCGACCCTTACCTTGGCAAGGTAATGCTCTACCCCTGAGCTACGCCCGCGTCCATTGGGTAGAGCGGAATTATAAAGTGTGCCGTCCGGCTGCAAGAGCAAAATCGCGGGCGGGCCGAAAAAAATTGCCGGCCCGCGAAACGCAGGGTCGCCGCCGGTCAGCCGAACAGGACATAGGGCGTCGGAAGCCCGACCTCGTCCGCCTGGGTGTTGCTGTGCCAGTGGATCGGGGCCGGGGCGGGGCCGATGTGCTGGCTCAGAACGGCGACGCCGATGGCCGCCACCAGAAGGCCGACCTTGATCCTGTCGAGACACCTCATGTCATTCTCCCTGCTTTTGTCGCGTTTGAGGGTGAAACGCGCGACGTCGCGGCTTCCGACGCTTGAAATCGAAATTTTCCGACAGGTCGGGAGAAGGCCGCCCGGGATCAGGTGTCGGTTCGGTCTGTCGTCAGGAAGGACGCTGCCATCCAGCCGGTCACCACCCGGCCGTCAAGTTCGGTCTGGACCTTGTACCAGCGGTTGCGCTTTTCGATCAGCACAAGGCCGGTGCCACGCGCCAGGCTGGCGACCCAGTCATAGCGCGACCCGGGGCCGGACCGCATGTTCACCCGTTTGCCCGACACATAGACCATGTCGACCGGCGCGGCGTCGGTTTCGATCGCGGGCGGTTCGGGGGCCGTGGCGTCGGCCGGGGGGCGCCAGGTGACAGGGCGTTTGACCGGCATGTCCTGCATGGTGGCCACGTTCACGTCCTCGGGCGGCATCGTGGTCGACGGGTCGGCCAGGTTGGGGGCCAGGACGGGGGCGAGGACGGGGGCCAGTTCGGGGGCGAGGTCGGGGGGCAAAAGAGGGGACTGGGTGGAGGGTGGTTGGGATCGGGCGTCGACCGTGGGATGCGGCAGCGGGATGGTCTTGGGCGCCATATCAAGAGCGGTATCAAGAGCGGTAGCGCGGGCCTTTTCGGGCACCGGACCGGGCGCCGCGGGACCCGCGACGGGGACGGGCCGGGCTGCGATGACCTCGGCCGATCGGGCGGGGAGCTGCAGGATGATCTGGGCTTCGCTCGGCAGGGGGACGTGCCCCTTCGGGGATCCGGCGAAGGACGCGGCGGGGGAGATGTCAGGCAAGTCCGTCTGCAGGGTCGCGGAGACGGCGCGCGGTGCAAGCGGGTTCAGCGCCGTGTAGGCCACCGCGCCGATCAGCAGGACAAGGACGGCCGACAGGGCACCGGAAATGAAACGCATGGGGCAGACTCCCTAACTGGCGGGCAGTCTGCCTGCGCCCCAAGGCGGGAAAGAAACCGCTTTGGGGCATTTTGGTGGCATTGAATCCTATTCGAATTCGATCAGCAGGTCCTTGGCGTCGATCTGGCTGCCCGGCTGCACGTGCACCGCCTTGACCTTGGCATCGCGGTCGGCGTGCATGCCGGTTTCCATCTTCATCGCCTCGATGGTCAGCAGCATGTCGCCCGGCTTGACCGTGGCGCCGGCCTGCACCGCGACCGAGGCCACGACACCCGGCATGGGCGCCGCCACGTGGTTGGGGTTCGACGGATCCGCCTTGGGCCGCATCGCCGCCGATCCCGCCATCTTGCGGTTGGGCACGCGGATCACCCGGGGCTGGCCGTTCAGTTCGAAGAACACCCGCACCTCGCCCTTTTCGTCGGTTTCGGAAATCGTCTGGAACAGGATCTCAAGCGTCTTGCCCGGATCGATTTCCGCCGTGATCTCCTCGCCCGGTTCCATGCCGTAGAAGAACGTCTTGGTCGGCAGGGTGCGCACGGGGCCATAGATCGCGTGGCGTTCCAGGTAATCGGTGAAGACCTTGGGATACATCATGTAGCCGTTCAGGTCCTCGTCATCGATCTCGACCTCGTATGTCTCGATCAGCTTCCTGCGCTCGGCCTCCATGTCGGCAGGCGGCAGCAGTGATCCGGGGCGCACGGTGATCGGTTCCTCGTCCTTCAGCACCTTCTTGACGATGGCCGGGGGGAAGCCGCCGGGCGCCTGGCCGACATTGCCCTTCATCAGCGTGATCACGCTGTCGGGGAAGGAAAATTCGGTTTCCGGCTTCAGCAGTTCCTCGGTGCTGATCCCCTGGCTGACCAGCATCAGCGCCAGGTCGCCGACGGTCTTGGCGATGGGCGTCACCTTGATCACGTCGCCGAACAGCTGGTTCACGTCGGCATAGGCCTTGGCGACCTCGTGCCACTTGTCTTCCAGCCCCATGGACCTGGCCTGCGCCTTGAGGTTTGTGAACTGGCCGCCCGGCATTTCGTGCAGATAGACCTCGGACGAAGGCGACTGCATGCCGGATTCAAACGCCACGTAGTGGTTGCGCACCGATTCCCAGTAGTTGGAAATCCGACGGATCGCCTCGATATCCAGCTGCGTGTCTCGGTCGGAATGCTTCAACGCCTCAACCAGCGTGCCCAGCGTCGCCTGGGATGTGTTGCCCGAGAGCGCATCCATCGCCCCGTCGACTGCATCAACCCCGGCCTCGGCCGCGGCGAAGATCGATGCACAGGCGATGCCGGCGGTGTCATGGGTGTGGAAGTGGATCGGCAGGCCCAGTTCTTCCTTCAGCGCCTTGACCAGCACGGTGGCGGCGCGGGGTTTGACCAGCCCGCCCATGTCCTTCAGGCCCAGCACATGCACCCCGGCAGCCTTCAGTTCCTTGCCCATGTCGACATAGTACTTGAGGTTGTACTTGGCCCGGTCCGGATCGTGGATATCGCCGGTATAGCAGATCGCGCCTTCCAGCACCTTGCCCGAGTCCAGCACCGCATCCATGGCGACGCGCATGTTCTCGACCCAGTTCAGCGGGTCGAAGACGCGGAACAGGTCGATGCCGGTTTCGGCCGCCTGGGCGACAAAGGATTGCACCACGTTGTCGGGATAGTTCGTATAACCGACCCCGTTCGACCCGCGCAGCAGCATCTGGGTCATCACGTTGGGCATCGCAGCGCGCAGGTCGCGCAGGCGCTGCCAGGGGCATTCCTGCAGGAAGCGGTAGGCCACGTCAAAGGTCGCGCCGCCCCAGCATTCGACGCTGAACAGGTTGGGCAGGTCGCGCGCGTAGTTCGGCGCGATCTTGATCATGTCGAGCGACCGCATCCGCGTGGCCAGCAGCGATTGCGGCGCATCGCGCATGGTGGTGTCGGTGATCAGCAGCCTGTCCTGCGCGGCCATCCAGTCGGCCACCGCCTGCGGACCCTGTTCGTCCAGGATCTGCTTGGTGCCGGGCGCGGGGCTGTCGGCCATCGGGCGCGGCGCGACGGGCAGCTTGATGGTGGCCGGCGGACGGGGGCGGCCGGCGACGTCGGGGTGACCGTTGACGGTGATGTCGGCGATATAGGTCAGGATCCGGGTGGCCCGGTCGCGGCGCTGGACGAAGTCGAACAGCGCGTCGGTCGTGTCGATGAACTTGGTGGTGTATTCGTTCGAAAGGAACGTCGGGTGCTTCAGCAGGTTCTCGACAAAGGCGATGTTGGTGGACACGCCCCGAATGCGGAATTCGCGCAGGGCGCGGTCCATGCGGGCGATGGCCATTTCGGGTGTGGGCGCCCAGGCGGTGACCTTTTCCAGCAGCGAATCGTAGTACCGCGTGATCACGGCGCCGGAATAGGCGGTGCCGCCGTCCAGCCGGATCCCCATGCCGGTGGCCCCGCGATAGGCGGTGATGCGGCCGTAATCGGGGATGAAGTTGTTCTGCGGATCCTCGGTGGTGATCCGGGCCTGGATCGCGTGGCCGTTCAGTCGCACCTCGGACTGGTTCGCCTTGCCGGTGGCCTCGGCGATGGTCTTGCCCTCGGCGATCAGGATCTGGGCGCGCACGATGTCGATGCCGGTGACTTCCTCCGTCACCGTGTGTTCCACCTGCACGCGGGGGTTCACCTCGATGAAGTAGAAATGGCCGGTTTCCATATCCATCAGGAATTCGACCGTGCCGGCGCATTCATAGTTCACGTGCTTGCAGATCCGGTAGCCCAGGTCACAGATCTCGGCCCGCTGGTCTTCGGTCAGGTAGGGGGCGGGCGCGCGTTCGACGACCTTCTGGTTGCGCCGCTGAACCGAACAGTCGCGTTCGAACAGGTGGTACATGTGCCCGTGCTTGTCGCCGAGGATCTGAACCTCGACGTGGCGGGCGCGCAGGATCATCTTTTCCAGGTAGCCTTCGCCATTGCCGAACGCCGCCTCGGCCTCGCGCCGGCCTTCCAGCACCTTTTCCTTCAGCTCGGACGGGTCCATGATCGGGCGCATCCCCCGGCCGCCGCCGCCCCACGAGGCCTTGAGCATCAGCGGATAGCCGATCTCGGCCGCCTCCTTCGCGATCAGCTCCATGTCGTCGCCCAGCACTTCGGTCGCGGGGATGACGGGCACGCCGGCCTCGATGGCGACCTTGCGGGCCGATGCCTTGTCGCCAAGGGCGCGCATGGTTTCGGCCCTGGGCCCGATGAAGGTGATGCCGGCGGCGTCGCAGGCGTCGACGAATTCGGGGTTCTCGGACAGCAGGCCGTAGCCCGGGTGGATCGCGTCGGCGCCGCAATCCTTGGCGACGCGGATGATCTCGGGGATGGAAAGGTAGGCCTGCACCGGGCCCAGTCCTTCGCCGATGCGATAGGCCTCGTCCGCCTTGAAGCGGTGCAGCGACAGCTTGTCCTCTTCGGCAAAGACAGCGACGGTGCGCTTGCCCATCTCGTTTGCGGCGCGCATCACGCGGATCGCGATCTCGCCGCGGTTGGCCACCAGAATCTTGCGAAATTCGGTCATGCTGGTCCTCTTCCCTTCCCAGTCCTCACCGGCCCCGTCAGCGTTAACCACACGTTAAGACCTTGCGCCGCACAATACGGTCTTTGGTCCAAGCGCGGCTTGCGGCCCCGGTTCTGCAGTGCAGAATGGTTATATTTTCAGGTGATCGTCCAGCAAAAAGGCCGGCGGCAGGGATTTGAGGTCCTTGGCGCCCAGTTGCCCCATGTTCGCGGCCATGTCCTTGGCGAGGATGTCGACCAGGTGGGCCGGGCCTTCGGGGCCCAGGGCGGCAAGGGCATAGTGGAAGCCCCTGCCCAGCATGACGAAATCGGCGCCCAGGGCGATGGCGCGCAGGATGTCCAGCCCGCCTTCGATGCCACTGTCGAAGATTACCGGCAGCGTGGTGTTCTGGCGGATCCGGGGCAGGGATTCGATGGATGCGGGTGCAGCATCGAACTGACGGCCGGCGTGGTTGGATACCCAGATCGCGTCGACCCCTTCGGCTTCCAATGCGGCTGCGTCGGATCCGCGCAGCACGCCTTTCACGATCAGGTGGCCATCCCAATGCTCGCGCAGCCAACGCAGGTAATGCCAGTCGGGCGAGGTGCGCAGCAGGTATCCGATGTGTTCGGTCGGCGGCAGGTTGGCCTGCAGGTCGGAATACTTGTCGAGCGTGCGCATGTGGATGTCGCGTTCGCCCTTCATCGCCCAGGCCCAGGCCGGGCACATCGCCACCTGCGCCAAAAGGCGCGGCGTCAGCTTGGGCGGGCTTTTCAGCCCCGACCGGGTCTGGCGTTCGCGGCGCGAGGCGACGGGCACGTCGACCGTCAGAACCAGCCCTGTAAATCCGGCGTCCTTCGCGCGCGCCAGCATGTCCTTGCGGATGCCTTCGTCCTTGGGCGGGTACAGCTGGAACCAGCCGTGATCGCCCAGGTGCGGCGCCACGTCTTCGGGCGACCGGGTGGCGACGGTGGACATCGAATAGGGGATGCCGGCCCTGGCGGCGGCGCGCGCCAGGTGGATTTCGGCCCGTTCCCAGATCAGGCCGGACATGCCGACCGGCGCGATGCCCACGGGCAAGGGAAAATCATGGCCCAGAAGCGGGGCGGTCAGGTCGGGGGTGAAGGCCCCGTGCAGGATCGACGGTTCGAACCCGATTCGGTCCAGCGCGGCGCGATTGCGGTGCTTGGTGGCCTCGGTTCCCGTCGCGCTGTCCAGGTATTCCCACACGAACGCCGGCAGCCGGCGCCGGGCGCGGGCGCGCAGATCGGATAGCCCGGGATATGTCTGGTGCAGGTCCACGGGCCGGACCCTGTGCAAAGTTAACGCCTAAGTCCAGAGGGCTCGGGCCCTTGCCGGAAAATTCGAATTTCCCGTGCCGTTTTCTTGCAGGAAAACGTGCGGGCGATTGCCGATTTGAAGTGAACGAACGGCGAACAAGCCTTTTCCGTTCCGCCGAACCGCGCTAGGATCGTTTCCATGAGCAGTTTCGATGACATGGACGCCTTTGAACAGGCCGACCGAAGTTCACTGTCGGCGCGCGCGATGGCCAGCCGGCCCATGCCCTATCTTGACGGTCTGAACCCGGCCCAACGCGAGGCGGTCGAGATCCTGGATGGTCCGGTCCTGATGCTGGCCGGCGCCGGAACCGGCAAGACCAAGGCGCTGACCGCGCGGATCGTGCATCTGCTGAACACCGGTTCCGCCCGCCCGAACGAGATCCTGGCCGTGACCTTCACCAACAAGGCCGCGCGCGAGATGAAGAACCGCGTGGGCGGCATGCTGGGCCAGGCGATCGAAGGGGTGCCCTGGCTGGGCACCTTCCATTCGATCTGCGTGAAGCTCTTGCGCCGTCACGCCGAACTGGCCGGGCTTAAGTCGAATTTCACGATTCTGGACACCGACGACCAGCTTCGCCTGCTCAAGCAGCTGGTGCAGGCGGCGGGCATCGACGACAAGCGCTGGCCGGCGCGCCAGCTGGCCAACATCATCGACGGCTGGAAGAACCGGGCGCTGACCCCGGGCAAGGTGCCGGCGGCGGATGCGGGGGCCTACAACCACAAGGGCGTCGGCCTGTACGCCCAGTACCAGGAACGCCTGCGCGAATTGAACGCCGTCGATTTCGGCGACCTGCTGCTGCACATGGTGACGATCTTCCAGGCCCATCCCGACGTGCTGGAGCAATACCAGCGCTGGTTCCGCTACATCCTGGTGGACGAATATCAGGATACCAACGTGGCCCAGTACCTGTGGCTGCGGCTGTTGGCGTCGGGGCACAAGAACATCTGCTGCGTGGGGGATGACGACCAGTCGATCTATGGCTGGCGCGGCGCCGAGGTGGGCAACATCCTGCGGTTCGAAAAGGATTTTCCGGGTGCCCATGTTGTGCGGCTGGAACAGAATTACCGGTCGACCCCGCATATCCTGGCCGCCGCGTCCGGCGTGATCGCCGGGAACGAGGGGCGGTTGGGCAAGACGCTGTGGACCGATGCGCAGGAGGGCGAGAAGGTGCGCCTGATCGGCCATTGGGACGGCGAGGAAGAGGCGCGCTGGATCGGCGAGGAAGTCGAATCGATGCAGCGCGGCACCCGTGGCATGCATCCCTATTCGCTGAACCAGATGGCGATCCTGGTGCGGGCGTCCCACCAGATGCGGGCGTTCGAGGACAGGTTCCTGACCATCGGTCTGCCCTACAAGGTCATCGGCGGCCCGCGCTTTTACGAACGGATGGAGATCCGCGATGCCATGGCCTATTTCCGGCTGGTGGTGTCGCCCGACGACGACCTGGCGTTCGAACGCATCGTCAACACGCCGAAACGGGGTCTGGGCGACAAGGCGCAACAGACGATCCAGGTGGCTGCCCGCAGCAATGGCGTAAGCCTGGTGGAAGGCGCGGCGATCGCGGTCGAAACCGGGTTGATCAAGGGCAAGGGCGCCAACCAGCTGCGTCACCTGGTCGAAAGCCTGGCGCGTTGGGGGCGGATGACGGGGGATACATCGGTCAGCCACATGGAACTGGCCGAGATCATCCTGGATGAATCCGGCTACACCGAGATGTGGCAGAACGACAAGACGCCCGAGGCGCCGGGCCGTCTGGAGAACCTCAAGGAACTGATCAAGGCACTGGAATCCTTCGAGAACCTGCAGGGCTTCCTGGAACACGTCGCGCTGATCATGGACAATGAAAGCGACGACGCGGACGAGAAGATATCGATCATGACGCTGCATGCGGCCAAGGGGCTGGAATTTCCCGCCGTGTTCCTGCCGGGGTGGGAGGATGGGCTGTTCCCGTCGCAACGGTCGATGGACGAGACCGGGCTCAAGGGGCTCGAGGAGGAACGGCGGCTGGCCTACGTGGGCATCACCCGCGCCGAGGAAGTCTGCACGATTTCCTTCGCGGCCAACCGGCGGGTGTTCGGCCAGTGGCAATCGGCGTTGCCGTCGCGGTTCATCGACGAACTGCCCGAACAGCATGTCGAGGTGCTGACGCCGCCGGGCCTGTACGGCGGGGGCTTCGGTGCGGCATCCGCCGGCATGGGGTCCGGGTTGGGGTCGGGTCTGAACGCGGGAGTCGAGGCGAAAGCGGCCGAGGCCAATGTCTACAACTCGCCGGGCTGGAAACGCCTGCAGGCGCGGGCCGGACAGCGCGGCATGTCGCAGCCCAAGGAAAGCCGGAATTCGGTGATCGACCTGGAAGCGGTGTCGAGCTTTACCATGGGCGAACGGGTGTTCCACCAGAAGTTCGGCTATGGCGCCATCGTCGGGATAGAAGGCGACAAGCTGGAGATCGACTTTGAAAAGGCGGGGGTGAAGAAGGTCGTCGCCCGCTTCGTGTCAGCCAGCGACGATATTCCCTTCTGATCAGGTGGGCGTCACAGCTTGACGCCTTCCTTCTTGCCGTGGTCCGATTTGGTGTCGTAGTCGTCCTGCACCTTTTGCAGGTCTTCGCCCAATGTCTTCAGCCGCGCCTTCAGGACGGATTCCGTCATCGCGTCGAAGTCATCGCGCAGTTTTTCCTGTTTCTTCGGGTCGGTTTCCTTGTCGATCTTCTTGTTCACGGCGTCGATCGCGGAATTCTTGTCGTCGATTTCCTTGATGAAGATGGCAATGGCCTCAAGCGCCAGCGCATGGTGGTTCTTCTCGTGCTTCAGCAGCTTGGCGTACATGGCGTCCCAGGCGGCCTTGTCGTCCTTGGAGGCCTTCGAGTAATTCGACCAGACCGGCATCGCGATCTCGGGTTTCGTGGTCAGCGAGACTTCGGTCGCGTTCTTCTGCTTGCCCGCCGTCTTCCACTTGGTGCCCAGCGGGCAGGTGTATTCCCCCCAGTGATCGAACTTTGCGAGGTTGTCGCGCACCTCGTCCAGGGTCGCGCCCTTGACCTTGAAACTGGTCTTCATGCTGGGTTTGCCAAGGCTGGTCTTGACCTTGATCACCGGAAATTTCTCGACCTTCGTTGCAGTACCCATGTCGTGCTCCACTCGCAAAAGCGCCCGAACTGGCGGGCATGTGGGGACAATGGCGCACGATTGGGCGCCCGTCTGTGACGCAGATTACACCCAAAACAGGAATTCCATCACTTCGAATGGCCCATAACGCGAAACGGCGGCGCTCTGGGCGGACGCCGCCGGTGATACGAAAAGGGCCCGGTGGGCACATGGTGTGTCCGGATCCGGCCGGACCATGGCCGGATTCTGGCGGCGTCAGTTCTTCAGCAGCTTGGCCAGTTCGTCCGCCTGCCGGGTCATTTCCCTGGCCATGGTCGCGGTGTAGGATTGCAGGGTTTTCAGGGCGTCGTTCGTGTCGCTCTGCGCCTCGAAGGCCGCGTTATAAAGCTTTTGCGCCTCGCCATTGCGCTTGACGCAATCCAGTGCAATCTGCTCGGCGCGGTGGGGATCATCCAGCAGGACCTCGCGGAATTCCTGCTGCAGCTTGGCGATCGCCTCATAGCGCTGCGACAGTTCGCACCACAGCGGCCCGTTCCGGGCCATCATCGACTGCATCGCCTCGCGGTTGCGGCTGACCTGCGAGTCCAGTCGCGCAATCAGGCTTTTCATCCGGTTCAGATGTTCCAGCAGGCGGGCGAAATTGTCGGGGATGCTTTCGAAGATGTCGGGCAGCTGCGCATAGTCCATGACGGGCATCTGCGGAAGCTTGCCGCCTTTCTTCAGGGCCGCGCGGGTCATCGCGTCAAGCTCTCCGTCACGCCGCGGCAGACGCGCCATGGTCTGGAACGCGATCAGGGCATTGCGGGTCATCGGGCCAAAGTCCCCGTCGGTCCGCAGTTCGGGGTGGGCACCAAGTTCGTTCAGGCGCACCTGCACGCTCTGCACGTCATCGCCCGTTGAACCTTCTTTCAGGACCGTCATGGAACCCTTTCCTTCCTTCTCTCCGCTCAGGCAACCTGCCGCGCATCCGGGGGATTGCACGGCAGCGGGATTTCAGACCGGCAACTATTTCTCATCTATGAAACATAGGACGCTGCCGAAGCCAAATTGTTCCATGATCGCGACCTATGTGGCGTGAGGTTTTGCGAATACGATCGTGGGTTTCTGGCAGGACCGAATGGCCGGGGAATGCCCGCCGTGTGCTTCCGGCGTCCAGTCGGCCATCGACGGCAGGGCCGGGCGGGCAATGGCCCCACTGGCTGTATCGGGCTGGTAGTGGACTGAAATCAAAATCCTTTTCCCTGGTTCCGAAAGCGGTCGCAGTGGACATCGCCACAATACCAGAATCCATTCAATCGATCCGGCAGGTCCGAAGCCGTGCGATTGAATTCGCCTGCGCCATGCTCCGCGTCTGGTCGCGTCTGTGCGGGACCGAAATCTTCCGTACAACTTACACGACCGAGAATATTTTTCGATGCGGTTGTTTCAAATTTTTCAGAAATTGACCGGAAATCAACTGAAGTTGAGCGAGGTTTCGCTTTTCGGAGTCCCGTAAACGCGAAACGGCGACGCCTGGGAGGAGGAGTGGCGCCGCCGTTCGCTACAGCACCAGGATCGAGGGAGGAGGAAACGTCCTGGCGCATATCGGCCTGGTCTTGCGACCAGTATGAGTGTGCGGCGGCACCTGGGAGGAGGAGTGGTAACCGCCGCTGACACACCGGAGCGAGGGAGGAGGAAAGCCCCGGTGCATTCTGTTCCGGCGTTCAAGGCCGGTATGAGTGTGCGGCGGCACCTGGGAGGAGGAGTGGTAACCGCCGCTGACACACCGGGGCGAGGGAGGAGGAAAGCCCCGGTGCATTCTGTTCCGGCGTTCAAGGCCGGTATGAGTGTGCGGCGGCACCTGGGAGGAGGAGTGGCAACCGCCGCTGACACACCGGAGCGAGGGAGGAGGAAAGCCCCGGTGCATTCTGTTCCGGCGTTCAAGGCCGGTATGGGTGTGCGGCGGCACCTGGGAGGAGGAGTGGTAACCGCCGCTGACACACCGGAAACAAGGGAGGAGGAGGAGCTCCCGGTGCGTTCTGTTCCGGCATTCGGGGCCGGTATAAAGCGCGGCGACATCAGGGAGGAGGAGGATGCCGCCGCTTAGTCAGGTTTCCAAGGGAGGAGGAGATGGAAACCTGATCTCTGTGTTCCTTGGCGCCTCAGCGGGCGCCGTTTGCTGCTTCCCAGGCGACGCTGCTGATGTTCGAGCGGGCCAGGCCGAGGTCGCTGAGATCGCGGTCGCTGAGCGAGCGCAGCTCTGCGAGGGTCTCGCGGTAGACCTTGTTGCGGGCACGGCGTGCCACGAACCGATCCATCAGGTTACGCAGCAAAGCGGGTTCGTGGGCCATCGGGGCCGACATTGCGATCTGCTTGCTCATAGCTCTTGGCCTTCTGAGTTAAGGTGTTGTTTCGTCGTCGTTGTTAGCCCAAACTTAGATTTCATGCTGCAGGTGCACAATGGATACCTCTTCAATGCTGCTATGCAGAAACTGCATGCAGATCGGGGCCCCTGAAAATCGGATTGATTGCGTCTTGGGCGACGGCGTTCATGGGCTTGTCATTCGGGCGGCAGGTGCCGGATAGTCCGGTGACCAAGCCAGGAGGGCGGGATGACACTGACACGATCCGAAGTCGAAGAGGCGCTGGACGGGGTCGAGATTCCGGGCGGCGGAACGCTCATGAGTCGCGATTTGGTCCGGGCGGTACAAATAGACGGGCCAAATGTTCGCTTTATTATAGAAGCCCCTAGCCCCGAACTGGCCCGCCAGATGGAACCGGTGCGTGCCGCGGCGCAACAGGCCGTCGCGGCATTGCCCGGGGTAGAGAAGGTCAGCGTCGCGCTGACCGCGCATGGCCCGGCGGCCCCGGCGAAACCGGCGCCGTCGCAACCGCCCAGCCTGAAGCTTGGCGGGCATCCGAAACCCCAGGACGGACCGATGAAACCGACCGGCGTGGACCGCATACTTGCCGTAGGGTCAGGCAAGGGCGGGGTCGGAAAATCGACCGTCGCCACAAATCTGGCCGTTGCGCTGGCCAAGGCGGGGCGGCGAGTCGGGCTGCTGGACGCCGATATATACGGCCCATCGATTCCCCGGATGATGGGGGTCTCGGGCAAACCGGCTTCGCCCGACGGCAAGATCATCCTGCCGCTGCACGCGCATGGTGTCACGGTCATGTCCATCGGCTTCATGGTCGAGGAAGCCAAGGCGGTCATCTGGCGCGGGCCCATGCTGATGGGCGCGCTTCAGCAATTGATGGGGCAGGTGGCCTGGGGAGAGCTGGACGTGCTTATCGTCGACCTGCCGCCGGGCACGGGGGATATCCAGCTGACGCTGGCGACCAAGACGCAACTGACCGGCTCTATAATAGTGTCCACGCCGCAGGACGTGGCGCTGCTGGATGCGCGCAAGGCGATCGACATGTTCCAGACGCTCAAGACCCCCATTCTGGGCCTGATCGAAAACATGTCGTCCTTCATCTGTCCCCATTGCGGGAAAGAGACAGAGATCTTCGGCCATGGCGGCGTGCGTGACGAGGCCGAGGCCCTGGGCGTGCCGCTGTTGGGCATGTTGCCCATCGACCTCGACACACGATTGTCGGGCGACAAGGGAGAACCGGTTGCCGCCGGGGATGGCCCGATGGCGCAGGCCTATGGCCGCATCGCGGCGGGACTGGTGGCCGGCGGGATGGCCTGACACGCCCGGATCGGGGTTTCACCGGGCGTATCCGGGATTGATCCGGGCCCGATCGGGGTGCGGATGGGATCGGACCGGGGTTCCGGTGGGATATCACGGGATCAGGAGTGGGAATGGATGGGACCCGGGGGGTATTTGACCTCACCGGGTCTTTTTGTGTCCGCCTGTGCATGGGAACGCCCCGCGATTCGTACCGGATTCAGGTCTGAAGCGGGCCTGAAACGGGTCTCGACCGCTGGAAATCCAACAAATTCGACCCTGTTCCCATGCGAATGCGAAAAAAATGTCACCCACAGAGCATTGTGCTGGGATTTCACGGGAGGCGATAGTGACTACTACATCTAGTGCTCTCGCTGACGTTACCTGGCCGATGTGGGCAGGTTCTTGCTTATCCACAGACTTATCCCTAGGGCGTCTGGTGCCGGATTCCCCGTGGTGTGGGGCTAAGTCCCGTAAATTCCTGTTGATCTCCATGCCCTCCCATGAGACAACTTGGTTGTCGGAAGCGACGGGGCAGTACAGACCACAACAGAGCCGGAAAAAGAGCTCGAACAGTAGGCAAACACCATACAGGCTCCCCCTTTCATCTGACTAAAAAGAGAGATCCGGCGCGCGAGCGAGCAGACATCCCCCCAGGTGGCGCGCGTTGCTGGACACCCCGCGAAGCGGGACGAGGGCGGCGGGTTGAACAGTGGCAGCAGTTCAACTCGCCGTTTTCCATTTCGGCACCACGGGGGACGTGACAGGCGCAACCCTAACAGAGAAGGCGGCGCAAGCGAAGGGACAGTTTTTTGGACCGCAGGTTCAGAGGCGAGCACACCTTCAAGGTGGACAAGAAGGGCCGGATGTCCATCCCGGCCGACTTCCGCCGTGTGCTTGAAGCCGGCGATCCTGCCTGGGCCGACGGCCTTCGCCCCAATCTCGTCCTTGTCTACGGTGGCAGCGACAACCGGTTCCTCGAAGGCTACACCGTCGAGGCCGCCGAAGAGCGCGCCGACAAGATCGCCCTTCTGCCCGAATCCAACCTCAAGCGGCGGTTGGTCCGGCAATATGTCTCGAAATCCATTCCCATCATGATCGATCCCGACGGCCGCCTGGTCATACCGCAACGCCATCGCGAGATGATCGGGCTGGAACTTGAAGCCAATGCCGTCTTTGTCGGCACGCTGGCCACGTTCCAGATCTGGGCCGAAGACGCATACGAAGCCTACCTGGACGAGACCGAGGCCGACGACGACCTGGGCTTCGACCTTCCGTCCGGGACCAATCCGCTGGATGCGCTGGACATGGTGCTGGACCAGCAGCGCGCCAAGCGCGAGGCGGGCTAGGACATGGCCGCGGCAGCGCATACGCCGTCCGGTGCCGCCCATATCCCTGTTCTGCTGCGTCCGCTCCTGGCCGCGGTGGCGCCGGTCGAAGGGCGCTGGCTGGACGGAACCTTCGGGGCAGGGGGCTATGCCCGGGGGCTGCTGGAGGCCCGGGCCGCGCAGGTCATCGGTGTCGACCGCGACCCGCTGGCCTTCGAAATGGCCGCGCCCTGGGTTGGCGAATACGGCGACCGGCTGATCCTGCAACAGGGCGTGTTTTCGCGCATGGATGACTACGCGACGGATCTGGACGGCGTGGTGCTGGACCTGGGCGTGTCGTCGATGCAGCTGGACCTGGCCGAACGGGGCTTTTCCTTCCTGCGCGACGGGCCGCTGGACATGCGCATGTCGCAGGACGGACCATCCGCCGCCGATATCGTCAATGGCGCGTCGGAAGAGGAACTGGCCGACATCCTGTTCCACTTCGGCGAGGAACGCGCCAGCCGCCGCATCGCCCGGGCCATCGTGCGTGAACGCGCGGTCGATCCGATCACCACCACCCTGCGCCTGGCCGGGATCGTCGAAGGCTGCCTGCCGCGCGCCAAGCCCGGTCAATCCCATCCCGCGACGCGCAGCTTCCAGGGGCTCAGGATCGCGGTGAACGCCGAATACGACGAGCTGTACCAGGGGCTCATGGCCGCGGAACGGGCGCTGAAGCCGGGTGGCAAGCTGGCCGTGGTGACCTTTCATTCGATCGAGGACCGCATGGTCAAGCGCTTCCTGCAGTCGCGTGCCGGCAAGTCCGGTCGCGCCAACCGCTATGCGCCCGAGGCCGAGGTCGAGGCCGCGCAATTCACGCAGTCGACGCGCAAGGCCATCGGCCCCGACGACGAGGAACTGGCCGTGAATCCGCGCGCGCGCTCGGCCAAGCTGCGGGTCGCCACGCGCACCGATGCGCCCGCGGGGACCATCGACGCCAAGTCCCTCGGCATGCCGCAACTGAAGGAGACCCGACAGTGAAAGGCCTTCTCTATATCCTGTCCGCGCTGGCGGTGTTCGGGCTGGCCTTCTGGGCCTACCGCGAGAATTACGCGACCCAGGAAGTCATGTCGGAAACCCAGCGGCTGCAGCGCGAAATCGGCTCGGCCCAGTCCAAGCTTGCGGTGCTCAAGGCCGAATGGGCCTATCTGAACCGCCCCGACCGGCTGCGCGAACTGGCCGAGATCAACTTTGACAGGCTGGGCCTGCTGCCTCTGCGTCCCGACCAATTCGGTCACGTGGACGAAGTCGGCTATCCCAAACCCGACGAACCGCTGACCGTCGACGGCGCCGTCGATGTCTCAAACAATCCCGATGCTCCCAAGGATATGGACTTCCCATGAGCCGCATTCCCCTGCGCCCGCTCGCCCGCATCCTGCCCGCCCGCGAAAACGGCGAGAACCCGGATGTGATCGAACGTGAAAACATCCGCCAGCGGCACGAGGAAATGCAGGACCGGTCGCGCGCGCGGGCCGAAGGCCGGCTGCTGGTGCTGTCGGTCTTCTTCTTCGTGGCCTTCGCGGTGATCGGGGTGCGGATGGGGCATCTGGCGACATCCGAAGCGGTCGAACCCGTCGCCACCTATACCGGCGCGACCATCGCCCAGCAGCGCGCCGACATCGTCGACCGGCAGGGCCGGATCCTGGCGACCAATTTCGAAACCCATTCCCTGTACGTGCAGCCGCCCAACCTGATCGACCCGAAGCACGCGGCCGAGGAACTGGTCAAGATCTTCCCCGACCTCAACGAAGAGAAGCTTTACGCGCTTTTCACCGGCAAGCGGAAGTTCGACTGGATCAAGCGCCGGATCTCGCCCGAACAGAAGCAGGCGGTGCATGACATCGGCGATCCCGGGCTGTTGTTCGGCCCGCGCGAGATGCGGCTTTACCCCAATGGCAAGCTGGCCGCGCAGATCATGGGCGGCACGCAATACGGCAAGGAAGGCGTGAACGCGGCCGAGGTGATCGGCATCGCCGGCGTCGAAAAGCAGTTCGACGGCTACCTGCGCGACCCGGCCAACGGCACCAAGCCACTGACGCTGTCGATCGACCTGACGGTTCAGGCCGCGACCGAACGGGTCCTGGCGGGCGGCATGGCGCTGATGAATGCCAAGGGTGCCAGCGCGGTGCTGATGGATGTGCACACCGGCGAGGTCATCGCCGTGGCCTCGCTGCCCGATTTCGACCCGAACAACCGTCCCCGCCCCCCGGTGACGGGGGATCCGTCCGACAGCCCGCTGTTCAATCGCGCGGTGCAGGGGGTCTACGAACTGGGCTCGACCTTCAAGATCTTCGCTATCGCGCAGGCCATGGACCTGGGCCTGGTGACGCCGGACACGATCATCGACACCCGGCCCCCCTTCAAGGTCGGCGGCCACAACATCCACGAATTCGACAACCACAATTACGGCCAGATCAGCGTTTCGGACGTCATCATGCACAGTTCGAACCGGGGCACCGGAAAGGTCGCCCTGATGATCGGCGCGACCCGTCAAAAAGCCTTCCTGGGCAGCCTGGGCATGTTCGACCCGACCCCGTTCGAGATCGTCGAGGCCGCCCAGGGCAAGCCGCTGGTGCCCGAACGCTGGACCGACCTGTCGACGGTGACGATTTCCTTCGGGCACGGCCTGTCGGTCAGCCCGATGCACCTGGCGGCGGCCTATTCGGCCATCGCGAACGGCGGCAATTACGTCAGCCCCACGGTGCTGAAGCAGAACGGCCCGCAACTGGGGCCGCGGGTGATGTCCTCGCAGGCGGCTGCGGCGGCGCGCACGATGCTGCGCCGCGTGGTGACGGAAGGCACGGCCAGCTTCGGCGACGTGAAGGGCTATTCGGTGGGCGGCAAGACCGGAAGCGCCGACAAGCCCAAGCCCGGCGGCGGATACTACAAGGACAGGCTGATCGCGACCTTCGCCAGCATCTTCCCGATCGACGATCCGAAATACGTGCTGGTGCTGACGCTGGACGAACCTTCGGTCGTGGCCTACGGCGAAACCCGCCGCACGGCCGGCTGGACGGCGGTGCCGGTGGCAGCCGAACTGATCGGCCGGGTGGCGCCGCTGCTGGGCCTCAGGCCGGCCGTTGAACCTGCCACGCTTGCGGGTATACAGCTGACCTCAAGCAACTGAAGCCACGACGCCAGAAGGCGCAGGGGGACGACATGACACCGGGGCCGGTACCCCTTTCGCAATTGGCACTGACCGCGCAGGGCGGCCGCGATCCGGTGATCACCGGGCTTGCCGTCGACAGCCGCAAGGTCGAGGCGGGGTACCTTTTCGCCGCGATGCCGGGGACCAAGGTCCACGGCGCGGAATACATTGCCGACGTGCTGACGCGCGGCGCCGTGGCCATCCTGACCGATGCCGAAGGCGCGGCCATCGCGGCCGACGTGCTGGGCGCCTCGAAGGCTGCCGTGGTCATCGCCGAAGATCCCCGCCAGGCGCTGGCCTATACCGCGGCGCTGTGGTTCGGGGCGCAGCCCAGGACCATGGTCGCGGTGACGGGCACCAACGGCAAGACATCCGTCGCCAGCTTCGTGCGCCAGATCTGGCAGGGCATCGGCCATGCCGCCGTCAACGTGGGCACCACCGGTGTCGAAGGCGACTGGCACGCGCCGCTGGCCCACACCACGCCCGAACCGATCACCCTGCACCGGGTGCTGGCCGGTGCGGCCCACGCCGGCATCACCCACGCCTCGATGGAAGCGTCGTCGCACGGGCTGGAACAGCGCCGCCTGGACGGTGTGCAGCTGGCCGCCGGGGGCTTCACCAATTTCAGCCAGGACCACCTGGACTACCACGCCAGTTTCGAAGCCTATTTCGCCGCCAAGGCCGGGCTGTTCCGTCGGGTCCTGCCCGACGATTCCACCGCCGTCATCAACCTGGACGACCCCCGGGGTACCGAGATGCGCGCGATTTCCGCCGCGCGCGGGCTCGAGGTCATCGGGGTGGGGCGGCAGGCGGGCGATCTGCAGCTGATCGCGCAGCGGTTCGATGCCACGGGCCAGGACCTGCGCTTTGCCTGGCACGGCACGGCGCGCCAGACCCGGTTGAACCTGATCGGCGGCTTCCAGGCGGAAAACGTGCTGCTGGCCTGCGGCCTGGTCATCGCCAGCGGCGAGGCGCCCGATGACGTGTTCCGCGTGTTGCCACAGCTGGAAACCGTGCGCGGGCGGATGCAGCTGGCGGCGCAGCGGGCCAACCAGGCCACCGTCTTTGTCGACTTCGCCCATACGCCGGACGCTGTCGGCACCGCCATCCGCGCCCTGCGTCCCCATGTGATGGGCCGCCTGGTCGCGATCATCGGCGCGGGCGGCGACCGCGATCGCGCCAAGCGGCCCCTGATGGGGCAGGCCGCCACCGCCGCCGCCGACATGGTCATCGTGACCGACGACAATCCCCGCAGCGAGGATCCGGCCGTGATCCGCGCCTCGGTCATGAACGGCGCACCGGGCGCGTGGGAAATCGGCGACCGCGCCGAGGCGATCCTGCGCGGCGTCGATGCGCTGGGTCCGGGCGATGCGCTGCTGATCTGCGGCAAGGGGCATGAAACGGGGCAGATCGTCGGCAACCAGGTGCTGCCGTTCGACGACGCCGAACAGGCCAGCATTTCCGTGGCCGCCCTGGAAGGGGGCCGCGCATGAGCCTTTGGACCAGCGCCGAAGCCGCGCGGGCAACCGGCGGACGCGTGACCGTGCCCTGGGAATGCAATGGCGTGTCCATCGACACCCGCACGCTGCAGCCCGGCGACCTGTTCGTCGCGCTGACCGCCGCGCGGGACGCCCACGACTTCGTCGCCCAGGCGCTGGAAAAGGGCGCCGCCGCGGCGCTTGTGACCCGCGTTCCCGACGGGGTTCCCGACGACGCGCCGCTGCTGATCGTCGACGACGTGCTGCAGGGTCTCGAAGCGCTTGGCCGCGCCGCGCGCAAGCGGACGAAGGCAAGGGTCGTCGCCATCACCGGTTCGGTCGGCAAGACGTCGACCAAGGAGATGCTGGCCTCGGTCCTGGAAGACCAGGGGCGCACCCACGCCAGCGTCGCCAGCTACAACAACCACTGGGGCGTGCCCCTGACGCTGGCCCGCATGCCCGCCGACACCCAGTACGCGGTGATCGAGATCGGCATGAACCACCCGGGCGAGATCGCGCCGCTGGCGAAAATGGCCCGCCCGCACGTGGCCATCGTCACCACCGTCGCCGCCGCGCACCTTGAGGCATTCGAGTCCATCGAAGGCATCGCCGCCGAAAAGGCATCGATCTGTGAAGGGCTTGAACCGCGCGGCATCGCCATTCTGAACAAGGATCTGTCGACCTACCCGATCCTCGAAGCGGCTGCGAAGGCGAACAAGGCCCGCGTGATCACGTTCGGCGAAAGCCGTGGCAGCCATCATCGCGCGATCTCGGTCCGGATCGCCGCGGGATCCACCGTGGTGCAGGCCCGGGCCTGGCGGACGCCGGTGTTGTACAAGGTCGGTGCCGAGGGCCGCCATTACGCGATCAACGCACTGGCCGTGCTGGCCGCCGTCTTTGCGCTGAAGGCCGACCGGGGCCGCGCGGTCTTTGCGCTGGCCGCCTGGCGGGCGGTATCGGGGCGGGGGCAGCGCACGCGCATCGTGCTGGACCCGGTCGACCGGCACCTGTCGCTGGAACTGATCGACGACGCCTACAACGCCAACCCGACCTCGATGGCGGCCGCGCTGGAAGTTCTGGCGGCGGCAAAGACCCGTGACGGTCTGGGCCGCATCGCCAAGGGCCGCCGCATCGCGATCCTGGGCGACATGAAGGAACTGGGCCCGGACGAGGCGGCGCTGCACGCAGGGCTGGCCGATCTGCCCACGATGAAGCGGATCGACATCGTCCATTGCATCGGCCCGCTGATGAAGAACCTGCACGAAGCGCTGCCCGCGTCGCGGCGGGGACTGTGGTTCAAGGACGCCAAGCCGATGCTGCGCGACATGCGCGGCAAGGTCGATGGCGGGGACGTGGTTCTGGTCAAGGGATCGCTGTCCATGGCGCTGTCCCGGGTCGTTGACGCGATCCGGAAAATGGGCCATCCCGACGCACAATATGATGAGTAGGACTGGCTAGCATGCTCTATTGGTTGACGGCACTGTCCGACGGCGGCGACTTCTTTAACCTCTTTCGCTACATCACCTTTCGCGCCGGCGGCGCCTTTCTGACCGCGCTCATCTTCGGTTTCGTCTTCGGGCGTCCGCTGATCAACGTGCTGCGCAAGACCCAGGGCAAGGGGCAGCCGATTCGGGACGACGGCCCGGAAAGCCACTTTTCCAAGGCGGGCACGCCGACCATGGGCGGATTGCTGATCGTGGGTGCCTTGGTGACGGCGACGATGCTGTGGGCGCGGCTGGACAATGTCTATGTCTGGATGGTGCTGGGCGTGACGCTGACCTTCGCGGCCATCGGGTTCGCCGACGACTACGCCAAGGTGTCCAAGCAGAACACCAAGGGCGTGCCGGGCAAGGTGCGGCTGGGGCTGGGGATCTTCATCGCGCTGCTGGCCACCTGGATCGCCACCGCGACCCATCCGGCCGAGCTGCAGGATCGGCTGGCGCTGCCGGTCTTCAAGGACGTTCTGATCAACCTGGGCGTCCTTTACCTGGCCTTCGGCACGCTGGTCATCGTCGGGTCGGCCAACGCGGTGAACCTGACCGACGGGCTGGACGGGCTGGCCATCATGCCGGTGATGATCGCGGCCGGCGCCCTGGGCGTGATCGCCTATGCCGTCGGGCGCGTCGACTTCTCGGATTACCTCGATGTCCACTACGTGCCGGGAACGGGCGAGATCCTGATCTTCACCGCCGCGCTGATCGGCGGGGGGCTTGGGTTCCTGTGGTACAACGCGCCGCCGGCGGCCGTCTTCATGGGCGACACCGGCTCTCTGGCGCTTGGCGGCGCGCTTGGCGCCATCGCGGTCGCCACCAAGCACGAGATCGTGCTGGCCATCGTCGGCGGCGTCTTCGTGGTCGAGGCGCTGTCGGTCATCATCCAGGTCGCCTATTTCAAGCGCACCGGCAAACGCGTGTTCCTGATGGCGCCAATTCACCATCACTACGAGAAAAAGGGCTGGGCCGAGCCCACCATCGTGATCCGCTTCTGGATCATCTCGCTGATCCTCGCCATGATCGGGCTTGCCACACTGAAAATCCGCTGAGGCACGCTTGTGATATCCCTTGATCAGATCGTCCAGACGCTGGGCTTGCCGGGCGTCGTGATCGGCACCGCGATCGAAGGCGAGGGCGTGGCGTTCCTGTCGGGGGTCTTTGCCCACCGGCACCTGTTCCACTTCGAAGCGGCCGCGCTGGCCGCCACACTCGGCGCGATCATCACCGACAACGTGACCTTTGCCCTGGGCCGGTTCGGCGGGCGCTGGGGCTATGTGCAAAAGCTGCTGGCCCATCACAAGGTGGCCCCGGTGCGCGACATGGTGCACCGCCACCAGACCAAGGCGATCCTCGGGTTCCGCTTCATCTATGGGTTGAAGACCATCGCGCCGCTTCTGATCGCGGCGACGCCCGTACCCTGGCTGCGGTATTCCGCGCTGGATGCGATCGCGGTGTTCGTCTGGGCGCATCTGTTCGTGGGGCTTGGGTTCTTCGTGGGAACGGCGATCGAACAGCTGTTCGGGAAACTCAGGCTTGAGCTGCACGCCGGCCTTGCCCTGCTGATCTTCGCGGTGGTGGCGGGCGTGCTGTGGTTGGTGCTGGGGCGCCGCACCAGGGCCCGGAACCGGGCGGAATCCACCGATTGAACCGGGCCTGTCCCACGCGTGGGACACAATCCGTTGCAATGAATCCAATGGGTTGCAGCGGCGGATTCACCATTCGTTAGGAATGTCCCGCGCCAATGAAGCCGTGCGCGATGACGTGATGCGGCGCGGGCAGGCGCGGTGGCGCGGACCCTGGCCGGACAGGGCGGCTTCGGCAACGCCGGGACCCTCATCGCACATCGATTGAACCGTTGCACCGGCTTCCCCGACCCATTTCAAGGGCGCGATGGTCTCGCCCTTTCAGACATGGAAAAGGCGAAGCGACATGCCCAAGATCGACAATATCACCTATCCCGAAGGCGACGAGCGCCTGCTCAAGTTCAAACCGCTCGGCAACATGTACCGGGTCTTCCTGAAGAAACGCTCGGCAGAAGAGAACTGGCAGTTCCTCGACCAGACGGCCAGGACGATCGACCCCCGCAAGCAATACCCGGTCTTTTTCGACGACGAGGGAAAGTATTCGATCAACGTCGATTCCAAGATCAAGAACCAGGCAAAGGCTCTGGCCGAAGCCGGTGACTGGAAGGCGGGCGGCTGGCGGAAGATCTACAGTGACAGCCGAAAAGCGATCAACGTGCAGATGGAGGTCAATTTCCAGGACGATTTTTACAAGTCCCCCGACTTCAAGGCCTATCACGTGCAAACCCTGCGCAAATCGATCAAGATCCCAAAGGCATTGAAGCAGCATCTGGCGATAGAGGATGAAAGCCTGCTGGCCGATACCGTGGTGCTGTTCATGTCCGACCGCAAGGCCGGTGCGCAGGCCGCCAGGTCGCTGTCGGCCAGGAAGCAGTCTCCGTGCACTCCGGACGAGATCGGCAAGGCCATCGCCAGGTTCTTCAAGGTGCGCTGATCCGGGCGCCCGGGGGCAAATGCCCGGGACCCGGGGGCGCGGCCCGCCGTGCGCTCGCGCGCGACGGCCCGACGATACGCGCCCTGGCGGGGAACAGGTGGCGGGCCTCTGGCCTTGCCCCGGGGATTGCGCTAGCGCTGGCCGTGAAGGATGCAGCGAAGGGGCACGCGATGATACCGGTTCAGGGCGTTGAGGGGCGGAAACTGGCCATTCTGGGGCTGGGCCGGTCGGGGCTGTCCGCCGCTCGGGCGATCCGCGAAGGCGGCGGTACGCCGATCTGCTGGGATGACAACCCGGCCGCGCGCGCGGCCGCCGAGGGCGAAGGGTTCGAAACGCTCGACCTCAGGCGGCAGGGGGCGTTCGAGGAGATTGTTACGCTGGTCGTCTCGCCCGGCATTCCCCATCTTTATCCCGCGCCGAACCCCGTCGTTCTGGCCGCGCTGCAGGCCGGCGTGCCGGTGGACAATGACATCGGGCTGTTCTTCCGGTCCTTCGCGGACGGAAGCTGGTCGGAATTCGACACCCCGCCGCGCGTTGTCGCGGTCACGGGGTCCAACGGGAAATCGACGACATCGGCGCTGATCCACCACATCCTGACCGACTCCGGACGGCCAAGCCAGCTGGCGGGCAACATCGGGCGGGGTGTTCTGGACATCGAACCACCCCATGACGGCGAAGTCGTGGTGCTGGAACTGTCATCCTACCAGACCGACCTGGCCCGCGCGCTGACGCCCGATATCGCCGTTTTCACCAACCTGTCGCCCGATCACCTGGACCGCCATGGCGGGCTGGGCGGGTATTTCGCCGCCAAGCGCCGGCTGTTCGCCGAAGGCGGGCCGGACCGGGCGGTGATCGGCGTGGACGAGGACGAAGGCCTGTTCCTGGCGGGGCAATTGGCCGAGGGACCGGGCGATGACCGGGTGATCCGGGTGTCGTCGGGGCAAAAGCTGTCCGGTCCGGGCTGGAACGTCTATGCGCGCAAGGGGTTCCTGACCGAATGGCGCAAGGCGCGGCAGACGGCGTCGATAGACCTGCGCGACATCAAGGGCTTGCCCGGCGCGCACAACCATCAGAACGCCTGTGCCGCCTACGCGGTGGCGCGTACCCTGGGCCTGTCGCCGAAGGCGATCGAGGCGGCCCTGCATTCCTACCCGGGCCTGCCGCACCGCAGCCAGCGCATCGCCGAAGCGAACGGCGTGGTCTTCGTGAATGACAGCAAGGCCACCAATGTCGACGCCGCGCGGCGCGCGCTGGGGGCCTTCAAGCGGATCCGGTGGATCTGTGGCGGGCTGGAAAAGGAAGGCGGTCTGGGCGGGCTTAAAGGCGCGACGGACACGGTCGCGCGGGCCTATGTCATCGGGCGCGAAGCGGCGAATTTCGCCATCCAGCTGGATGTCGAGGCCGAGGTCTGTACCACGATGGACACTGCCGTGGCCCGCGCGATGGCGGATGCGGAGCCCGGCGATACGGTTCTTCTGGCGCCGGCCGCGGCGTCGTTCGATCAATACGACAATTTCGAACAACGCGGCCTGGACTTCATGGCCGAGGTGCAGAAGCGGCTGGTCCCGGAGGCCTGAGGGCATTCTTCTGGCAGATCGCGGATAAGGTATTTGGGCCAAGAAGAAGACAGGAGCGCGTCCTGCTGCTTCTTCTTGGTGAAAATACCTATACCCGGGTCGGATCAGGCGCGGCGTTCGGCAATGGCGGATGCGGCGGCGGCGGCCGAGGACCAGGCCCATTGGAAATTGTACCCGCCCAGCCAGCCCGTCACATCCACCGCCTCGCCGATGAAGTAGAGACCGGGCTGGGTTTTCGCTTCCATCGTGCGAGACGACAGGCCGTCTGTGTCGATGCCGCCCAGGGTGACTTCGGCCGTGCGGTAGCCTTCGGTGCCCGAGGGGGTCAGGCGCCAGTCGGTGAGCCGGGGCAGAAGCGCCTCGATCGCCTTGTCCGACAGATCGGCCAGCCGGGCGTCCTGCAGGTCCAGCTGCGGTACAAGGCGGGAGGGCAGGGCCTGGGTCAGCACCGTCGACAGCTGGCGGCGGCCAGCGGACTGGCGTTCGGCGCGCAGCCAGTCGAAGGCGTTGCGGTCGGGCAGGAGGTTGACGGCGATCTCCTCTCCATCGCGCCAGTAGGACGACAGCTGCAGCACCGAGGGGCCGGAGAGGCCGCGATGGGTGAACAGCAGCGCTTCGTCGAAGCTGGCGCGCGGGTTTGACAGGCGCACGGGCAGGGCGACGCCGGCGAGTCCGGCGAACCGGTCGGGGGCGAAGGTGAAGGGGACGAGGGCGGGGCGGGTGTCGGTCACGTGCAACCCGAACTGGCGGGCGATGTCGTAGGCGAGGCCCGTGGCGCCCATCTTGGGGATCGACTTGCCCCCCGTCGCCACGATGACCTGGCGGGCCGTGACCACCTGGCGCGCGCCGTCGCGGTCGAGCGTGGCGGTGAAGCCGTCGGGCCCATGTGAGAGCGCGCGCAAGTCGGTCCGCAGCCAGAGGTCGGCGCGCGGCATTTCGGCCAGCAGCATGTCGATGATCTGGGTGGCCTTGCCGTCGCAGAACAATTGCCCCAGCGTCTTTTCATGCCAGGCGATGGAGTGGCGCGAGACGAGGTCGATGAAATCCCACTGGGTATAGCGCGCCAGCGCCGATTTGCAGAAATGGGGGTTGGCCGACAGGTAGGCGGACGGGGCGGCGTGCAGGTTGGTGAAGTTGCACCGCCCGCCGCCCGAGATGCGGATCTTTTCGCCCGGGGCCCTGGCGTGATCGACCAGAAGCACCCGTCCGGGCAGGCGCCCGGCGGCAAACAGGCCGGCGGCGCCGGCGCCAAGGATCAGGGTATCGAACTGCATGCGAGCTTGTGGCCCGGCGACGGCGGAAGATGCAAGGCGCGATCCCGGGCTTTGCCGCGGGCGGGCGAGGTTGGGCATGGCGCGTCGTGGGCCGGACATGGCCGCCGGGCCGTGTCGGTCGGGCTACCTTGGGCGCAGGAACCGTCCGATGGTGTCGTTCCTTGCGGCGATCCCGCGGCCGAAGCGGCAGACCTGGTCCCGATTCTGCGGGTCGATGCCACGGGCGGCCAGGGTCGCGTTGCCGAGGTCGATCAGGGCGTCCTGCGGGCTGTAATAGATGAGCCGAAGGACCTTCTGACCGCGCAATCCGGCCGTGGACTGGGCGATCCCTCCCGCGCTTGGCCGACTTGCAACGGTCGTTTCGTGGCAGGTCGTGGCAATGTTCACGGCCGCCATGTATTGGCCGACGAAGGTTTCGTATGCGTCCTGAGCCGTGACCGCCGTGACCGCCGTGGCCGGCAGACCGGTGGCGCAGATCGCCAGGGTTCGCAATACACGTGTTCGCAAGACAAGGCGCATGTCATATCCCTTTTGTCCGATCGGCTGGCCGGCGGTGATTGCGGGCAGGCTAGGATGTTCCGCCGGTCTTGCGAATAGGTCCTTGGGGCAAGTCGACGGTGACGTGGCGTAGGCCGGATTCCGCGCTCCCTTGAGGTCATGGGGATGTCGCCCCGACGGCACGGGACATGGCCGCATTGGCATCGGGAGCGCATCGAGGGGCGGTGTTTGGGGGCCGTGCGCCCCTGTCCGCGTGGCTTGGACCAATTTACACGGGGCAAAAGGGGAACATCTGGCCTGGGGACTGGTCAGGCGCGCGCTTTCACGCTACGATTCCGTCCAGACCCCGAAAAGGGGCGAGCAGAGGCAATCGAGCGGCGGACTTCCCATGACGGAGATGGTCTATGGTGCGCTTCCCGTACGGGATAGCGAACCGATTCTGCCCAAATGGGCACGAACCCTGGACAAATGGTCGATCGGCTGTGTGCTGATCCTGTTCCTGATCGGGCTGTTGCTGGGGCTTGCCGCCTCGGTGCCGCTGGCGGAACGGAACAATTTCCAGCCCTTCCACTATGTGCAACGGCAGGCGTTTTTCGGCGGTCTTGCGCTGATCGCGATGATCATGACGTCGATGATGTCGCCCACGGTGGTGCGCCGGGTCGGCACGCTGGGCTTCATCCTGTCCTTCGTCGCGCTGGCCCTGCTGCCGGTCTTTGGCACCGATTTCGGCAAGGGCGCCGTGCGCTGGTTCTCGCTGGGCTTTGCCAGCGTGCAGCCGTCGGAGTTCTTGAAACCCGGATTCGTGATCGTGTCGGCCTGGCTGATGGCGGCCAGCCAGCAGATCAACGGGCCGTCGGGCAAGCTGTATTCCTTCATCCTGTGCGTGACCATCGTCGGCATGCTGGTGCTGCAGCCGGACTTTGGCCAGGCCTGCCTGGTGCTGTTCGGCTGGGGGGTGATGTATTTCGTCGCCGGCGCGCCGATGCTGCTGCTGGTGGGCATGGCGACCCTGGTCGTGCTGGGCGGGACGATGGCCTATTCCAGCTCGGAACACTTCGCGCGCCGGATCGACGGGTTTCTCAGCCCCGATGTCGACCCGACCACACAGCTGGGCTATGCCGCCAACGCGATCCGCGAAGGCGGGCTGTTCGGCGTCGGCGTGGGCGAGGGGCAGGTGAAATGGTCGTTGCCTGATGCACATACGGATTTCATCATCGCCGTGGCGGCCGAGGAATACGGGCTGATCCTGGTGCTGATCATCATCGCGCTGTACGGCCTGATCGTGGTGCGGTCGCTGTTCCGGCTGATGCGCGAACGCGATCCGTTCATCCGCCTGGCCGGCACCGGCCTGGCCGCGACCTTCGGCGTGCAGGCGATGATCAACATGGGCGTGGCCGTGCGGCTGCTGCCCGCCAAGGGCATGACGCTGCCCTTCGTCAGCTACGGTGGGTCGTCGCTGATCGCGGGCGGCATCGCGCTTGGCATGCTGCTGGCGCTGACGCGGTCGCGCCCGCAAGGCGAGATCGGGGATATCCTGAGGGGACGGAGCCGGTGAGCCGACTTCTGCTGATGGCCGCCGGGGGAACCGGGGGCCATATGTTCCCGGCCCAGGCGCTGGCCGAGGCGATGCTGGCGCGCGGCTGGCGCGTCAAGCTGTCGACCGACGCCCGGGGCGCGCGTTATGTCGGCGGCTTTCCGGATGCGGTCGAGATCGAGGAAGTGCCGTCGGCCACCTTCGCGCGGGGCGGGGTGCTGGCCAAGGCAGGCGTGCCGTTCCGGGTGGGGGCGGGCGTTCTGGCGGCCATGATGAAGATGCGGGGCGACAGGCCGGACGCGGTGGTGGGCTTTGGCGGCTATCCGTCGATCCCGGCGCTGGGGGCGGCGTACCTGATGGGGCTGCCCCGGATGATCCACGAACAGAACGGCGTTCTGGGCCGGGTGAACCAGGTCTTCGCGACGCGGGTCGACCGGGTCGGCTGTGGCACCTGGCCGACCGAGCTGCCCGAGGGCGTGCAGGGCGTCTATACCGGCAACCCGGTGCGCCGGGCCGTGCTGGAACGCGCCAATGCGCCCTATATTCCGCCCGGAGATTACCCGATGTCGATCCTGGTGATGGGCGGCAGCCAGGGGGCGCGGATCCTGTCGGATGTGGTGCCGGCGGCAATTGCCGGCCTGCCCGAGGGCCTGCGCCACAACGTGCGCGTCAGCCACCAGGCGCGGGCCGAGGATCATGACCGGGTGACGGCGTTTTACGCCGAACACGGCATTTCCGCCGATGTGCAGCCGTTCTTTCACGATGTGCCCAACCGCATGGCCGAGGCGCAGCTTGTGATCACACGGGCCGGGGCCTCGACGGTGGCCGATGTTTCGGTGATCGGGCGGCCTTCGATCCTTGTGCCGCTGGCCGCGGCGATCCGCGACGAACAGACCGCCAACGCGCGCGCCCTGGTCGAGGCCGGCGCCGCGATTCGCATTCCCGAAAGCGCGCTGACGCCGGAGGCGCTGAGCGACAACATCACCACGATCCTGACCCAGCCGCAGGGCGCGCTTCAGATGGCGCGCGCCGCCGTTTCGGTCAGCGCGCCGGACGCGACCGAACGGCTTGTCGCGCTGGTCGAGGATCTGGCCAACCCTTCCGAGGTAACCGAATGACCCCCGCCACCAAGTTGCCCACCGACGTGGGCCCCATTCATTTCGTGGGCATCGGCGGCATCGGCATGTCGGGCATCGCCGAGGTTCTGCTGAACCTGGGCTACACGGTGCAGGGATCCGACCTGAAGGCGTCCAAGATCACCGACCGGCTGGCGTCGCTGGGCGCCACCATCTTCGAGGGGCAGACCGCCGGGAACCTGGAAAATGCCGCCGTGGTGGTGATTTCCTCGGCGATCAAGACGGGCAACGCCGAGCTGGACGAGGCGCGGCTGCGCGGCCTGCCGGTGGTGCGCCGGGCCGAGATGCTGGCCGAACTGATGCGGCTGAAGTCCAACGTCGCCATCGCCGGCACGCACGGCAAGACGACGACGACGACCATGGTGGCGACGCTGCTGGATGCGGGCGATTTCGACCCGACGGTGGTCAATGGCGGGATCATCCACGCCTACGGGTCCAACGCGCGCATGGGGCAGGGCGAATGGATGGTGGTGGAGGCCGACGAGAGCGACGGCACCTTCAACCGCCTGCCCGCGACCATCGCCATCGTGACCAACATCGACCCCGAGCACATGGAGCACTGGGGCGATTTCGACAGCCTGCGCGACGGGTTCTACGATTTCGTGTCCAACATTCCCTTCTACGGGGTGGCGGTGTGCTGCACCGATCATGAAGAGGTGCAGAAGCTGGTGGGCCGGATCACCGACCGACGGGTGATCACCTACGGGTTCAACGCGCAGGCCGACGTGCGGGCGATCAACCTGACCTACAAGGCGGGCACGGCGCATTTCGACATCGCGCTGCAGGCCGAGGACAAGGTGATCGAAGGCTGCACCCTGCCGATGCCGGGCGATCACAACGTGTCGAACGCGCTGTCGGCGGTGGCCGTGGCGCGCCACCTTGGCATGAAGATGGACGAAATCCGCGATGCGCTGGCCGCCTTTGGCGGCGTTAACCGGAGATTTACGAAAGTCGGAGAAGTTGGTGGCGTAACGATCATTGACGATTACGGCCATCACCCGGTGGAAATCGCCGCCGTCCTGAAGGCCGCCCGCCAGGCGACGGAGGGTCGCATCATCGCTGTTCACCAGCCTCACCGCTACACGCGCCTGCATTCGCTGTTCGACGATTTCTGCGCCTGCTTCAACGAGGCCGACGTGGTGGCGATCGCCGAGGTTTACGCGGCCGGCGAAACGCCCATTCCCGGTGCGTCGCGCGATGACCTGGTGGCGGGGCTGATCCGCCATGGCCACCGCCACGCCCGCGCCATCCTGAACGAAAACGACCTGGAACGCCTGGTGCGCGAACAGGCGCGGCCCGGCGACATGGTGGTCTGCCTGGGCGCGGGCACGATCAGCACCTGGGCCAACAACCTGCCCGACCGTCTGCGGGCCGACGCTCCGCCCGACCGTCTGAAAGGATGACACGATGACACCCTCGTGCCCGACCCCACGGAATGCGGATCTTAGGGCGTTTGCGGGCGTTGAACGGATGACGGTCCATCGCGAAGACGATATGGCGCCTCGTTCCCAAAGGGCCGCGCGCCGACAGGCCGCAGCACATCACCCGATCACCGGAGGCGGTTCATGACACTCTCGCTGACGCTTGCCATTCTGTGGGTCTTTGCATCGACCATCGTGGCGTTCCTGCCGGTCGAACGGCAGTTCCGGCCCGGCAGCCTGCTGCTGGTCACCGCGCCGCTGCTGGTCTGGGGGCTGGCCCATGATTTCGGCCCGCTCGCCGGAATCGCCGCGCTGGCGGCCTTCGTGTCGCTGTATCGCAATCCGCTGCGGTCGCTCTGGACGCTGTTCCGGGGGCCGGTGGAACAGGGATCGCTGGAATGACATCCATCATCCTGGTCAGCCTGTGGATCATCGGGGCGAATGTCGCCGCGATGCTGCCCAGCCGCGACCAGCACTGGACGGCGGCCTATGTGCTGATCGTCGTCGGCATTCCGTTGCTGGGCTACCTGACCTGGCAGAACGGGCCGGTCGTGGGGCTGATCGGGTTGCTGGCCGGCATGTCGGTGATGCGCTGGCCGGTGATCACGCTGGGTCACTGGCTGCGGGGCAAGCTGCGCGGGTAGCGCTTGCCCGAACGGACGGGCCCGGATAGCAACGGCGCCATGAATGAACCTGCCTTCGACCTTCCCACCCCGCGCGGCCGGTTGACGCCGCAGCGCGCCCTGTCCGATCTGACCTGGCTGCGGGTCGGCGGCCCGGCGGACTGGCTGTTCCAGCCCGCCGATGCCGACGACCTGGCGGATTTCCTGCGCGCGCTGGATCCGGCGGTGCCGGTCTTTCCCATGGGCGTGGGGTCGAACCTGATCGTGCGCGATGGCGGGCTGCGGGCGGTGGTGATCCGGCTGGGGCGGGGCTTCAACGCGATCGCGGTCGACGGCAACCGCGTGACCGCCGGCGCCGCCGCGCTGGATGCGCATGTGGCGAAAAAGGCGGCCGGGGCGGGGGTGGACCTGACCTTTCTGCGCACGATTCCGGGATCCATCGGCGGCGCGGTGCGCATGAACGCGGGCTGCTACGGGTCCTATGTCGCCGATCATTTCGTCGAAGCCCGCGCGGTGCTGCGGACGGGCGAAACCGTCACGCTGACCGCGCAGGACCTGAAGTTCGGATACCGCGAGACCGCCTGGCCGGAGGGCGCGGTCCTCGTAGAGGCCGTGTTCGAGGGGCAGGCGGGCGAGCCCGACGCGCTGGACGCGAAAATGGACGACCAGATCGCGCGCCGCGACGCCTCGCAGCCGACGAAGGCGCGCAGCGCCGGATCAACTTTTCGCAATCCGGCGGGGTTCTCTTCGACCGGGCGGGCCGACGACGTGCACGACCTGAAGGCCTGGAAACTGATCGACGACGCCGGGATGCGCGGGGCCCGCAAGGGCGGCGCGCAGATGAGCGAGAAGCATTCGAACTTCCTGATCAACGCCGATGCGGCAAGTGCCGCGGATCTGGAGGGTTTGGGTGAAGAGGTGCGAATAAAGGTTTACGAAACAAGCGGTATAACGCTAGAATGGGAAATCATGCGGATCGGCGATCCGTAGGAAATTCTCCACGCGAACCCGGGCAGGCAAAAACAACCGGGGCGCGTATTCGGGCAGCAGAGCGACGGGTCACCCTAAAAACAGACCCGCGCCGACAGAGTGGCAGGTGTGGCATGTCGGGCAGGGCAGCCAATTCAGTCGTTGTGCTTATGGGCGGTCCGTCAGCGGAGCGTGAGGTTTCGTTGTCGTCGGGCACCGAATGTGCCGCGGCGTTGCGCAGCGAAGGCTATGACGTGACCGAGCTGGACGCGGGTCCCGACCTGGCCGAACGGCTGAAGGCGATCGGGCCCGACGTGGTGTTCAACGCATTGCATGGCCGCTGGGGCGAAGACGGCTGCGTGCAGGGCATCCTTGAATGGCTGCGCATTCCCTATACCCATTCCGGCGTGCTGGCTTCGGCCCTGGCCATGGACAAGCAGCGGTCCAAGACCGTGTACCTGTCGGCCGGTCTGCCGGTTGTCGAAAGCCTGATCTGCGACAAGGCCCAGGTCATGTCGGGCCACATGATGGTGCCGCCCTACGTGGTGAAGCCCAACAACGAAGGGTCGTCCGTCGGCGTCTACCTGGTGCATGACATGGCCAACACCCCGCCGCAGCTATCGGCCGAGATGCCCGAGCAGGTGATGGTGGAAACCTACGTGCCGGGACGCGAGCTGACCGTGACGGTGATGGGCGACCGGGCGCTGACGGTGACCGACATCATCACCACCGGCTGGTACGATTACGACGCGAAATACAAGCCCGGCGGATCGACCCACCAGATCCCGGCCGACCTGCCCAGGCCAATCTTCGACATGTGCATGGACTACGCCCTGCGCGCCCATGATGCGCTGGGGTGCCGGGGCCTGTCGCGGACCGATTTCCGCTGGAACGAAAGCCTTGGGCTGCAGGGGCTGTACCTGCTTGAGACCAATACTCAGCCGGGCATGACGCCGACGTCGCTGGCGCCGGAACAGGCGGCCTATGCGGGCTATGATTTCGGCGCCTTCTGCCGCTGGCTGGTGGAGGACGCGTCGTGCAATCGGTAAGGCCCGCGTCCCACGATCCGGCACCGACACGGTTCCAGTTCCGGGTGCAGCGCTGGCTGCTGACGCCGGGCATCCGGTTCCTGCTGAAGGCGGGGATCCCGACGCTGGTGGTGCTGGGCACCGCCGGGGTGTTCCTGGCCAGCCCGACCCGGCGCGCCGACATCGTGGCGCTGTACACCCAGACCCGCAGCGCGATCGAGGAACGGCCCGAGTTCATGGTGAACCTGATGGCCATCGACGGGGCCGGCGACAACCTGGCGGACGATATCCGCGACATGGTGCCGATCGAATTCCCGGTCTCGTCCTTCGACCTGGACCTGACCGAAATCCGCGACGAGATCGAGGCGCTGGACCCGGTCAGGTCGGCCACCGTGCGGATCCGCCCCGGCGGGATCCTGCAGGTGGACGTGACGGAACGGGTGCCCGTGGTGGTGTGGCGCAACCGCGAGGGGCTGGACCTGCTGGATGCGGAGGGCGTCTATGTGGAAACCCTGGCCGCCCGCGCCGACCGGCCCGACCTGCCGCTGATCGCGGGCGAGGGGGCCGAGGACCATGTCGGCGAGGCGATCCAGATCCTGATGGCGGCCGACAAGCTGGCCGACCGGGTGCGCGGCATCGTGCGGATGGGCGAACGGCGCTGGGACGTTCTGCTGGACCGCAATCAAAGGATCATGCTGCCCACCGAGAACCCGGTGCAGGCGCTGGAGCGGGTGATCGCGCTGAGCGAGGCGCAGGACCTGCTGGCGCGGGACGTGGTGGTCGTGGACATGCGGATCGCGGCGCGGCCGACGCTGCGCATGAGCGAGAATGCACAACAAGACTGGTGGCAAATACGGCACCTGGACAAAAATTAAGGGGCAGCGGGTAGAAGATGACGGACCTCTATCAGTCACAGCGGGCCATGCGGCACATGCGGCGTATGGCGATGCAGCGGGGCGTGGTGGCCATTCTGGACGTGGGATCGTCCAAGATCGCCTGCCTCGTGTTGCGCTTCGACGGCACGGGCCGGCTGAGCGAGGACAATTCCATCGGCTCTCTGGCCGGGCAGACCGGGTTCCGCGTGGTGGGGGCGGCGACGACACGGTCGCGCGGCGTCCAGTTCGGCGAGATCACCGCCATGCAGGAGACCGAGCGCGCCATTCGCACCGCGCTGCAAGCCGCGCAGAAGATGGCCGAGATCCGGGTGGACCACGTGATCGCCTGTTTCTCGGGCGCGGGGCCGCGCAGCTACGGGCTGGACGCGCGGGTCGAACTGGAAGGCCAGGTCGTCACCGAGAACGAGATCGCGCGCGTGCTGGCGGCCTGCGAGGTGCCCGATTACGGCCCCGGCCGCGAGGTGCTGCATGCCCAGCCGGTGAACTTTGCGCTGGACCACCGGTCCGGCCTGTCGGATCCGCGCGGCCAGCTGGGACAGGAACTGGCCGTCGACATGCACATGCTGACGGTTGACGCCACCGCCGTGCAGAACCTGGCCCATTGCATCAAGCGCTGTGACCTGGAACTGGCCGGGATCGCGTCGTCGTCGTACATGTCGGGCGTTTCGGCGCTGGTCGAGGACGAACAGGAACTGGGCGCGGCCTGCATCGACATGGGGGGCGGCGCCACGGGCGTGTCGATCTTCATGAAGAAGCACATGATCTTTGCCGACACCGTGCGGATGGGCGGCGATCACGTCACCGGCGACATTTCCATGGGCCTGGGCGTGCCGATGGCAAAGGCGGAATGGATCAAGACGATGCATGGCGGCGTGCACGCCACCGGCATGGACGACCGCGAACTGATCGAGATCGGCGGCGATACCGGCGACTGGGAACATGACCGGCGCACCGTTTCCCGCGCCGAGCTGATCGGCATCATGCGCCCCCGCGTCGAGGAGATCCTCGAGGAGGTGCGCACGCGGCTGGATGCGGCGGGCTTCGATTACCTGCCGTCCCAGCAGATCGTGCTGACCGGCGGCGCCAGCCAGATCCCCGGCCTTGACGGTTTGGCCAGCCGGATCCTGGGCCAGCAGGTGCGCCTGGGCCGTCCGCTGCGCGTCCACGGGTTGCCGCAGGCGGCCACGGGTCCGGGCTTTGCCGGCGTGGTGGGCCTGTCGCTGTTCGCGGCGCATCCGCAGGACGAATGGTGGGACTTCGAGATCCCGTCGGACCGTTACCCGACCCGGTCGCTGAAACGCGCCGTGCGGTGGTTCAAGGAAAACTGGTAAGACCTTCGGGCGGAAATCGGCGGGCCGTGAAAACGGCCCGTGACGGTGCCCGGACGACATGCTAGCAAGAGAGTCGGACGCATCCGCCAGAGATGCGCCGGCACACGGGTCGAGCAGGACCCACCGACATTCCAAGCCCCGATCTGCGCTGCGCAAGCAACGCGGGCGATGGGCGTGTTTGTGCCCTATGTCGCCTGACACCCAAGATCTGGGTGCATCGGCGAAATACAGCGACAAGCGGGCGATTTTGCCCGTTATTTCGTGGTATCAGCGTGTTTTTTGGGTGACGATCTCATGAACTGGCGCTACGATATGATCGGACAGGTAAAAAAGACGCCCGAATGGGTGGCAGCAGACAGGCGGACAGATACATGACACTGAACCTTTCGATGCCGGGCCAGGAAGAACTCAAGCCGAGGATCACTGTCTTCGGTGTCGGAGGGGCTGGCGGCAACGCGGTCAACAACATGATCGAGAAAGAGCTCGACGGGGTCGACTTCGTCGTGGCCAACACCGATGCCCAGGCGCTTCAGCAAAGTTCGGCCCCGGCCCGGGTGCAGCTTGGCGTGAAGGTGACCGAAGGACTGGGGGCAGGGGCCCGCGCGTCCGTTGGCGCCGCCGCCGCCGAAGAGAGCATCGAACAGATCGTCGATCACCTGGCGGGGGCGCACATGTGCTTTATCACCGCCGGCATGGGCGGCGGCACCGGCACCGGTGCGGCGCCGATCATCGCCCAGGCGGCGCGTGAACTTGGCGTGCTGACCGTCGGCGTGGTGACCAAACCCTTCCAGTTCGAAGGCGCCAAGCGCATGCGCCAGGCCGAGGAAGGCGTGGAAATGCTGCAGAAGATGGTCGACACGCTGATCATCATCCCCAACCAGAACCTGTTCCGCCTGGCCAACGAAAAGACGACCTTTACCGAGGCGTTTTCGATGGCCGACGACGTGCTGTACCAGGGCGTCAAGGGTGTGACCGACCTGATGGTGCGGCCCGGCCTGATCAACCTCGACTTTGCCGACGTCCGCGCCGTGATGGACGAAATGGGCAAGGCGATGATGGGCACCGGCGAGGCCGAGGGCGAAGACCGCGCGATCCAGGCCGCCGAGAAGGCCATCGCCAACCCGCTGCTGGACGAAATTTCCCTGCGCGGCGCCAAGGGCGTGCTGATCAACATCACCGGCAGCCACGACCTGACGCTGTTCGAACTGGACGAAGCGGCCAACCGCATCCGCGAGGAAGTGGACCCGGACGCCAACATCATCGTGGGTTCGACCCTGGATCCGGACATGAACGGCGTGATGCGCGTCAGCGTTGTCGCCACCGGCATCGACGCATCCGAAGTGCATTCCGAAGTGCCGGTTCCGCGTCGCCCGATGTCGCGCCCGCTGAAAGCCACCACTTCGGTCGAAGAGGCGCAAAAGCCCATGCCTGGGTCCGGGCCGACCGCGGTGCCGGCTTCCGCGCCCAAGCCCGAACCGCGCCCCGAGCCGGTGATGGCCGCCCGCGGCTACGACGAAAACGATTATGCCGAAGCCGCGGAAGAACCGGGCCTGTTCGACGGGCTGGACGCGAATGCCGCGGCGGCGCTGGATCGTGCCGAAGGCTATTACGAAGACGAGCCCGCATCGATGTCGGACGACGGCCTGCCGCCGCCGGCCTACCAGCCCAAGGTTGCCGCCTTCCAGCCGCAGCGCGACACGCTGGAGGCCGATCCGGATACCTTCGTCGCCCCCAAGGCGCCCAAGGCCGGCCAGCCGACACCGGAAATGATGGACCGCCTGCGCGCAGCCGCGGCCCGCGCCCAGGACGTGCCGGCCGCCAAACCGGCGCCGCGCGCCGCCGCCGCCCCGGCCGAACACGAACGGTCGCGCTTTGGCATCAACTCGCTGATCAACCGGATGACCGGCCATGCCGGCGACACGCCGGACCATCGCGGTGGGGCCGCCGCGGTCCGCGCCCAGCCCCCGGTTCACCAGCCAAGCGCGGGCGTCCAGTCGAAACCGCAAAACGATCCGGATCAGGATCGGATAGAAATCCCGGCCTTCCTTCGCCGTCAGGCCAACTGACCGGGATCACAACCCAAGCACTCGGAGGCCGCCTTGCGCGGCCTCTTTTTATTTTAAAAACAGTTATTTAACGGCGCATAGGCGGGGTAGCGCCCTTTGTTGCCGCGCATGTTTCAATCGGTTGCAATGTTTGAATTGAGGTGCGGCGGCCCCTTTACTACTTCAGGATTAACGATTTCTGCCGTGCAGCGAAGGAACCCGCTCCCGGATCCGGAAGTTTCAAACCGGACACCGCCTGGAGCCGAGACGCAGCCTGAGACGCACGCAAATGGGCCCGGGGTGGGTCCGAAAGGGGTAACATGCAACAGACGCTGAAAGCACCAGTGACGTTCGAGGGTGTCGGCCTGCATTCGGGCCGCCCGGCCAAGCTGGTCATCCGTCCGGCCTCGGCCGAGCACGGGATCTGGTTCCGCCGCACCGACATCACCCTTGGCGACACCATGATTCCGGCGCTGTGGGACGTTGTCGAACAGACGCCGCTGTGCACGCGGCTGATCAACCACGCCGGTGTTTCGGTGTCGACAGTGGAACATGTCATGGCGGCGCTGGCCGGCTGTGGCGTTCACAATGCGTTGATCGACATCGACGGGCCCGAGGCGCCGATCATGGACGGATCGGCGCTGCCGTTCGTCAAGGGCATCATGGACCGCGGGCTGCGCGGACAGGTCGCGCCGGTGCGCGCGCTGAAGATCCTGGCCCCGGTCGAGGTCACCGTCGGTGCCGCCACCGCACGGCTGGAACCGCTGGACGGGATGGAGATCGATTTCCACATCGACTTCCCCGATCCCGCCATCGGCGCCCAGGCGCGCCGGCTGAACATGGCCAACGGCGCCTTCGTGCGGGAACTGTGCGACAGCCGGACGTTCTGCCGCAAGGAAGACATCGACCAGATGCGCGCCGCGGGCCTGATCAAGGGCGGCACGCTGGAAAACGCCGTCGTCGTCAACGGGGCAGAGGTGCTGACCCCCGGCGGCCTGCGCCACGCGGACGAGGCGGTGCGTCACAAGATGCTGGACGCCCTGGGCGACCTGGCGCTGGCGGGCGGGCCGATTCTGGGCCGGTACACGGGCAACCGGGCCGGTCATTCCGTCACCAACGCCCTGCTGCGCAAGCTGTTCGCCACGCCCGACGCCGTGCGCATGGTGATCTGCGACGAAGACCAGATGATGCGCCTGCCCGGTGCCGGCCTGGCCGCGCGCGAGATCCCGCAAGTCGCCTGACCCGACCCTGCCGTCCCGAACGGGGCGGCAGAATTACCGCGCCGCCATGGTTTGCCTGGGGCACGATTGGGCGTTTTGCCCCGGATTTTAATGTGCTAGACCCCACTGAAAATCGGGGGCATACCCGGACTAGTCGGTGAGGATAGGCGAGAATGACAGGCGGCAGGTCAGCGTTCCGTAAGGCGGCTGTATTGGTGCTGGCACTTTCGCTGGCCGGATGCGGCGACGGCGGACTTTTCGGTGGCAACAATTCGCATACCGGGGAAGACCTGGACGGCTATACCGCCGACCAGATCTACGAGCGGGGCGAATACGAACTCAGTGAGCGCCGGCCCGACGACGCGGCCTTCTACTTCTCGGAAATCGAACGGCTTTATCCCTATTCCGACTGGGCGCGCCGGGCCCTGATCATGCAGGCCTATTCCTACCACGAGGACAAGGACTACGAGAATTCGCGCGCCTCTGCGCAGCGTTACATCGATTTCTATCCGGCGGACGAGGACGCGGCCTATGCCCAGTACCTGCTGGCGCTGTCCTATTACGACCAGATCGACGAGATCGGGCGCGACCAGGGCCTGACCTTCCAGGCGCTGCAGGCGCTTCGGACGGTGATCGAACGCTATCCGGACAGCGAATACGCCACCTCGGCGATCCTGAAATTCGACCTGGCCTTCGACCATCTTGCCGGCAAGGAGATGGAGATCGGCCGCTACTACCTGCGCCGCAAGAACTATACCGCCGCGATCAACCGCTTCCGCGTGGTGGTCGAGGATTTCCAGACGACGACCCATACACCCGAAGCGCTGCACCGCCTGGTCGAGGCCTATCTTTCGCTGGGTCTGGTGGACGAGGCGCAGACGGCCGGCGCGATCCTTGGTTACAACTACCGCTCCACCCAGTGGTACGAGGACAGCTACAAGCTGCTGACAAGCAAGGGGCTTGAGCTGAAGGATCGCGGCAACAACTGGCTGAGCCAGATCTATCGACAATCGATCAAGGGTGAGTGGCTGTAACGAGCGGCGGGGTGACACCCCGCCCTACGGTGGGATCCGATGCTGCGCTCGCTTGATATTCGCGACATTCTGATCATCGACCGGCTGGAACTTGCGTTCCAGCCGGGTTTGAACGTTCTGACCGGCGAGACCGGGGCAGGCAAATCCATCCTTCTTGACGCCCTGGGGTTCGTCCTGGGCTGGCGCGGCCGGGCCGAGCTGGTCCGCGACGGCGCGGCGCAGGGCGAGGTGACCGCCGTCTTCGACCTGCCGGCGGGCCATCCCGCCCACGCGGTGCTGGAAGAAGCCGGGCTGCCGGCGGATGACGAACTGATCCTGCGCCGGGTGAACCGCGCCGACGGGCGCAAGACCGCCTGGATCAATGACCGCCGTGCGTCCGGCGACGTGCTGCGGCAATTGTCGGACACGCTGGTGGAACTGCACGGACAACATGACGACCGGGGCCTGCTGAACCCGCGCGGGCACAGGGCGCTGCTGGATGCCTTTGGCGGTCATGACGACCTGCGCGCCGCCACCCGCGCGGCCTGGGCCAAGCGGCGCACCGCCGCCGCCGCATTGGACGCGGCGGTGAAGGCGCTGGAGGAGGTCCGCGCCGAGGAGGATTTCCTGCGCCACTCCGTGGCCGAGCTGGACAAGCTGGACCCGCAACCGGGCGAGGACGGCGAGCTGGACAGCCGCCGCCGCCTGATGCAGGGGGCCGAACGGATCCGCGCCGACGTGATGCGTGCCCACCAGGCGGTGGGCCGCGACGGGGCCGAAGGCGCGGCGGGCGACGCGCTGCGCTGGCTGGAAGGCGCGGCGGACCAGGCTGGCGGCGACACGATGGATGCGCCGGTGGCCGCCCTGGGCCGCGCCCTGATCGAACTGGGCGAGGCGCTGTCGGGGATCGAAACCGCGCTCGACGCGCTGGACTTCGACCCCCACGAACTTGAGCGGGTCGAAGAACGACTGTTCGAGATCCGCCGCCTGTCGCGCAAGCACGGGTTGGTGCCGGACGATCTGGGCGATTTCGCCAGCGACCTGCGCGACCGCCTGGCGGCGCTGGACGGGGGCGAGGCCGACCTGAAGGACCGCCGCAAGGCGCTGGCCGAGGCCGAGGCCGATTACGACCTGGCCGCCCAGGCGCTGACCGATGCCCGGCTGGCTTCGGCCATGCGGCTGGACAGCGAGGTCACCGCCGAACTGGCGCCGCTGAAGCTGGATCGCGCGGTCTTCGTCACCGAAGTGCGCGAGGATGCGCCGGGCCCGGACGGGCGGGATGCGGTGGCCTTTACCGTGGCAACGAACCCGGGCGCGCCTTCGGGGCCGATCAACAAGATCGCGTCGGGCGGCGAACTCAGCCGGTTCCTTCTGGCGCTCAAGGTCTGCCTTGCGGGCGATGCGCCGGGGCTGACGATGATCTTCGACGAAATCGACCGCGGGGTCGGCGGCGCCACGGCGGACGCGGTGGGCCGCAGGCTCGAATCGCTGGCGCACGAGGGGCAGGTGCTGGTCGTCACCCATTCGCCGCAGGTCGCGGCGCGGGGCGGGCACCACTGGCGCGTGTCCAAGGACGTGCGCAACGGCGCGACGCTGTCGACCGTGGCGGCGCTGGCCGAACGCGACCGGGTGGACGAAATCGCACGCATGCTGGCCGGCGACACCATCACCGACGAAGCCCGCGCCGCCGCCCGCGCCCTGTTGCAGCCCTGACGCCCTTTGGCCGCAACTTTTTCCCGCCTCTCGACGGACCCGCGATCCGCTGCCATCATCGCCGCCGAACGCGGGGGTAAAAGGTAGTCTGCTCATGTCGCAATCACGCAAGGCCAAGGTCAGGGCCCGTCTGGTCGTCATGGGGATGATGGCCGTCACCGGGGCCGCCTTCTTTTACGGGTTCCTGACCGACGACATGGCCCGTGTCACGGAAACACAGGCCGACCAGGTCTCGCAGGGGCTGATCATCCGTTATATCGTCGCCATGGCCTTGGGCGGATTGGTCTCGGGCGCGATCTTTGCCGGGATGTTCGGGCGGATGTCGATCCCGGGCTGGGTGCTGGCCCTGCTGGGCGCGGTCCTGGCCTCGCTCATCGGCGGTCTGGTCGGCAGCGCCATCGGCCTGTTGCCCGACCTGGCCGCCGACGGGCTGACCCTGACCGAGGTGATTTCCATCGGATTCGGCCTGGTGCTGATCCCGTTGGCGATGGCAGGGCGGCCCTTCATGATCGCGGTCTGGGTCGTTCTGATGGTCGCCACCCAGATCTGGGCAGGCCGGGTGCGGCGGCAGGGCTGAGCGGGTTCACCGGCCCGCTTTGGCGCACAGATCCTGGTAGGCGGCGACCTGGTCGATGCTGGCCATGGGCACGGAATTGGCGACCTTGGCGGCCAGGTCCTCGGAAAAGACGGCGACCATCGAATTGTGGAAGGCGCGCGACCGTTTCATCCGTTTCCTGAGCGGCGCGAAGGGGATCGCGGCATAGCGCGTGCCGGGCGGCAGTTCGACCGTGGCGCTGGACGCGCGGTCCGTCAGCAGCGCGATTTCCCCCACGAAGGCCGGGCCGCGCGCCGCGAATGCCGCGCCGCATTTGCTGATCGTGTAGGTTTCGCCCATCACGCAATACAGCTCTGTCACCTCGGTCCCGGTCCGCAGAACGGTTTCGGCCTGCGTGGTCTGGCGCCATTCGACATGGCGATAGATGAACCGGAAATGCCCGGGCGTGAGCGACGGGAAATGCCGGAACAGCCGCCGCGCCTCGGGCGTCATCGACAGGGTGGTGCGTTCGAAGACGATCAGCACGATCAGCGCGAAGTTGATCGAGGCCATGACCGTGTTGGTGAAGATCGACAGCACGATCGGATCGGCGCGCAGCCCGTAAAAGGCGATGTCGAAGACCATGCCGCCGGTCACCAGCGCCCGCAGGATCATTTCGTCGCGCACCAGGAACCCCGATACTTTCAGGGCGAGGCCGATGAACAAAAGGACCTCGATCCCGGATGTGTATACGCTTGTCAAAATCGTCTCTCCGAATGTCGTCCAGAATGTCATCGCGACTGTGGGTCCGGACAGCGTCCGCGCCCGTCACCCCCGGCGAAATGCGCCGGCGACCGGCCGAAGTCGTCCGCTTGCGGGGTGGTCCGGCCAATGGCGCGGATCTTTGGCCGGGACGGGCGCAATTGTCCATGTGCCTTGACCGCCTGGCCGCCGGGATCGGTGCGACACCCGGATGACACGGTCCGGATTTGAGCATTCGCAGGGCCTTTTACCCGGGCAGGCGCTGGCCTAGACAGGGACAGACCCCACCCGGAAGACCCGATGGCCGCCCCGACGCGCTCCATTCTTGCCCAGCAATTCGATCTTGCCGTCTCGACGGCCCGAAACGGCTGGCGCGTGCTGCTGCACCGCGGGCCAAGCCAGATCCAGTTCTGGTTCATCGCGCTGGCGATCGGGGTGGCGGCGGGTTTTGCCGCGCTGCTGTTCCGCAAGGGGATCTTTGCGCTGCAGGGCTTTCTGTACCAGACCGACGACCCGGCGATGATCCACAGCCATGCGGCGATGATGCCGTGGTGGGTTCTGGTGATCATCCCGGTCTGCGGCGGGCTGGTGGTGGGGGGCGTCTTGCACTGGCTGACACCGGATGGCCGGCTGCGGTCGGTGGCGGACGTGATCGAAGGCGCGGCCCTGCACGAGGGGCGGGTGGAAACCAAGGCCGGCTTCGCCTCGGCGCTGGCCAGCCTGATCACGTTGTCCTCGGGGGGCTCGTCGGGGCGGGAAGGGCCGGTGGTGCACCTGGCGGGCGTGATGGCGTCCTGGGTGTCGGGCCGGATCAACGCCGACGGGATCACCGGGCGCGACCTGCTGGGCTGTGCGGTGGCGGCGGCCGTGTCCGCCAGCTTCAACGCGCCGATCGCCGGCGCGCTGTTCGCGCTGGAAGTCGTGCTGAGGCACTTCGCCGTCCATGCCTTTGCGCCGATCGTCATCGCGTCGGTCGCGGGCACGGTGATCAACCGGGTGAATTTCGGCGGGCTGACGGAATTCGTCCTGCAGACCACGCCGGGAGAGTTGCAGTTTTACGTCGAATTGCCGGCCTTCCTGATCCTGGGTCTGGTGTCGGGGCTGATCGCCGTGGCACTGATGCGGTCCATCTTCCTTGCCGACGACATCGGCAACCATGTTCAACGCAAACTCGGCATGCCGCGCTGGGTGCGGCCGGGGATCGCGGGGCTTCTGCTCGGGCTGATCGCGATCCCCTTCCCGCATATCATCGGCGTGGGCTACGAAACCACGCTGCGTGCATTGTCCGGCGACCTGGCCGTGACCACGGCCATCGTCTTCGTCATCGTCAAGGTGATCGCCGTGGCGATCACCATCGCGGGCCGCATGGGCGGGGGCATGTTCTCGCCCTCGCTGATGGTCGGCGCGATCTCGGGGCTGGCCTTCGGGCTGATCGCGACCGGGGTGATGCCGGACGTGTCGGGGACGCCGGCGCTGTACGCCTTTGCCGGCATGGGCGCGGTGACGGCGGCGGTGCTGGGCGCGCCGATCTCGACCACGCTCATCGTGTTCGAACTGACCGGGGACTGGCAGATCGGGCTGGCGGTGATGGTGTCGGTGTCGATGTCCACGGCGCTGGCCTCGCGGCTGGTGGACCGGTCGTTCTTCCTGACCATGATCGAACGGCGGGGCATCCACCTGGCGGCGGGGCCGCAGGCCTACCTGCTGGCGATGTTCAAGGCCGGCGCGGTGATGCGCACCCCGGACGATCCGCGAACGGCGGATCCGCAGACATGCTGGGAGATGATCGGCGAGGGGATCTATGTCGATGTCAACGCGACACTGGAAGCCGCGATGCCGGCCTTTGACAGGGCCGGGATGCCGTTCCTGCCGGTGGTGTCCCTGACCGGCGACAAGAACGCCCCGGAACTGCGCGGGGCGCTCTTTCACGTCGATGCGCTCAAGGCCTACAACCGCGCATTGGCGGCCACGGCGGCAGAAGAGCATTCCTGAGGGGTGGGGGATTTTCCGGGTCTCGGAAAATCGGGCCCCCATCAGATCCGTTTCAGATCCGTTCCACCGTCAGGTCGCCGGTCGCGTAGAAGGCCAGGCAATCCTTGATCTGGGCCACGCCGTCCAGCGGGGTTTCATAGGTCCAGGCGCCGTTCTCGATGACCGAGGACCGGTTGATGATCGAATAGTAATTGGCATCGCCCTTGTAGGGGCAATGGGTGACGTGGTCGGTCCGCTCCAGGAACGCCATCGCGATATCGCCGCGCGGAAAGTAGATGACGGGCGCGTAATCGCCCTCGCTCAGTTCCAGCGCATTGCTGCTTTCCGCCAGAACCGCCCCGCCAGAGCGCACCGTCCAGACACCCTCGGCCTTGCGAATTCGGATATGATCAGCCATGTCCCGTCCTTCCCTTTTTTGTTATGTGATGTGCCCGCGCCATGTAACGCGGGCGTGACAGATCAAAGCGGTGCGCAGGCCTGGTCCAGCCAGGCGCGGGCGACGTCGCCCACCCGGTCCGCCAGCTTGGCCAGAACTTCGCCATGATAGGCGTTCAGCCAGTCCCGTTCCTCGACCGTCAGCATGTCGGCGACAATGCAGCGCCGGTCGATCGGCACGAAGGTCAGCGTGCGCCAGTCGTACATGACCCGCTCCGCATCCGACGTCTCCAGCGCCTCGGCCTCCTGCACCACCAGCAGGTTCTCGATCCGGATGCCAAAGGCGCCCTCGCGGTAATAGCCGGGCTCGTTCGACAGGATCATCCCCGGACGCAAGGCCACGTCCGACGCCCGGCTCAGCCGCTGCGGGCCTTCGTGCACGCTCAGGTACGCGCCGACGCCGTGGCCCAGGCCGTGGTTGAAATCCTGCCCTGCCAGCCACAGCGGCATGCGCCCGATGGCCTCTATGTCGCGCCCCGCCAGCCCGCGCGGCCAGCGCAGGCGGCTGATGGCGATCATGCCCTTCAGGACCCGGGTGAAACAGGCTTTCTCCTCCATCCCCACTTCGCCCACGGCGATGGTGCGGGTGATGTCGGTGGTGCCGTCCAGGTACTGCCCGCCGCTGTCCAGAACCAGCAGGTGACCCTGCTCCAGCGTCGCGTCGCTTTCCTCGCTCACCCGGTAATGGATGATGGCGCCGTTCGGTCCGGTGCCGGAAATCGTCTCGAACGAGATGTCGCGCAGGGCGTTGTCCTGGCGCCGGCAGGCCTCAAGCTTCGTCACCACGTCGATCTCGGTCACGCTGCCCGGCGCCTGGGCGTCCAGCCAGGCCAGGCATTCCACCATCGCCGCGCCGTCGCGCAGATGCGCGGCGGCGCTGCCGGCGATCTCGGCGGCGGTCTTGCAGGCCTTGGGCAGCAGGCAGGGATCCGTGCCCTCGACCCCGTTGTCCCCCAGCGCATCGGCCACCGCCTGCGGCGCCGAGGCCGGATCGTAGCGGATCGGCCCCTCCAGCGCCTCGAGCGCGTCCAGCAGCCGTTCCGTCGGCCAGATCATGACATCGGTGCCCAGGTGATCGGCCAGGTCGGCCACCTTGGTGGGCGCGATGAACAGGTCGACCGCGCCGTCGTCGTAAAGCACCGCGAAACACTGGGCGACCGGGTTGCGTTCGATATCCGAGCCGCGGATGTTCAGCAGCCACATGATGGAATCCGGCAGGGTGATGACCACCCCGCGATGCCCGGCTGTCTCCAGCTCGCCTGCCAGCCGGGTGCGCTTGTCCAGCGCCGATTCGCCTGCGAATTCCAGCGGGTGCGCGCGCGCCGGTTCCATCGGCGGCGCCGGCTGATCTTCCCAGATCCGGTCGACCAGGTTCTCGTGCGCCACCAGCTCGACGCCCGATCCCTTTAACGCCGCCCGCGCCTCGCGCAGCTGCGCCACCGCGTGCAACCAGGGGTCGAACCCCACCCGGCCGCCCTGCGGCAGCTGGTCCATCAGCCAGTCGGCCATGCGGATTTCGGGCCAGGGGACCGGTGTATAGACATCCGCCACCTGGGATTTCACCTGCGTCCGGTACCGCCCGTCGATAAAGACCCCGGCGATATCCATCAGCGCCACGCAGAACCCGGCGGATCCGGTGAACCCGGTCAGCCAGGACAGCCGCGCATCGCGCGCGGCCACGTATTCCCCCTGGTGCGCATCCGCCCGCGGCACCAGGAATCCATCCAGCCCCGCAGCCGCGATTTCGCCGCGCAGGGCGGCCAGGCGCGGAGGGCCCTGTTCGGGGCGGGCTGTCACCTCGAAGGTCTGAAACATCGATGGGTCTCCGGATCTTGACCGGGCGATCCCACCCGATATGCGGCATTTGCGCAACCCCGATGGGGCCGGCGCGACAACAAGCGGCGCATGGTGTTCCAGGCGCCTTTTTCTGAGTTGGCGTGCCCGTCGGGATCGGCCCGCCGGGTATTTTTGAAAAGAAAGAAGCAGGAGCGCGCCCCTGTCTTCTTCTTGGCTCAAATACCTCCCGCCGGAGGCGAGGCCAGCCTCAGCTGGCCTTTCTGATCCCCATCACCCGGGCCCGGGCCCGCGGATCGGAATCGAAAAGCGCGGCCAGCTGTTCGGTCATGGCGCCGGCCAGCTGTTCGACGTCGGTGATCGTCACGGCCCGGTTGTAATAGCGGGTCACGTCGTGACCGATGCCGATGGCCAGCAGTTCGACCATCTTGCGCTTTTCCACCATGGCGATCACATCGCGCAGGTGTTTTTCCAGGTAATTCGCCGGGTTCACCGACAGGGTCGAATCGTCCACCGGCGCCCCGTCCGAGATCACCATCAGGATCTTGCGCTGCTCGCGCCGCGCCACCATCCGCCGGTGCGCCCATTCCAGCGCCTCGCCGTCGATGTTCTCCTTCAGCAGGCCTTCCTTCATCATCAGGCCCAGGTTCGGCCGCGCCCGGCGCCAGGGCGCATCGGCGCCCTTGTAGATGATGTGGCGCAGGTCGTTCAGACGGCCCGGCTGCTGCGGACGGCCGTCGTTCAGCCAGGCCTCGCGCGCCTGTCCGCCCTTCCAGGCGCGGGTGGTAAAGCCCAGGATCTCGACCTTGACGTTGCAGCGTTCCAGCGTGCGCGCCAGGACGTCGGCGCAGATCGCCGCAATGGAAATCGGGCGGCCGCGCATGGACCCGGAATTGTCCAGCAGCAGCGTCACGACGGTGTCGCGGAATTCGGTGTCCTTCTCGACCTTGAAGCTCAGCGGCGTGGTCGGGTTGGCGACGACACGGGCCAGGCGGCCGGCATCCAGGATGCCTTCCTCGAGGTCGAATTCCCAGCTGCGGTTCTGCTGCGCCTGAAGACGGCGCTGCAGCTTGTTGGCCAGCCTCGACACGGCGCCCTTCAGCGGTTCCAGCTGCTGATCCAGGTAGGCGCGCAGCCGTTCCAGTTCGGCGGGTTCGGCCAGGTCCTCGGCGGCGATTTCCTCGTCGTGTTGCGACAGGTAGACCTTGTAGTCCGGATCGGCGTCCGACACCGGCGGCGGCGGGGGCGGGTCCAGCGGCGCCTCGCCTTCGGGCATCTCGGCCTCTTCGCCCATCTCCTGGTCGGCCAGGTCGTCCATGGACACCTGCGCTTCGGCCGCGTCCTGCTGATCGTCCTGGGATTGTTCGGGATTGGCCTCGGCGTCTTCCTCGTCCTGGTCGTCCTGGCCCGAGGAATCGGGCTGGTCTTCCTCGTCGGGCTGCTGTTCGGCCTCGTTCTCCTGGTCCTCGTCTTCCATGTCCGGGTCGTCGCCCAGCTGGTCGCCGTAGCCCAGGTCCGAGATCACCTTGCGGGTCAGCCGGGCAAAGGCCGCCTGGTCCGACAGCATCGCCTGCACGTCGTCCAGCGTCTGAGACGCCTGTTCCTCGATGAAGCCGCGCCACAGGTCCATGACGTTCTGCGCGCCGGCGGGCAGGGGGCGGCCGGTGGCCAGGTTGCGGATCAGGTAACCGGCGGCGACGGACAGCGGCGCATCGGACGCCTGGCGGATCTGGTCATAGCCGCGCCGGGCCGCTTCGTGGCCGATCTTGGCGTCGATATTGCCGGCGGTGCCGGGCATGTCGCGCGCGCCCATCGCCTCGCACCGGGCGGTTTCCATCGCCTCGTACAGGTCGCGCGCCATGTCGCCCGGGGGCGCATAGCGGGCGTGCACCCCGTCGTCGTGGTACTTGCGGTGCATGGCCAGCGCGTCGGCGGTGCCGCGGGCCAGCAGGACTTCGTCCCGGGTCATGCGGCGGCTGATCTGGGGCAGGCGCATCGCGTCGCCGGACAGCCCCGAGGGATCGACCGAATAGCTGACATTCAGCTCGGGATCGTTGGCCATGACCTTGGTGGCCTCGGCCAGGGCCTTCTTGAACGGATCGGCGGGATTATCGGGCTTGGTCATATTGCTCTTCGCAGGCTCGAGGGTCTTTCGAGCCTGCACCCTAGACCCATTCCCGGGCCTTGGCCATAGCCCCGCGCCCGCCCGTCATGTCATCGTTCAGGCCGCCAGTCGGGCCGCCAGTAAGGCCGCCAGTCGGGCCGCAAGCCTGGCCACCCGTCAGGTCATCGTTCAGGGTGTGGGCGGCAGAAGCAGGTCGCGGCATTCCGCGATGCGGTCCGCGGTGGCATTGCGCGCGTATTCCGCCACCGTGGCATCGAAGCTGTAATATGCGTTGGCCAGGTGGCCGGCGATCTCGCTCCACCCCTGGGACCGCCATCGGTCGGCCTGTCCGTCGGGCACGCCCTGGTCCATGGCGTCGGGCATCACCGCGTCCAGCAGCATGTCGAATTCTGCCTGCAACCGCCGGCTTTCGGGGGCCGCGGCCTGTTGTGTCGAACTTTGGTGCGTGGCCAGGGCCGCAAGGCGGCCCGAGCAGATCGCGAACAGATGTGCCCGCTGATGCGAGAAGGCGGGCAGGGCGGGTGCCCCTGCCGCGGCCCCGCCGCACAGGGCGGCGCCGGCCATAAGGATCGCTACGGTGAGTCTCATGTAACGATTTTATGACGGGTTGGTTACCAGTCAATGAAGTATATACATCTGAATCACAAATGCTGCACGTTTCGCCCGATTCCCCGTCGGATCCGGAAGCTGTGTCCGGATCAGATAGGCCCGATCTTGAAGCCCGATCTATAAGGACGCGTCAGAGCGCGTCGGCCAAGGGCATTTGGCCGGTGACCAGCCGGGCCAGGATCGCCACGTGGATGTCCAGCGCGTCGATCACCCTGTAGCCGGGATCCTGGCCGTCGAAGGCCAGGTTCAGGTCGGAGCCGGCCAGCACGATAGCCTCGGCCCCGTGATCGCGCACCATCCGCGCGCCGGCCTCCAGGAACAGCGCGCGCTGCGCGTCGCTGCACTGCCCGGCGACGGCCATGTCCTGGTAGGCCTGGCCCAGCACCTCGATCTCGTCATCCAGCGCGACGGCTTCGGTGTCCACCAGCTGCCCGTAAAGGCGCGACCGCATCACCCCGCGCACCCCCAGCAGGCCCACCCGCCGGAGTCCCTGCGCGGCAAGGGCCCGGTCCAGCGGCGTGATGGCGGACACCAGCGGCAGCGGCGACAACGCCCGTGTCTCGGCAAAGCAGAAATGCCCGCCAAGCGAGGTGATGGCGGCACAATCGCAGCCCGCGCCCTTGAGCTGGTTCAGCAGCGGCAGGTAGGCCCGCGCCTGAGCGTCGCGATCGTCGGCCAGATTGTTGCGGATCAGGGTCTGGATGTCGCCATGGGCGATGGTCAGCTGCATGGGGACACCCATGGCGTCGACCGCCCTGGCCAGCCGCTGGTAATAGACCACCGTCGCCGCGACACCGATGCCGCCGATCAGACCCAGATGCATGGGCAATCTCCGCTTGAACCGCTGCGCAAACCGTAGGGTGACCCCGGCCTAGCCGTCCAGAACGCCATCCCTGCATTCGTCGAAATAATGATCCGCCCTGCGCCGGGACTGCGTGGCGCGCACGAGGTCCAGCTGGAACGTCGCGCTTTGCAGCAGCATCGCCTGCGCGTGCTTGGCCGCGATCCGCCAGGACAGGACCATGACCCCCGTCAGCCCACCGTCCCGCGCGTCCGGCATCACCGCGTCCAGCAGGCCCACGAACTGATCCCGCCGGGACGCCGCCTGTTCCGACGCGACGCCGTCAAACAGCGCCTCGTGGTCGGCCAGGGCGGAATAGCGTCCGGCGCAGATGGCGAAGAACCGGGCCCGGTCGGCGGCGGAATGGGGCAGGGCATGGGCCGGGACGGGGGCCGCCAGGGTCAGGCAAAGGGCAAGGTATGATGTTGCGCGGATCATGGCCCGGCAGGGTAGGGCAAAAAGATTGACCGCTTTCTAAAGCCGCCGCGCGTCCATCGCGCAACGACAAACGGCGCAACGAAAAACCCCCGCGGCCGGGCCGCGGGGGTTTTCAGAAATCCATCGGAAGGACGATCAGCCCAGCGAGGTCGAGGCCGCGCTTTCGGGCAGTTCCTCGTCAAAGCAGCGCTGGTAGAATTCCGCCACGGTCTGGCGTTCCAGTTCATCGCACTTGTTGAGGAAGGTCAGCCGGAAACCGTAGCCGATGTTGCGGAAGATCTCGGAATTCTCGGCCCAGGTGATCACCGTCCGGGGCGACATGACGGTCGACAGGTCGCCGTTCATGAAGGCGGTCCGCGTCAGGTCGGCCAGGGTCACCATCTGGCTGACGGTCTTGCGGCCCTTCTCGGTATTGTAATGCGGGTTCTTGGCCAGCACGATCGCCACTTCGGCGTCATGGCTGAGATAGTTCAGCGTCGCCACCAGCGACCAGCGGTCCATCTGGGCCTGGTTGATCTGCTGGGTGCCGTGATACAGCCCCGTCGTGTCGCCCAGACCCACCGTGTTCGCCGTTGCAAACAGGCGGAAATAGGGGTTCGGGGTGATGATCTCGTTCTGGTCCAGCAGCGTCAGCTTGCCGTCATGTTCCAGCACCCGCTGGATCACGAACATCACGTCGGCGCGGCCCGCGTCGTATTCGTCGAACACGATCGCGACGGGGTTGCGCAGCGCCCAGGGCAGGATGCCTTCATGGAATTCGGTGACCTGCTTGCCGTCGCGCAGCTTGATCGCGTCCTTGCCGATCAGGTCGATCCGGGAAATGTGGCTGTCCAGGTTCACCCGCACGGCGGGCCAGTTCAGCCGCGCCGCGACCTGTTCGATATGGGTCGATTTGCCGGTGCCGTGGTAGCCTTGGATCATCACGCGGCGATTGCGCGAGAACCCGGCCAGGATCGCCATCGTCGTATCGGGATCGAACTTGTAGGTCGGGTCCTTGTCGGGCACCCGGTCTGTCCGGTCGGCGAAACCGCGTACCATCATGTCGGTGTCGATGCCGAACATGTCACGGACGGAAATCTCTTCGGTCGGTTTCGCGGTCGGTTCAATGGTGCCGTCGGCCATCACGTCTGTCCTTGTCGCTCGAATAGGGTCCCGGGCTAAGCGGAACCGACCTGCACCATACAGAGGCCGACAGCAAGGGAAAGGGACAAAATCCCCTGCGTCGCGCAGCGCCGGCGACCTGGCACACCCCCGCATCGGTCCGCTGCGGCGGGCCCGGTGCCGGTCTTCATTCTTGTCAGTACAGAAACAATAACTGGTGCGTGAAGGCGTTGTTTCCCTTCGGGATTATATAAGGGCCGGAATCCGGATAGGCTTGACTAAATTTTGACACAAAGGGAACCTGCGCCAATTAAAGCCACGATTTCCGACATGGGGTGTGTCACATGCTGTCTATTCTGGCCTTGCTCGGCCTAACCGCGGGTGCTGCCTTTGTCGGCACTGTTGACGATGACGAGATCTACGGGACCGACGATGACGACATCATCGACGGCTCCGACGGGGACGACTACATCCAGGGCCACCAGGGCGACGATTTCATCCAGGGCGGCACGGGTGACGATGACCTCTACGGCGCCCAGGGCAATGACGAGATCTACGGCGACGACGGCGCGGACGAGATCCACGGCGCCCAGAACGACGACCTGATCCATGGTGGCGACGACGATGACGACCTTTGGGGCGGCACCGGCCAGGACACGATCTGGGGCGATGACGGCGACGACACGATCGACGGCGAAGCCGGGCGCGACCTGATCCATGGCGGCGACGGCGACGACACCGCCAAGGGCAGCGGCGGCAACGACACGATTTATGGCGAAGCCGGCGACGACACGCTTTATGGCAACAAGGGGCTCGACACGCTTTATGGCGGCGAAGGCGACGATTACGTCGACGGCGGCGCGCAGGATGACGTGATCTATACCGGCATCGGCAACGACACCGCCATCGGCGGCGACGGCGACGATTACATCGACACCTCGGTCGACATCACCGAACAGGTCCCCGACCTGGGCTTTCCGTCCTATTCCGGCCTGCCGGCGGTGGCCGGGGACACGGACCCCGACGACGACAAGGACGAAGCCTATGGCGGCGCGGGCAACGACACGATCTATACCGGCGACGATGACGACTACGCCGCAGGCGGCGACGGCGACGACTACATCGACGGCGGCTTCGACCAGGACACGCTGGACGGTGGCGCGGGCAACGACACGATCATCGGCGGCGAAGGCGACGACCTGATCGACGGCGGCGATGGCGACGACACGATTTACGGCGGTCTCGACCCGGCCTATCCCGATTACGCCAACATCCCCGACGACGGGTCCGACGGCGATGCCGACCCGGTCACAACCAACGGCCAGGACGTCATTTATGGCGGCGCCGGCAACGACACGATCTACGGCCAGGACGACGACGACACGATCTACGGCGAAGACGGGGTCGACTATATCGACGGCGGTGTCGACGACGATTACCTCGACGGCGGATCGGGCAACGACACGATCCTGGGCGGACAGGGCGACGACACGCTGATGGGCGGCGCCGGGGCCGACCTTCTCCAAGGCGGCACGGGCGACGACACGGTCGACGGCGGGTCGGGCAACGACACCATCGGCGGGCAGGGCGGCGACGACGACCTGTCGGGCGGCGCCGGCCACGACACGATCTATGGCGATGCGGGCAACGACACGCTGAACGGCGGCGCCGGCAACGACACGCTGAAGGGCGGCGAAGACGACGACTGGCTGCTGGGCGGCGACGGCGACGACCTGCTGGAAGGCGACGACGGCAACGACCTGCTTGAAGGGCAGGGTGGCGATGACATCCTCGGCGGCAAGGACGGCGACGACACGCTGCTGGGCGGCGAAGGCGACGACACGCTGTACGGCGACGCGGGCAACGACGTGCTGAACGGCGGGTCGGGCGTGAACGAATTGCACGGCGGCACCGACAACGACGTGCTGATCCTGCAGGAAGGCGCGATGACCGGCGACGAAGGCGACGACACCTTCGTGGTGCAGGACGCCGACCACGACCACGCCATCACCATCACCGATTTCGACCCGGACGAAGACGCGCTGGTGCTGAACTATCCCGAAGGCGGCGACCTGCCCGACCCCGAGGACATCAGCCTGGTGCAGAACGGCGGCACGACCGAAGTCTACGTCACCATCGGCGGCGAGACCCTGTTGATGGCGCAGCTTCAGGGCGTGAACGCCGCCGACATCGACCCGTCGTCGATCGCGATCACCGAACTGGATCAGGACGGGCTGGCCGCGCTGGCGCCCTGACCCCGGCCAAACCCCGATGACGCGCGGCGCGGGGTCATCCCCGCGCCGTTCGCGTTCAGCGCCCCCTATCCGTGCTCCCTATCCGTGCCCCCTATCCGTGCTCCCTATCCGTGCTCCCTGTCCGCGCCGTCCCGCAGGGGCCGGATCACCAGCCGTGGCCGCCTGGCCAGAACAGCCGCGTTGGCGGGCTCGCAGATCTCGGCCACCAGCGCCTTTTCCTCGGCGCTCAGACGGGTCGCTCCGCCCAGCACGCTTTCGCCCACGACGCCCTTCACCCGCTCCAGCGCGGGATCGCGCATGTCGGCCAGGCATTGGTCCAGCTGTGCCGTGTCCAGGTCCAGATGCCGCAACAGTGCCGCTCCGGCCCCGGCGGGATCGGCCATGAACGGATTGAATCGCACCACCGCCACGTCCTCCGCCTCGCATTGCGCCGCCAGCGCCGTCAGCGCCCTGGCCACGACCGCGCAGGCATCGGCAAAGCTGCCGTGCTGCAGGAAGGTCGCGCGCGCCTTCTTCCAGGACCGCAGGCAGGGCAGGGGCGGGCGATGGCACAGGATGAACCGCGCGCCCGGAAAGATCCGGCGGATGCGGTCGACATGCAGGATATGCATCGGCGTCTTTTCCACGATCACCGCCGTGCGCCCGTCCAGCGCGGCAAAGCGCGCGCGCACCGCGTCATCGTCGCGGATCCGGATGAAGATCCCGCTTTCATAGGTGGGCTTGCCGTCCGGCGACGTCCCCAGCTCATGGGCATCGGCCAAAGTCACATCGGGGTGCGCCGCCAGCAGGCGCGTCACCGCCGTCGTTCCCGACCGTGGCGCCCCCGCCACAAAGACCATCCGGCTTTCCATCCGCCCCCCTTTGCGCGGGTCCACCCCCAGGCCCATCCCCGGGCCCACCCCCCGGATCCCGCTGCCTCTGGACGCTACCGGCCCCCGCCGGCCCGGGCAAGCCGCCAGGCCCATCCGCACCGGTTTTCCCGTTCAGGATCACGCCGTTGCCGCCACCGCCCGCCGCCCGCTTCGCCGGTCCGCCCGGCCACCCTGTCCCATTGACGCCACCGCTGTGTCGGGCCTATCACTCGCATGGTTCACCTTACGGAACCCGAACGATTTCCACCGTCGCGGCCCCGCCCGGTGCAGCACGATGATCTGAAACCGGCCCGACGACATGCCCAGGAACGACCCAAGACCATGCTGACCCTCGACACGCCCCACCGCCACCTGCTTGCCGTCGGCCTCAGCCTTTTTCCCCTGGCCGCCCACGCCGATTGCATGACCGCCCAGGACCTGCTGGCCGGCGTCATGATCGAAAACGGGGCCGAGACGCCCAAGGTCGAACTGCATCTCAGGACCGGCCCCGACACCGTATCGGACTGGGTGCCCACGGACACCGGCGCGGTGGCGCGCACCGACAGGCTCTACGGGGTTTACACCACCCAGGAAGCCACCACCAAGGACGGCGCCGGCTGGGAAACCAACTACCAGATCACCTTTGACGATCCCGCCGCCGTCCCGCCCCCGGTGCCGGAACTGAACTGGACGGCCAAGGCGGTGTTCTTCGACGGGTTCGACAAGATCGACGTCATCGTGTCCTATTCGCTGGGCAAGGAAGACACGATCACCGTCGACGGATGCCCCTACCGGGTGCTGCCGGTGGAAATGACGCTGCAGCAATTCGGCGACGACGCCACCCCGGTCGACCCGGAAATCGGCCGCCAGCTTTACTTCCCGGACCTCGGCACCAGCACGTATGTCAACTACGTCCTGCCCAATGTCAGCGAACACGACGACCGCCCGCCGCCCCGGCGCATCTATCGCCGCCCCTAAGGCCCCGGCGCATCTACTACCGGCGCCCCTAAAGGCGCCGACGGGCCTGGATGGGACCTCAACCGGGACCTCAAGCGGGGCCTCACCCCCTCAGCACGTCCCGGCGCAGCCGCATGAAGCTGCGTTCGTCGATGAACCGCGGCGTGGTCTTCATGTAATCGACGAAAGCCCGGCCATAGCCCGCCGCCAGCCAGCGTTCCTCGTTCAGGATGAACAGGAAATACAGAACGAACAGCAGCACCGCGAAAACCAGCGTCAGCAGCGATCCCGCCACGATCCCCAGCCCCACGGTCGCCAGCACCGACGTCACGTACTGCGGGTTGCGCGAATAGGCATACATCCCCCCGGTCACCAGCCCGTCGGCCTCGCAATAGGTGTTGTCCAGCCCCAGGAACCGGTAGCCCCACAGCGTGATCCCGAAGGCCACGAAGGTGAACGGCACGCCGATGGCATAGCGCAGCCAGTGCCCCCACCCGTTGGCCCAGATTTCCAACAGGGCAAAGACCACGGTCGATCCACAGAACACCCGGAAGATCCCAAAGGCGGTGGCATGCCGCCACCCCGACGCCGCCGGCCAGAAGCCGAAGGCGGGACAGCGCAGGTTCCAGGCAAGAAGACCGCCCAGCAGCAGGGCGGACACGATGGCGGCCCAGGCAAGGGCCGAATGAAGAAGGGACAGGATATCGGTCATGAGGCTCGTTGCTTCGGTTGCAGCGACCGGGCAGCCCCATGGGCGTCCCGGACCATTTCCGACGCATTAAGCATGCGGTGATGACACCCGTGTAACGGCGCGGACGGCTTCACCAGCCACCCGGCGCCAAGCGTCATTGTCCGCCCGGCACGTCAGCTTTCGCATGACCGCCGGACCGGGCAGGGGGCAGGCCCCCCGCCACCGGGATCATTCCTTGAAGTTGCGGCTGACCTTGATCTGGTCCCAGGCCCAGACGACCTCCTGCAGCTGTTCTTCCTGGCTGCGGTCGCCGCCGTTCATGTCCGGGTGCAGCACCTTGATCAGCTTCTTGTAGGCCTTGCGCACCTCGGCCTTGGTCCAGTCATCGCGAGCCTCCAGGATCTCGATCGCGCGCCGCTCGGTGGGGGGCAGCTTGCGCCCGGTCACCTGGCGGCCCTTGTTCTTCGTCCCGTTCGCGCCCAGCACCTGGTGCGGGTCCTCGATGCCCAGCCGGGCCCAGGCCCGCGCCTCGGGATCGCCCAGCGGCTTGGTCTCGCGTTCCCAGACCTTGTCCTTGGTCCGCTGCGCGTTCAGCTCGGCTTCGGTCGTGCCATCGAAGAAATTCCACTTGAGGTTATATTCCCGGACGTGCTTCTGACAGAACCAGAAGAAGTCATCCAGGACATCGGGCGCCTTGGGAGCGCGGAACTTGCCCGGATCTTCGCAACCGGGATGGTCGCAGATCCGGACGGACGTCTCGGATGCGCCGGACATGCCCCTGCGGCCACGAGGGTTCTTTTTCTTGGACGCAGAGACGGACATATCGAAACCGAAGGGGTCAGGCTTGGTCATGGGCGGGCACCTTTTCGACTCGGAACGCCGAGTTTAAACTTTGTCTCGACAGATAGAAGGGGGCGTTTGAAAAAATGGTGACCGATACGAGCCAGGGGCCGGTAACGGCCGAAATGCAGGCCAGGTTGATCGACGCGTTTGCGCCGACTGCCCTGGAAATCATCGACGAGAGCGAAAAGCACAGGGGCCACGCCGGGTTCCAGGAAGGCGGCGAAAGCCACTTCCACGTCACCATCCGCGCGCCCGCCTTCAACGGCCAGTCGCGCGTGGCGCGCCACCGCGCGGTGCATGCCGCCCTTGGGCCCGACCTGATCGGGCGGATCCATGCGCTGGCCCTGGATATCGGCACCTGACATCGCCGCTCAGCTCCGGTCGCGCCAGCGTCCCAGAAGAACCGGGCCATCCGTCTTGATGCCCGGCTTGCCGACGGGTTTGTCGACCGGCTTGATGGCCGGGGTCGCGCCCGGACCGGGCTCGATCGCGCGCAGCACCTTGGGCTCGTCTGCGGGCGTGTCCACGGGCCCTTCGGCGGGCGCTTCGGCGGGCACGTTCTCCACGGCGGCCTCCTCCGGGGCCTGCGCAACCACCGCGTCGGTGTCGGCCGCGTGGCCCTGCGTCATCACCGGCTCCGCCTGCGGCACGGTTCGCGCGGCGGGGGCCGCCGTGAACACGGGTTCTGCCCGCTCGGCCCCGGTGCGTTCGCGGCGAAACACCAGAAGGTTGCGCCATTCGCGCGTGGTCTTGGAAATGCCTGACCGTTCCTCGCTGGGCAGCATCTCGGCCCGGACGAATTCCCATCCGCCTTCGGCCATCTGGTTCAGCACCGCCTCGACGCTGTGAGCGAACCGCGCCTCGGGCTGTTTGACACCCTTGACCTTGTCGCCCCGGGTTGGGGCTGGGACGACCTTGTACTCGAAATGCGCCATCGCGACCGGTCCTTTCTGCGAAACCCGGCGGAGACTACCAGACCCCGCGCCCGAAGAAAGCCCGCGATCGGTCGCGGCGGCGATTCCTCGCGCGTTGTTGTCCACCCGACACCCGATTTGCGCCCAGTGACGCGGCGTTCGGGGTCACCCCTTGCGCCGGATCCCCACGGACCGCCCCGCGCGCTCCGGCCAGCCCAGCCCGTCATGTGCCGCCTTCATCTCGGCCAGCCGCTTTGCGATATCCTCGGGAAACGGCGCCACCTTCGGCCCCGACCGGTCGATATGCAGCGCCAGCGCTTCGCCTGTCGCGGCCAGCCAGCCATCTTCGTGGTGGATCTCCTGGTAGGTATGAAACCGCTTCTCGTCATGATCGATCAGCTGAGTGCTGACGCGCACCTTGTCCCCCAGGTGCAGCTCGCGCACGTAGCACAGGTGGAATTCCGCCGTGTAGGTCGTGAACCCCCGCGCCGCATACTCCGGCCCGAACCCCAGCAAGGCGTAACTCTCATCCGCGCCCTGGTCGAACAGCACGTTGTAATAGGCCATGTTCAGGTGGCCATTGTAGTCGATCCAATCGGGGATGATTTCCATGACCGAAGACATGAAGGGGGCGGGCTGGGACATGACGCGGAGCTCCTCTTTGCAACCGCGCCGACCCTAGCGGCGCTCGCCGGGATCCACCAGCCGCAGGGCGGGGGTTATCCCGCCGTGCCTCGTGTCCGATCCGCGCCGGATTCAGATGTACAAAACAGACAATCCGCCCCTGGAGTTTTGTACAAAACCGTCAAAACACCGCGTATCAGGCGTAAGATGGGTGCTCAGCACCCATCCTACCTCAAAGCCCCAGCTTCGCCGCCACCAGGTCGTTCACGGCCTTCGGGTTGGCCTTGCCGCCGGTCGCCTTCATGACCTGTCCGACGAACCAGCCGGCCAGTTTCGGATTGGCCTTGGCCTTCTCCACCTGCGCCGGGTTGGCCGCGATCACCTCGTCCACGGCCGCCTCGATGGCGCCCGTGTCCGTGACCTGTTTCATCCCGCGTTTCTCAACGATATCAGCAGGATCGCCGCCTTCGTTGTAGACAATCTCGAACAGGTCCTTGGCGATCTTGCCGGAAATGTCGCCCTTGGCGATCAGGTCGATGATCCCGCCCAGCTGCGCCGGCGACACCGGGCTGGCGGTGATGTCGTGATCTTCCTTCTTCAGGCGGCCGAACAATTCGTTGATCACCCAGTTGGCCGCCATCTTGCCATCGCGCCCTTCGGCGACGGCTTCGAAATAGGCCGCCGATTCGACATCCGCCGTCAGCACCGACGCGTCATAGTCCGTCAGCCCGAAGTCCTTGATAAACCGCGATTTCTTTCCATCCGGAAGCTCGGGCAAGGACGCCAGGATCCCGTCGACCCAACTTTGTTCGATCTCAAGCGGCATCAGGTCGGGGTCGGGGAAGTAGCGGTAATCATGCGCCTCTTCCTTGGACCGCATCGACCGCGTTTCGCCCTTGTCGGGGTCATACAGGCGCGTCTCCTGATCGACCTTGCCGCCGGCTTCCACGATGGCGATCTGGCGTTTCGCTTCCACCTCGATGGCCTGCTGGATGAACCGCATGGAGTTCATGTTCTTGATCTCGCACCGTGTGCCCAGGTGCGAAAAGTCCTGTGTTTCCTGATACTTCTCGTAAGCCCCGGGCAGGCAGATCGACACGTTCACGTCGGCCCGCAGGTTGCCGTTCTGCATGTTGCCGTCGCAGGTGCCCAGATAGCGCAGGATCTGGCGCAGCTTCGCGATATAGGCCGCGGCTTCTTCGGGGCCGCGGATATCGGGGCGCGACACGATCTCCATCAGCGCGACGCCGGTGCGGTTGAGATCGACGAAGGACATGTTCGGATCCATGTCGTGGATCGACTTGCCCGCGTCCTGCTCGATATGGATCCGTTCGATCCGCACCAGCCGGGCAATGCCTTCGCCCATCTCGACCAGCACTTCGCCTTCGCCCACGATCGGGTGGTACAACTGCGAGATCTGGTAGCCCTGCGGCAGGTCGGGGTAGAAGTAATTCTTGCGGTCGAAGGCCGAGACCAGGTTGATCTGCGCCTTCAGACCCAGCCCGGTCCGCACCGCCTGTTCAACGCAGAACTCGTTGATAACGGGCAACATTCCCGGCATCGCGGCATCCACGAAGGCGACGTTGGAATTGGGTTCGGCGCCGAATTGCGTCGACGCACCCGAAAACAGCTTTGAGCGCGAGCTGACCTGGGCGTGGACTTCCATCCCGATCACCAGTTCCCAGTCGTGCTTGGCTCCGGCAATGATCTTCGGCTTTGGGGCGTCATAGGTAAGGTCGAGCATCGTCGCGGCTCCTGTCTGCGGGCTGGTGCGCGTTCTACGGCAGGGGCGCGGCCAGAGCAAGCCAGAGCAAGCCAAGGACAAGCCTGGGACAAGCCTGGGACAGGCCAAGGACAAGCCTGGGACAGGCCGCCCATGTCAGTCGATCGTTTCAGAGCCGGTGAAGCTCGGGCCCGTGCGGGGTAAAGCGCACCTGGTGGCCGCTCATGATGTCCTCGGCGAAGCTGTCGCAGATCGCCTGCAGCGCGTCCGACCGGCCCCGTGCGGCAAAGCGCCGGTTCGAGGTGATGCGCGACGCGGTGTCAAGCTCTTCGGCGGCATGGGCCCAGATCAGGGGATGCACCTCGGTCAGGTGGTCGCGGATCAGCCAGCGGGCGCAGTCCGACAGGCGGGTGCGGGTGAAATCTGCGGTGGAATCAAAGCCCAACCGCTGTTGCAGCGTCACGGCGCAATAGGCGGTCAGCTGGTTGACCATGGCCTGGTCGGGCCGCGCGGCGATGATGTCGTGCAGACCGTCGACAAAGAAATCCACGTCGATCCGGGCGCAGGCGTCTTCGTCCGTGGCCACCGCGTCCAGGTAGACCCAGGTGTAGGCGCCGTGGCCCCAGACGTCCTGGGTCCGCGCCGCTGTCCGCCGCGCTTCCAGGTCAAGCTGGTCGTAGCTGCCGAACCAGCGCGGCAACAGGTTGATCCCCAGCGCCCGCATGTGGCGGTGGTTCCTTGGGTCCAGATCGATGAGGTCTTCGTAATCGTCGGCGATGCGGCCCTGCGGGTCCTCGTCGATGGCCAGCAGCGCGCAGCGGGCAGCGGCCAGGGCGGGGCTGTCGTATTCCAGGCCGCAATAGGGGGCCAGGATCTCTCGGGCGCGCGAGAAATGGTGATAAAAGGCGTCGCGATTGGCCCGGGGCACCGTGGGTTCCCACCCGGTGCCGCGCCAGGCCCAACCGATGTCGATATGCGCCAGCCCGACCACCAGCGCCATCGGATAGCTTTCGGGATGGGCGGCCAGGACCTCTTCCAGGGCCCGGATCCCCGCGTTCAGCGGCGCATCCCTGGAGGGCTGGCCATCCTGCAGCGCATGTTCCGCCGCCATCACCACGTCCGCCCGCGCCCCAAGCGCCAGCAGGTCGGCCAGGGGCATGCCGGCCGGCGTCGTCAGCCTGGCGGATTCCGTCAACGCGATGTCGTCGCAGAATTCGGCCCACATTTCCTGCCGGGCCAGGAAACGGCCCCGGGCGATCATGCCGTCGCGCATCTGCTGATCGGCGCTTTCGCGGACTGGAATGTCCAGGCAGGCCTCGGGATTGATATCCGGCGAAGGCCGCAGCGGCGCGGGCAGGCCCAGCGGTTCCAGAGGAGCCTTCGGAAGAACGATGGACTGCACCGAATTGCGAAGCGCCCGGATGGCTGAGGTGATCGAATGTTGCATAAGTCACAGATCGTGAGGAAATCGAGCTTCTTGATCGCCCGGCTTTACGGCGCAAACATGGCGGGTATTGGGTGGATTTCGTGTCATTGACCGCGTTTGTGTCACTTGGGATGACATCCAGGTGATTGATAACGCTCAAGAACCCGCGCGCAATGTGTCAGGGGTCCCTGCGGGGAACGAAATGGTGGCGCACCGTGGCGACACCGCGTTGCTGCAATTGCGATTCGAAGGCGCGGTGCGGCGGTGTGCAGTCCGGCGGCAGGCGCAGGCGGGCGCCGTCGGTCATCTCCAGCGTCAGCCGGACCGAGAAATCCCAGAGCGTGTCGAACCGGGCCAGTCGGATGCGGGCCAGCGGCACATGGCCATCGCGGCGGCCAGCCTGCCAGCTGAGCGCGGTATCGTCCAGGGTGACGCGGACCTTGGGATCGCGCAGCAGATCCCAGATCGCGGGCAGGGTGACCAGCGCCAGCGGGCCCAGCACCCAAGGACTGGCGTTCAACCCGATCCCGAGGGCGATCAATGCCGCCCAGACCGCCGCGACGATCAGGGCGGTCGAAAGCCGCCGGCCGTTGCTTTCATGAACGAAGGACATCGGCCGGCGGGGTTCTCAGGCCAGCATCCGCTGCACCATCTCGGTCGTGTCGCGCGACAGGCCGGGCGTTGCCGCAATGCGTTCCAGCGCCGCGCGGGCATGGGCCTGGCGTCCGCTGTCATAGCGTTTCCAGGTCTGGAAGGCGGTGCACATCCGCGCCGTGGTCTGCGGGTTCAGCGGATCAAGCTTGATCAGCCAGTCGGCCAGCAGCGCATACCCGGACCCGTCAGCGGCATGGAACCCGGCGTGATGACCGGCCAGCGCGCCCAGCGTGGCGCGGAAGCGGTTCGGGTTCTTCATGTTGAAGTCGGGATGATGGGTCAGCGCATCGGCAATGGTGACGGTCCGGTCGGGTGTCGATTGCATGATCTGCAAGCCGAACCACTTGTCGATCACCAGCCGATCGGCCTTCCATTGATCGTAGAAGGCCTGCACCTGCGCCTCTCCCTTGCCGGCCAGCAGCAGGCAGCCAAGCGCCGTCAGCTGCAGCGTCATGTTGTCGGCCTTGTCGTATTGCACGGCCGCCGCCGCGCCACCGTCCAGCCGCGTCAGCAGGCCCAGAACCGCGCCGCCCAGGGCGCGCTTGCCGGATTGGTCGGCATCGGGCTGATAGGGCGCCTCCACCGTGGTTTCCGCCGCCAGCCGGGGCAGAAGGTCCTGCAGGTGTTCCGCCAGCGTCTGGCGCAGGGTCTCGACCGCCTGCCAGATCGCGTCCGGATCCGGCGTCACGCCCTTGTCGGCCAGGGAGCTGGCCAGCGACGACTGGCTTGGCAGCGACAGCATCAGCGCGCGGTAGGCCGGGTCCAGCGTGTCGTCGCGCAGCACCGCCTGGATCCCGTCCAGGTAGGCCGGCGCGGGTGCGGCGCCGTTTTCCGCCATGTCCAGCAGCGTCTGGCGGGCCAGCATGTTGCCGGCCTCCCACCGGGTGAAACTGTCGGTGTCATGAGCCAGCAGGAACGCCTTTTCCCCGGTCGAACTGTCGCGATCCAGAACCACCGGCGCCGAGAAACCGCGCAGCAGGGACGGCACGGGCTTCGACGCGAGATCCTTGAAGGTAAAGCTTTGCGTGGCTTGCGTGATTTCCAGCACCGTGGTCGGCACGACCTCGTCGCCATTGGGGTTCAAGAGGCCCACGGCCATCGGAATCACCTGCGGCTGCGGCGCCGGTGTGGCGGCCGACGGCTTTGTCTTTTGCGTGAAGGTCAGGGTATAGGTGCCGTCTTCCTCCGCCCAGTCCTCGGCCACGGTGACCTTGGGCGTGCCGGCCTGGGTGTACCAACGCTTGAACTGGGTCAGGTCGCGGCCTGTCGCATCCTGAAACACCTGCAGCCAGTCCTCGATCGTGCAGGCCTGCCCGTCGTGGCGGTCGAAATACAGGTCCAGCGCCTGTTTATAAGCATCATCCCCCACCAGCCGCTTGAGCATGCCGATGACCTCGGCGCCCTTTTCATAGACGGTGGCGGTGTAGAAATTGTTGATCTCCTGGTAGTGATCGGGCCGCACCGGGTGGGCCAGCGGACCGCCATCCTCGGGGAATTGGCGCGCGCGCAGGTCGATCGCGTCCTGGATCCGCTTGACCGGGGCCGACCGCATGTCGGACGTGAACTGCGAGTCGCGATAGACCGTCAGCCCTTCCTTCAGGCACAGCTGAAACCAGTCGCGGCAGGTGATGCGGTTGCCGGTCCAGTTGTGGAAATATTCATGCGCGATGATCGCCTCGATCCGTTCGAAATTCATGTCGGTCGAGGTTTCGGGGCTGGCCAGCACGGCGGAGGAGTTGAAGATGTTCAGCCCCTTGTTCTCCATCGCGCCCATGTTGAAATCGTCGACCGCGACGATGTTGAAGACATCCAGGTCGTATTCGCGGCCATAGACGTCCTCGTCCCACTTCATCGACTTCTTCAGCGCCTCCATGCCGAAGGCGCATTTGCCCTCGTCGCCCGGCCGGACCCACAGGTTCAGATCGACAGGCTTGCCGGACATGGTCGTGAAATGATCCGAATGGGCCACGAGGTCACCGGCGACCAGCGCGAACAGGTAGGCGGGTTTGGGCCAGGGGTCGTGCCATTGGGCGAACCCGTCGCCCTTGGCCACCGGGTTGCCGTTGGACAGCATCACCGGCAGATCGCCTTCGATCCGCACGGTGAAGGTGCTCATGACATCGGGGCGATCGGGATAGAAGGTGATCTTGCGGAACCCTTCCGCCTCGCACTGGGTGCAGTACATGCCGTTCGACATGTAAAGCCCTTCCAGCGCAGTGTTGTTCGCCGGGTCGATCTCGACCTCGGCCTCCCACAGGAAGGCTTTGTCAGGTGTCTGGCAGGTCAGGCCCTGGTCTGTCAGTTGGGTGTCAACAGGGGCACCGTCGATACGGGCCGAGATCAGGTTCAGGTCTTCCCCATGCAGGAAAAAATCCTGCGCCGGTGCGTCAGGATTGGGCGAGAAGGCAATACGGCTCTTGACCCGCGTGGCGTTCGCGGTAAGGGCAAATACAAGCTCCACCTTGTCCACGATCCATCCGAAAGGCGTGTAGTCCGAGAGGTGAATGGTCTGGGGAGCGGCGTCGCGCATCAGTGCATTTCCGTTTTCTATGAAACCTTGTGCCGGGTTCGGCGTTATTCCACCGACTATAATCACTATTTCGCCAACTGAAAGGAGCGCCATGTCAGCGCCTCAGCCCACGCCCGGTCATGCGCCGGACGCGTACCGTCCCGCTTTTCTTGGTATCGGCATTGGCCTGGCCAGTTCCGCGCTCTTTTGCCTTGGCTTTGCGACATACAGCGTAATCCGCTGGGACGCAGCGCTTGCCACTGCCGCCCAGGCACCGGCAGAGCAAACCATCCTGGCCGGAAACTGACAGGTTTTCGGCACCTGACACCCACCTGACACTTTGCCGCGAAAGACCCGGATACAGCGAAAGGAAACGACATGGCTGCCCCCGACATCGACGCACTTCGCAAGTTCAAGGGGCGCCTCCCGTCCGTTGACGCCATCGCGATTTCCCTTTGGCTGGTGGCGTTTCTGGTCGTCGGTTCGGGCATATTCGTCCTGGTCAGCGATGACGTCGGAATGCCGGGCGCGGGCGTCGAACAGGTGGCCAGCGACGGCTGACAGGCCGGTAGGGATTGCCCTGGCAGAAATACTCTGGGCCGCCGCGACAGATGCTGACAGGATGCTGTCAGCAGGCCTGTGCGATCCATGGGTCATCGGATATTCTGGAGTTGATGACGATGACCTACCACCCCGACAATTTCACCGTTTGGACGGAAATCCCCACCACCGACATGAAGACGGCGATCGCCTTCTTCGAGGCGGTGCTTCAGACCAGGCTGAACGTGGATGACACGGGTCCCAACCCGATCGCGGTCTTCACCCCGAAGGATCCCGGCAAGGGCGTCGGCGGCCATATCTACCCCGGCGTGCCGGCGGCGCGCGGTTCCGGACCCACCGTGCACCTGAATGCGCCGGGCAAGCTGGAAGACACGCTGGAACGGGTCAAGACGGCGGGGGGCACCGTCGTGTCGCCCCCGATCTCGATCCCGGCGGGACGCTTTGCCTATTGCCAGGATCTGGATGGCAATTCCATCGGCTTCATGGAACGCGCCTGATGCGCCGCGCCGACCGCCTGTTCGAGATCATCCAGCATCTCAGGGGCGGCCGGCGCACCACGGCCAGGGCCTTGGCCGAAGCTCTCGAAGTCAGCCCGCGCACCATCTACCGCGATATCGCGGACCTGATGGCGTCGGGCGTTCCGATTTCGGGCGAGGCCGGGTTCGGCTATGTCATGGAGGCGGGGCATGACATCCCGCCGCTGATGTTCACGCGCGACGAAATCGTGGCCCTGGTGGCCGGCGCCCGGCTGGCGCGGGCCTGGGGCGGGGCGACGATGGCGCGGGCCGCCGAAGAGGCGCTGATCAAGATTTCGGAAGTCCTGCCCCCCGATGCCCGCGCCCAGGCGCAGGCGGTCGAGGTGCATTCTTTCGCGCCGGGCCTGACGGAAGACGTGCGCGCCCGCATTGACGACATCGAAGGCGCGGTGGCCGGGCACATGCGGATGCGCCTGTCCTACGCGGATGCCGAAGGCAACCCGACCGACCGCGTGGTGCGCCCGCTGGGCCTGTGGTTCTGGGGCAAGGTCTGGACGCTGATCGCCTGGTGCGAATTGCGCGCGGATTTCCGGATGTTCCGGCTGGATCGCATCGTGGCGATGCAGTCGACGGGCGAACGGTTCAAACCCGAGCCCGACAAGACGCTGCGCGATTTCTATGCCGCGAAGGAGGCCGAGGGCAAAGCCCGGCATCGGGAACAGGACAGTTCCTGACACGGTCCTGACATTTGGCACCCGCCCCACACTGCCGCGCAAGTGCCCATCATGGCTGCAAAAAACCGAATGCTGCCTTTTGGGCCGCACCCGCAATGCCGATTTCCAGCCGGCTTTCCCGCCATATGGACTATGCTGATGCCAGGCGCGGTCGCATGGGCTGTGGATCGTCCCGGTTGCCCATCGACCATTCGTGTTGCCGATAGGAAACTTTTGGCCTAATCGGTGGACAAATGTATGCGGAGGATGAGCCCATGAGCGAGCGGATATCGATCGAGAACCTGCAGATCGCAGCCGAACTGGCCGATTTCATCGAAACACGGGCCCTGCCGGGCACTGGCGTTTCGGCCGATACCTTCTGGTCCGGCTTCGCGCGGATGGTGGCCGAACTGACCCCCGAAAACCGCGCCCTGCTGGAGCGGCGCGAAGAACTGCAGGAGGTCATCGACAACTGGCACCTGTCCCGTCGCGACCAGCCGCATGATCACAAGGCCTATTGCGCCTTCCTGGAAGAGATCGGCTATCTGCTGCCCGAGGGCCCGGATTTCGAGATCGAGACAACCAATGTCGATCCGGAAATCGCCACCATCCCCGGGCCGCAGCTGGTCGTGCCGATCACCAATGCCCGCTATGCGCTGAACGCGGCGAATGCCCGTTGGGGCAGCCTGTATGACGCTTTCTACGGCACCGACGCCATGGGATCCGCCCCGCCAAAGGGCGGCTACAACAAGGGTCGCGGCGCGCGGGTCGTGGCGCGGGCGCGGGTGTTCCTGGACGAAGCCTTTCCGGTGGACGGCACCAGCCATGCGGACGCGCGGCGCTACTATATCCACGACGGCAAGCTGCTGATCGACGACATGCCGCTGCTGCAGCCCGGCAAGTTCGTCGGCTATCGCGGGCATCCCAAGGCGCCCGACGCGATCCTGCTGGTCAACAACAGCCTGCATGTGGAACTGGTTTTTGACCGCACCCATTCCATCGGCAGCCGCGACCAGGCCGGGCTGGCCGACATCCGCATCGAAAGCGCCATCACCGCGATCATGGATTGCGAGGATTCGGTGGCCTGCGTCGATGCCGAGGACAAGGTGCAGGCCTATTCCAACTGGCTGGGACTGATGCAGGGCAACCTTGAGGCGTCGTTCCAGAAGGGTGGCCAGACCCTGACCCGGCGGCTTGCGCCCGACCGGACCTACACCGGACCCGATGGCACGGACGTGACCGTGAAGGGACGCGCGCTGCTTTGGGTGCGCAACGTCGGTCACCTGATGACCAACCCCGCCGTGCTGGATGCCGAGGGCAACGAGGTCTTCGAAGGCCTGATGGACGCGCTGATCACCGTCGCCATCGCCATGCACGACCTGCAGGCCGAGGGCGGCAATTCGGCCAAGGGCTCGGTCTATGTGGTCAAGCCCAAGATGCACGGGCCCGAGGAAGTCGCCTTTTCCGACCGGACCTTTACCCTGGTCGAAGAGATCCTGGGCCTGCCGAAGAACACCGTGAAGATCGGCATCATGGACGAGGAACGGCGCACCTCCGTCAACCTAAAGGAATGCATCCGCGCCGCCAGGCACCGCTGCGCCTTCATCAACACCGGCTTCCTGGATCGCACGGGCGACGAGATCCACACCTCGATGGAGGCCGGGCCGTTCAGCCGCAAGGACTTCATCAAGCGCAAGGGCTGGATCGGCGCCTATGAAAACCAGAACGTGGATATCGGGCTGGAATGCGGGCTGTCGGGGATCGCGCAGATCGGCAAGGGCATGTGGGCGATGCCCGACCTGATGGCCGCGATGCTGGAACAGAAGATCGAACACCCCAAGGCCGGCGCCAACACCGCCTGGGTTCCCAGCCCGACCGCCGCCACCCTGCACGCGCTGCATTACCACAAGGTCGACGTCTTTGCCGTGCAGGCAAAGCTGAAGGCCGGGGGCAGGCGCGCCTATGTGGATGCGGTGCTGGATATCCCGCTGGCGTCCTACCGGAAATGGACCACCGCGCAGCGCATCCGCGAGGTCGAGAACAACGCGCAGGGCATCCTGGGCTATGTCGTGCGCTGGGTCGATCAGGGCGTGGGCTGTTCCAAGGTGCCCGACATCAATGACGTGGGGCTGATGGAAGACAGGGCGACCTGTCGGATCTCGGCCCAGCATATCGCCAACTGGCTTCACCACGAGGTCGTCTCGGAAGAGGCGGTGATGGACGCGATGCAGCGCATGGCCGTGAAGGTCGACGAACAGAACGCAGGCGATCCGGACTATCGGCCGATGGCGCCGGACTTTGACGGGTTCGCCTTCCAGGCGGCCTGCGACCTGGTGTTCCGCGGCCGCGTGCAGCCTTCGGGATATACCGAGCCTGTGCTGCATGCACGACGGCTTGAGTTGAAGGCTTCCCTGGCGTAAGGTTGTGGATAACGGTCGCTTTGTGCCTTTGACGGGCATGGGGCGGCCTGAGTGGGGGGACGTCGATATCAGACGTGTGTGACGGCGGAAGAGGTGACCGGCCTCTGTCGTCCGGCGTTTCTGTTCCTCTTCATCTGGGGCGTCTGACCGGAATCTGGCGGGCGACATCAATAGGCATACCGGCTAGAGGTCCGCTGCGGAGCATGCGTGATCTCGGTGGCGCCGGGGCGGGCTGTCGTCGAGGAGGAGGAACCGCCCGCCTCGGCTGTCATCTGAAGGGATGGCGGCGTTTCCGGCGGCGGCGTGACCTCACCAAGATGCGCAGGTGCGGCCAATCCCAATCCTGTCAGTAGACTGACCTGGTCCTGCCATATGGCGCGGTCGGGCGCGTAGCGCATGGGCGCCCACCGGAATTCGGCGGTTTTGCGTCGGTGATGCTGTTGCGGGTCCCGAGGGGCGCCTATATCCTTGTCAGAGGTTTTCTGTCCATCACTCCAGCAAGGTAGGCGGCATGAAGCGTCCTGTTGTCGGCATCATCAGCAATTCCCACCTGCTCAACGAGCAGTTCGAGGTGCACGCGGGTGGATCGCTGAACTCGCTTGCGGTCGCCTCGGTGTCGAATTGCATGCCGCTGCTGATCCCGGCCGATCCCCGCTTTGTCTCCGTCGACGAGTTGATGGACACCTGCGACGGGTTCCTGCTGACCGGCGGGCGGCCCAACGTCCATCCCGAGGAATACGGCGAGGAGCCGACCGAGGCGCACGGCACCTTCAACCGGGCACGCGACGCGATCGCGCTGCCGCTGGTGCGGGCCTGCGTGGCGCGAGGGCAGCCGTTTCTGGGCATTTGCCGTGGCTTCCAGGAGGTCAACGTTGCGATGGGTGGCACGCTGTATCCCGAGATCCGCGAATTGCCCGGCCGGATGAACCACCGCATGCCCCCCGACGGTACGATGGAAGAGAAGTTCGCCCTGCGCCACGAGGTGAGCTTTACCGAAGGCGGGCCGTTCCACCGGCTGATGGGGTCGCAATCGGTGATGACCAACACGCTGCACGGGCAGGGGATCAAGACCCCGGGCAAGCGCATCGTGATCGACGGCCAGGCGCCCGACGGCACACCCGAGGCGATCTATGTCGACGGCGCGCCGGGCTTTACCATGGCGGTGCAATGGCATCCCGAATGGAATGCCGACAACGATCCGGTTTCGCGCCCGCTGTTCGAGGCCTTCGGCGACGCCGTGCGCGCCTGGATGGCCGGACGCCGCCCGATGCTGCAAAAGACCGCCTGACGCCGGACCCGGTTGATCTGCCTCATGGCAGGAGCATGTCAGTTGCGCCAGGGTGTGTCCAAAGGGGAGGACATCACATGCGTATCCTGATCTGCTACGCCACAACCGAAGGCCAGACCCGCAAGATCGCAAGGTTCTGCGCGGACCAGTTGATTTCGCGTGGCCACAGTGTCGAGATGCTGCGCGTCGAGGATGCCGGCGACCTGGAGCTGGCGCTTTACGACGCGGTCATCCTGGCGGGCTCTGTCCACGTCGGGCACCTGCAGGCGGACCTGGCCGACTTTGCCCATACCCATGCCGAAGCCCTGGCGGACAAGCCGACGCTGCTGCTGATCGTCTCGCTTGCCGTGGCGGGGAAGGACCCGACGGACCAGGCCGAACTGGACCAAATCGCGGCCGAATTCGCGCGCACCACCGCCTGGATCCCGGGGCGGATCGAACACGTGGCGGGGGCGTTCCGGTTCTCGGAATACGATTTCTTCCGGTCCATGGCGATGCGCTGGATCGCCTGGCAGCGCGGTCAGACGGTCGATCCGCATGCCGACACGGAATACACCGACTGGGCCGCGCTGGCCGCGTTGATGGCGAACTGGTCGGCGGCACCCCGGTAGGGCACAGGCCCGTGGTCAGGTGACAAAGTCGAAGGTCTTGTTGAACGGCAGTTCGCGCGCGCGCAGGCCTGTCAGGTCGTATAGCGCATTGCCCAGGGCCGGCATCGACGGCGGCGTGCCGGGCTCTCCGGCGCCGCTCATGCGGGGGTTGGTTTCCAGCACCGCCACCTCGACGCGCGGCGCATTGTGCATGCGCAGCGCGTCGTAATCAAAGAAGTTCCGTTGTTCGACCTTGCCGTCGGCAAAGGTGATCTCTCCCATCACGGCCGCCGAAAGCCCGTAGATCAGCCCGGACACCATCTGCGCCTGCACGATGTCAGGATCCAGCGCGATCCCGACATCGCAGGCAATCCAGGCGCGGGCGATCCGGATGCCGCCGGCGGTATCTTCGACCTCGACGACCTCGGCCACCGGCGTCCCGAAGGAATAGGTGAAGGCCACGCCGCGCCCGATGCCGTCCGGGGTCTTGCCGGTCCAGCCCGACATCTCGGCCACCGTCTCCAGGCACCGGGCCGAGGGCGCATGTTCGTCGCGCATCATCTCAAGCCGGAAGTCCAGCGGATCGCGGCCGGCGGCGTGGGCCATTTCGTCCAGGAAGGTATCGTGCAGGAAGCCGTTGATGCTGGCCCCGACCGACCGCCAGAAACCGATCGGCAGGGGCAGGTCGGCCAGGTAGCCGCGGATCCGGTAACCGGGGATCCGGTAGGGCTGATCAAAGGCGCCCTCCACATGCACCTTGTCGGGGCCCGAAGCCTGCATCCCGATCAGCCGCGGCATGGCGCTTGCCGTCACCGAAGGGCCCGCGACCTGTCCGTCCAGCACCACGGCCTTGCCATCCCGCACCGCGCCGCGGAACCGGCCGATGGCGGCGGGGCGGAAGAAATCATGGGTCATGTCCTCCTCCCGTGTCCAGGTCAGCTGGATCGGGGTGCCCGGCATTTCCCTGGCGACCCGCGCGGCGTGGACGGCATAATCGTATTCCCCTCGCCGCCCGAACCCGCCGCCCAGGTAGGTCGTCGTGACGCTGACCTGCTCGGGCGCAAGCCCCACGGCCTCGGCACAGCGCGCCTGCACCAGCGTCGGCACCTGGTTGCCGCAGCGGATGTCCAGCGCGTCTCCGGTGTAAAGCGCGGTCGCGTTCATCGGCTCCATCGTGGCATGGGCGAGGAAGGGCACCCGGTATTCCGCCTCGACGATCGTGGCGCCATCGGGGATCGTATCGGGCGCGCCGTCATCGCGCAGGGTTGCGTTCGGCTTGTCGTCAAAGGCTGCATCGATGGCCTGCCACAGACCGTCCTGATCGGGTGGATAGGGGGCGTCTTGCCACGTGATATCAACGGCTTCGGCGGCGCGGAACGCCAGCCAGGTGTTGGTCGCCACGACGGCGATCCCGGATCCAAGGTCGATGATCTTCTCGACCCCCGGCATCTGCAAGGCGGCGGTCGCATCATAGGCGACCATGCCGGCGCCCAGGTTCGGGTTCATGCGCAGCGTCGCGAACTTCTGCCCGTCCATCCGCACGTCGATCCCGAAAAGCGCCGTGCCGGTCGCTTTGGCGACCTGGTCCAGGCGTGGCATCGATGTCCCAAGATATCGCCAGTCCGACGGATCGCGCGGGGCGACCCGGGGGGGATCGATCGCGGCGGCGGCCTCTGCCAGGTCGCCATAAGGGATCGCCGTGCCGTCCGGCGCGATCACCTGGCCATGTCGGGTCACAAGCGACGTGGCCGCGACACCCAGCCTTTCGGCGGCCGCCAGCTTCAGCGTCTCGCGCGCGCTGGCGCCGGCTTCGCGCAGCCGTTCGAACCCGTCCACCATCGAACTTGACCCGCCGGTAATCTGCAACCCGATCACCCTGCCCAGCTTGCCCACCTGTTCGGCCAGCGCATGTTGCAGACCGCCCATGTCGTATTCCCTGAAGGGCAGGGCGCCGGCCATCACGGTGCTGTTGTAATAGGCGGCGGCAGGCGGGCCGTGCAGGACGCGCACCTGCTCCCAATCCAGGTCAAGCTCTTCCGCGGCCATGGCGGCCAGCGTCGTCTGCACGCCCTGGCCCATTTCGGCCTTGGGGGTGATGATGGTGACCCCGTCCCGGTCGATGAAGATGAACGGGTTGAGCGCGGCCTGCCCGGGCGCCGGATCAAGCGGGTTGGCGGGGGGCTGGTTGAGCTTCACGACGCCGAATGCCACGCCGCCGACGATGGCGGCGGATCCGATCAGAAGGCTGCGGCGGGCGATGGTTCCGGTGCGCGACATGGGCTCAGGCCTCGCTCATCCTGGTGGCAGCGGCATGGATGGCCGCGCGGATCCTGGGGTAGGTGCCGCAGCGGCAGAGGTTGCCCGCCATGGCGTCGTCGATCTCGGCGTCAGTGGGGGCGGGGTTGGCGGCCAGCAGGGCGGCCGCCTGCATGATCTGCCCGGACTGGCAATAGCCGCATTGCGCGACCTGGTGGTCGACCCAGGCCTGCTGGAGGATCGACAATCGATCCGGCGTGCCCAGGGACTCGATGGTCGACACCTCTCCCCAGACATCTTCCAGAGACACCTGGCAACTGCGCACCGGCTCGCCGTCGATGTGAACGGTGCAGGCGCCACAGGCCGAGACGCCGCAGCCGAATTTCGTTCCCGTCAGACCAAGCTGATCGCGCAGGACCCAAAGCAGGGGCATGTCGGGGGGCAGATCGACGCGATGGCTGGTTCCGTTGACCTTCAGGGAAATCGTCATGACCTGGCTCCTGTGGGCCGCATATCCGCTATGACAAGTTGTTCCGGTTTTGTCAGCTTGTCAAAAACAAAATTTATGAATTATGTCAGGGTGTCAGTTGACACGGGGCAAGGCGAACGACAGGGTTTCCCGCATGAACGAGATCTTTCCCGACACCAAGAAGCTGGCGATCCTGGACGCGGCCATCACGGCCTTTTCGGGCTATGGCTTTCGCAAGACATCCATGGATGACATCGCGCGCGGCGCGGCGATGTCCCGGCCGGCGCTATACATGCATTTCAGGAACAAGGAAGACATCCTGCGGTCCCTGGTGCAGCTGTATTACGCCGAAGCGGCAGGGGGCGTGCGCGCGGCCTTGTCAGGCGAAGGATCGGTCGCCAAACGGCTACACCGCGCCTTCCTGGCCCAGGCCGGCCGCATGAGCGAGCTGCTGGTCACCTCGCCGCACGGCATGGAATTGCTGGAATCGAGCTCCGGCGCGGCTGGCGACCTCGTGGCAGAGGGAGAGGCCGGTTTGCGGGCGATCTATGCCGACTGGCTGGCTTACGAAATGTCGCAGGGGCGTGTCGACCTGCGGAAATCGCCGGACCACGTGGCAGGGACGCTGACGGCGGCGCTGAAGGGGTTGAAGCAGCATGGCAAGGACCCGGAGGGGTACAAGGCGCAGTTGGAGACGCTGGCGGTAATGGTGTCATCGGGCCTTGCCAGGCGTTAGGCGGGGCCGGGTTTTCTTTGACGAAGAAAATCCGTTCGAGAAAATTCGCCGAATTTTCTGCGGCGTCCAGGTGATTTCGATCAGGTGACCGACGCGCGTGCCCGGAAGGCGGGCGAATCCCAGCGGCGCGTGCGCATGATCCCGGCAAGCCGGTCAACCGCGACCTGTACGTCGTTCAGATCCAGGTAAAGCGGCGTGAACCCGAAGCGCATGATGTCGGGGGCGCGAAAGTCGCCGATCACCCCGTCCGCGATCAGCGCCTGCATCACCGCATACCCATCCTCGAACCGGAACGAAACCTGGCTGCCGCGGTCTTTCGGATCCCGGGGGCTGGCCAGGTCCAGTTCCGGGCAGGCGGCCTCGGCACCGGCAATGAACGCTTCGGACAGTTCGATGGACCGCGCGCGCAGCGCCTGCATGTCGACGGCATCCCAGATCTCCAGCGCCGCGTCGAGCGCGGCCATCTGAAGGACCGGAGGGGTGCCGACCCGCATCCGTTCGATCCCGGCGCCGGGCGCGTAATCGGGCTGGAAGGCGAAGGGCGCGGCATGACCCAGCCAGCCGGACAGGGCCGGGCGCACCTGTTCGGAATGCCGTGGCGAGACGTAGATGAAGGCCGGCGCGCCGGGACCGGCGTTGAGATACTTGTAGGTGCAGCCCACGGCGAAATCCGCCCCCACACCGGCCAGATCGACCGGGATGGCGCCGGCGGAATGGGCCAGATCCCAGATCGTCAGCGCCCCGACAGAATGTGCCTTTTTTGTCAGGCCCTCCATGTCGTGCAGGCGGCCGGTACGGTAGTCGACCTGCGTCAGCATCAGGACCGCCACACTGTCATCCAACGCGCCTGCGACCTTGTCGGGGGCGACCGCGCGCAGTTCGTGGCCCCGTGCGAGCGACCCGATCAGGCCTTCGGCCATGTAGAGATCGCTGGGGAAATTGCCGGTGTCGGTCAGGATCACCTTGCGGTCGGGCCGCATGTCCAGCGCCGAGGCCAGCGCCTGGTAGACCTTGATCGACAGCGTGTCGCCCAGCACGACCTGCCCGGGTTCCGCCCCGATCAACCGCCCGATCCGGTCGCCCATGCGCAGGGGCTGTTCCATCCATCCGGCCTTGTTCCAGGCGGTGATCAGCATCTCCCCCCATTCCGCCTCGACCGTTCTGGCGATCCGCGCGGCGGCACTGCGGGGCAGGGGACCAAGGGAGTTTCCATCCAGATAAATGACCCCGTCGGGCAGGTGGAACAGGGCCTTTGTCGCGGCGAAATCGGTCATGTGCGGTCTCCTTCCCGGGGCGGTACCCGGCCTGTCGCGATCAAGCGCCGGCAGCTTTTCCAGATGCTGCCAAACGGGCCTGGTTTCACGGGTGCCGTTAAAACAATCACTCGGACCATGGTCGAGTGTGACAGTTTCGTATAGGAACCATCGGCTAGCTTGCGCAATTATGTTGCGCGCGTTACCAGACGGAATTGCGCGCCAATGCACATGTAACGGATCGCAGGTAAGGGGGATCAATACGTGAAAATCGGCACACCAAAGGAAGTGTTCGAGGGTGAGGCCCGGGTGGCAATGACCCCGGACAGCGCGACACAGCTGCAGAAGCTGGGTCACGAGTGCCTGATCGAAAGCGGGGCCGGCGTGGCCGCCGGATTTTCGGACGCCGCATACGAGGCTGCCGGCGTCGAGGTGATCAAGACCGCGGCGCAGCTGTACAAGGCCGCCGACATCATCGCCAAGGTGCGGCCGCCCACCGAGACCGAAGTCAAACGGCTGGGTCCGTCAAAGACCCTGATCTCGTTCTTCTACCCGGGCGCGAATGAAGACTTGATGAAGCTCGCCGCCGAAAAGGGCGCGACCGTCATCGCCATGGACATGGTGCCGCGGATCAGCCGCGCCCAGAAGATGGACGCGCTGAGTTCGATGGCCAATATCGCGGGCTATCGCGCGGTGATCGAGGCCGGCAACAACTTTGGCCGCTTCTTCACCGGCCAGGTGACCGCCGCCGGCAAGGTACCGCCCGCCAAGGTGCTGATCGTCGGCGCCGGCGTGGCCGGGCTTGCCGCCATCGGGACGTCGACGTCGCTGGGCGCCATCACCTATGCCTTCGACGTGCGTCCCGAAGTGGCCGAACAGATCGAATCCATGGGCGCGCAATTCGTGTACCTCGAATTCGACGAGGATCAGACCGACGGGGCCGCCACCGGCGGCTACGCGGCGCCGTCCAGCCCCGAATTCCGCGAAGCGCAGCTGGCCAAGTTCCGTGAACTGGCCCCCGAGATGGACATCGTCATCACCACGGCCCTGATCCCCAACCGGGATGCTCCCATCCTCTGGACCAAGGACATGGTCGAGATGATGAAGCCGGGTTCGGTGATCATCGACCTTGCCGCCGAGCGGGGCGGCAACTGCGAGCTGACCGTCAAGGACGAGAAGATCGTCAGTGACAATGGGGTGACCATCGTCGGCTACACCGACTTCCCCAGCCGGATGGCGACGCAATCCTCGACGCTGTACGCAACGAACATCCGTCACATGATGACCGACCTCACGCCCGACAAGGACGGCGTGGTCAATCACAACATGGACGACGACGTGATCCGCGGCGCGACGGTGACCCACGACAAGGAAGTCACCTTCCCGCCGCCGCCCCCCAAGATCCAGGCCATCGCCGCCAAGCCGAAGGAGAAGCCGAAAGAGCTGACCCCGGAGGAGAAGCGCGAACAGGAAGTCGCGGCGTTCAAGGCGCAGACCAAGTCCCAGGTGACGCTGATCGGTGTCGGCGCGGTTCTGCTTCTGCTGCTGGGTCTCGTGGCGCCGGCCAGCTTCATGCAGCACTTCATCGTCTTCGTGCTGGCCGTCTTCGTGGGGTTCCAGGTGATCTGGAACGTGGCGCATTCCCTGCACACGCCGCTGATGGCGGTGACCAACGCGATCTCGTCGATCATCATCCTGGGCGCTCTGATGCAGATCGGGTCGACCGGGGGGTGGGTGATCCTGCTGGCCGCGCTGTCGGTCTTCATGGCCGGGATCAACATCTTCGGCGGTTTCCTCGTGACACGGCGCATGCTCGCCATGTTCCAGAAATCCTGAGGGGGACAGTATTATGGAATTCGGATTTACCACGGCGGCCTACGTCGTCGCAGCCGTCCTCTTCATCCTGTCGCTGGGGGGACTTTCGGGCCAGGAGAGCGCCAAGCGCGCCGTCTGGTATGGCATCGCGGGCATGGCGCTGGCCGTCTTCGCCACGCTCATCGGTCCGGGTTCGGGCCTGTGGTGGCTGTCGATCCTGCTGATCGCGGGTGGTGGTGTCATCGGCTTCATCGTCGCCAAGCGCGTCCAGATGACCGAGATGCCGCAGTTGGTCGCCGCCATGCATTCGCTTGTCGGTCTGGCGGCGGTCTTCGTCGGCTACAACGCGCATATCGAACTGGGCCATGTGCTGTCTCTGGATGAAGAGGCGCGTCATGGGCTGGAAGGCTTTGCGGCGGTTCTGGCGCACAAGACCGGGGTCGAACAGGGCATCCTGCGGGTCGAGGTGTTTCTGGGCGTCTTCATCGGCGCGGTAACCTTCACCGGGTCGGTCATTGCCTTCGGCAAGCTCGCCGGCAAGGTGACGTCGCAAGCCAGGAAGCTGCCGGGCGGGCACATGCTGAACGCCGGGGCGGCCGGTCTGTCGCTGATCCTGCTGTTCATCTACCTGGGCACCGGGGCGGGCTGGTCGCTGGTGCTGATGACGCTGTTGGCATTCTTCATCGGCTATCACCTGATCATGGGCATCGGCGGCGCCGACATGCCGGTGGTGGTGTCGATGCTGAACTCCTATTCCGGCTGGGCCGCGGCGGCGATCGGGTTCTCGCTGGGCAATGACCTGCTGATCGTGGTCGGCGCGCTGGTGGGTTCGTCGGGTGCGATCCTGTCCTACATCATGTGCAAGGCGATGAACCGGTCCTTCGTGTCCGTCATCCTGGGCGGCTTCGGCGGCCCGGCGGGCGAACAGATGGCGGTCGAGGGCGAGATGATCGCCATCGAGGCCGACGGCGTGGCATCCGCCCTGAACGAGGCCGACAGCGTGATCATCGTGCCGGGCTACGGCATGGCGGTGGCGCAGGCGCAGCAGGCGGTCAGCGAACTGACCAAGAAGCTGCGGGCCAAGGGCAAGGATGTGCGGTTCGCCATCCATCCGGTCGCGGGGCGTCTGCCGGGGCACATGAACGTGCTGCTGGCCGAAGCCAGGGTGCCCTATGACATCGTGATGGAGATGGACGAGATCAACGAGGACTTCCCGGAAACGGACGTGGTCATCGTGATCGGGTCGAACGACATCGTGAACCCGGCCGCGCAGGACGACCCCAATTCGCCCATCGCCGGCATGCCGGTCCTGGAAGTGTGGAAGGCCAAGCAGGTGTTCGTATCCAAGCGCGGCCAGGGCACCGGGTATTCGGGGATCGAGAACCCGCTGTTCTTCAAGGACAACACGCGCATGTTCTACGGCGATGCCAAGGCGTCGCTGGACAAGCTGATGCCGATGATCGACTGACAACATCCGGCAAAGTTCGGGGAGGGGCGCCTTGCGGGGCGCCCTTTTTCGTTTCCGGCGGGACGGCGGGCCAAGACAAAAGCCGAACGGGCCGCCGCCAGCGGTGCGGGAAGACACGGAGGATACGACGCCGATAAAGTCCTTCGCACGCGAGCCGGGGGTGAATGTATACAACGGTATTCGCCTAGCGCGATGATTTAGCGTGATTTTTTCGGTCTTCTGATGTGCGGGTTGCTGCTATTGTGGCAAGACACGTCAGGAGAGGCCGGATGCCGCCCATCGAAGACCACCCGCTGCGTTACGCGCTGGCCAATGAACTGCACGCACGGCCCTTTCCGTCCCTGTCCACGCCGTCGATGGCCGCGTTCCTGGCGATCAAGCAACCGACCGATGCGGTCGCGCGGGACCGGGGCGAGGACCTGGCGCACCTGGTGGCGCTGCTTGACCGGCACGGGGCGGCGCATCCCCAGCCCGGGGCCACGCATTATTCGGCGCAGATCGGGCGGCATTGGCTGAAGTGGGAACAGCACACCGAATTCGTGACCTACACCGCTTTCTGCGAGGGCGTCGGCGACCGGCCCTTCGATCCGGCGGAATTCGGGGTGTTTCCTGATGACTGGCTGGGTCGGGCGCCGGGACAACGGCTGACCTCGGCGCTGGTGCGGGTCTGTGCGGCGCACTCCGACGACCAGATCGCGCGGGACCTTGGCGACTGGTTCGTGCCCGAAAGCACTGTTGCCTCGGACGTGCTGGACGGGGCGGCGACGGTGGCCAGCGATTTCCGCATCGATCCGGCCGGGCACATGCGCATGGCGGTCTTCACCCGGCCCGAGGCCGGGCAGCGGCGCGTCGGGCGCACCGTTCAACGGCTGATGGAGATCGAGACCTACAAGACGATGTCGCTGCTGGGCTTCACCCGCGCCCGGTCGCTGTCCGACCGGATCGGGCAGCTGGACACGCGCCTGACAGAGGTGATGGTCGAGATGACCGAAGGCGACCAGCCCGCCGACAAGATCCTGCCGGACCTGCTGGCGATCTCGTCCGAGCTTGAAACGATGGCCGCCCGATCGGCCTTTCGCTTTGGCGCGACCGGTGCGTACCGGGTGATCGTCGGGGAACGGATCATTGCGCTGCGCGAGGCGCGGTTCAAGGGCCGGCCGACATTTGCGGAATTCATGGTGCGCCGCTTCGATCCGGCGATGCGGACCGTCACCTCGACCGAGAAACGGCTGGAGACGCTGGCCGCCCGGTCGATCCGTGCCGGGGACCTGTTGCGCACGCGCGTCGACGTGGAACGCAGCGCGCAGAACCAGGCCTTGCTGGAAAGCATGGACAGGCGCGCGGACATGGCGCTGCGCCTGCAGCACACGGTCGAAGGCCTGTCGGTGGTGGCGATCAGCTATTACGCGGTCTCGCTGGTCAGCTACCTGCTGTATCCGCTGTCCGATGCCACGGGGCTGTCGAAGGGCATGATCATGGCGATGGTGACGCTGCCGGTCGTTGTGCTGGTCTGGCTGGCGATCCGTCGGATCCGCAAGTCGCTGCACTGAGGCGCGGACCGTCGGCGAAAAATTCACGCGGGCGTGCGCTTGTGTGACCCAGTTTATATTCGTGCCACAGATGCCGGATTATAAGGGGATCACGGTCGCGGGATTACGGGGCCGGACAAAAGACCAAGGATAGACTGACCAGGGACTTTCGCCTCAAGCATTTGAAACTGCATTTGAAACCGGCCGCAATTACCGCGGCGATCCCCCGATGTTTTCAAGGGGGCTGACAATTTCAGACCAAGGAACGCAGGTGATCCGATCCGGACCACCTGCGTTTTGCCGTGTCAGCGCCCGCGGATCCGCGGGTCGAGCGCGTCGCGCAGCCCGTCGCCCATGTAGTTGACGCTCAGCACCGTGACCGAGATCAGGATGCCCGGCCAGATGGCGCGTTCGGGGTACAGCGTCATGCGGTCGACGGCGTCGTTCAGCAGGCGGCCCCAGGTGGGGAAATCCGGCGGAAAGCCGAAGCCCAGGAACGACAGCGCCGATTCCGTGATGATCGCCGTGGCGATGCCCAGCGTGGCCGACACCATGATCGGCGACAGCACGTTGGGCAGGATATGGCGGATCACCATCTTGGTGCTGCGCGTGCCGATCGACTGGGCCGCCAGAACGAATTCGCGTTCCTTCAGCGCCAGCACGTCGCCCCGCACGATCCGCGCCGTCTGCATCCAGGACGTCACGCCCACGATGAAGACGATCAGCACGAAGATCCCGCCTTCGACCCCGAAGGCCACCTTCAGCGGTTCCCGGAACAGCAGCACCGTGACCAGCAGCAGCGGCAGCAGGGGCAGGGCCAGGAACAGGTCCGTCAGGCGCATCAGCGGCCCGTCCAGCTTGCGGAAATAGCCCGCCATCACGCCCACCAGCGTGCCCAGGAACAGCGACAGAAGCATCGCGGCCAGGCCCACCGTGATCGACACCTGTCCGCCCTGCATCAGGCGGGCCAGCGTGTCGCGGCCGATGTTGTCGGTGCCCAGCGGATGGGCCCATTCGGCCTTAACGTCGGCATCCCACAGCAGGTAATAGGCCGGGCGCATGTCCTTCAGCCGCAGGAATTCGCGTCCCGTGGGCACGAATTGCGCGTCCTGGGAATAGACCAGCGGGCCGATGAACACGGTCAGGATGATCGCCACGAAGACGATCAGCCCGGCCAGCGCGCCCCGGTGGCGGCTGAACTGGTGCCAGACATCCACCCACTGGCTGCGCGGCGGGGTCGACGGGATCGGGTCGGTCAGCGGTTCGGTCACCATGGCCGAGGTGACGGCCGTGACCCGGCTTTCTGGGGTCTCAGTCATAACGGATCCTCGGGTCAAGCACGCCATAAAGCACATCGGCGATCAGGTTGAAGATCACGATCAGCACGGCGAAGATGAAGGTCAGCGTATGGACCATCGGCAGGTCGTTGGCTTCGATCGCGGTGATCAGCAGCTGGCCGATACCGTTCACCTTGAAGACCTGTTCGGTGATGATGGCGCCGCCGAAGATCGAAGGCACACCCAGAGCGATCACGGTGACCACGGGGATCATCGAATTGCGCAGAGTATGGACCAGCACGACGGTGGATTCCGACAGGCCCTTGGCGCGGGCGGTGCGGACGTAATCCTGGTTGAGGTTGTCCAGCATGGACGCCCGCATGAACCGCGATATCTGCGCCGTGGTCTGCAACGCCAGCACCATGACCGGCATGACCATCTGTCTGACCTGTAACCAGAAACTGTGCCAGTCGGTCACCCGTAATGTCGTGTCGTAGATCGACGGGAACCAGCCCAGGTTGACCGAGAAGATCACGATCACCAGGACGCCTGAAAAGAACGGCGGCACGGAAAAGCCCACCATCGAGATGAACGTGCCGGCCTGGTCGAAGACGGAATACTGCTTGTAGGCCGAATAGATCCCGATGGGCAGCGCGATCAGGACGCCCACCACATAGGCCAGGCCGACGACGGTCAGCGTCTGGGGCAGACGCTGGACGACGATGGCCATGACGGGCGACCGGGTCTGCCACGAGATCACGCGCAGCTGGTCGCCGGCCCAATCGGTGCCGAACAGGGTGTCGACGAAGATGGCGGGTTCGACGACGAAGAACTGGTAAAGCCATTTGACGAAACGAATGTGCATCGGCTGGCCAAGGCCAAGCGCCTCGCGCATCTTTTCCTTGACCTCCGGCGGGACGGTCAGCGGCACCTGGGCCATGGGGTCGCCGGGGGCGAGTTCGAGAAGAAGGAAGATGGCCAGGCTGATGAACAGCAGCGTGGGGATCGCCAGGACCAGTCTTCGAAGGGTGTAAGTCAGCATTCGGGGATGCCTTTGCGGGTCAGTCCGGTGTCAGAAGATACAAAAAGGCCGGCCCCTGAAACAAGGGCCGGCCCTGCAACGGCGATCAGCCGTCTTTCTTCCGATACCAGTCCGCGACGTTCCACAATTCGCTGTCCCAGGTGTTCAGGACAACACCGCCCAGCGAGTTGGAATGCGCCGACACGCGGCCGCGGTGCACCAGCGGGACGATGGTCCAGCTGTCGACGGTCAGCATGTTGTTGAGCTTCTTGGCAATTTCGCCACGCTTCTCGATGTCGCCGGTGCGGGCCAGCTCGTCGAGCAGCTCGTCATAGGCGGGATCGCAGTAGCGGTTGATGTTCTCGCCCTGCCACTGGCTCGACGGCTTGGGTTCGTTGCCGCAACGGTACTGCTGCAGGTATTGCTGCGGATCGGTGCCGTTGAAGTTGTTGGCGTACATTTCCACGTCGGCATAGAATTTCTGGAACGTGTCGGGCGATCCCGGGTCGCCCCCGAAGAAGACCGAAGCCGAAACGTTGCGCAGTTCGGTCTCGATGCCGATTTCCGACCACCACTGCTTGATCAGCGCCTGGAAGTCCTGGCGGACCGCGTTGGTCGAGGTCTGGTAGAGCACCTTCAGCGGCACGCCGTCCTTCTCGCGGATGCCGTCGCCGTCGCTGTCGACGATGCCGGCGTCATCCAGCATCTTCTTGGCGCCCTCGATATCCTGCGTGAAGCAGCTGGTGTTGCCGGCGGCATAGTTCTGCGGCGCGGGCACCAGGTCGCAGGTGGCCTTGCCGGCCTTGCCATAGCCCACCTCGACCAGCAGTTCGCGGTCGATGGCCATGGACATGGCGGTGCGGATCACCTGGTCGGTCAGGAACGGGTGCGGTTCGGCCACGGTGGCGCGCGTTTCCGGCGGCAGATCGGGCGACGGGTTGGTCAGGTTCATCTCGATCCGTTCCAGCAGCGTGCCGAAGCCCGCGACAGCCACGCCCTTCCCGGCGGCTTCCATCGACGCGATGACGTCGGGGGCCAGCTGCAGGTTCCAGGCATAGTCGTATTCGCCGGTTTCCAGCACGGCACGACCCGCGGCCGCAGCGTCGCCGCCGCCCTTGAAGGTCAGCGTCGCGAAGGCCGGTTTGCTGGGATCGCGATAATTCGGGTTGGCCTCCATGGTGATCACGTCGTTCGGCTTGAATTCGACCACCTTGAAGGGGCCGGTGCCGATCGGGTTGAAGTTCTCTTCGGTGCATTCCGGGGCGCGGGCGCCCAGGCAATCCGCGAACTGCGCCGCCTGGATGATCGGCGACTGGCCTGAGACGAAGGGCAGGTAGGGGTTCGGCTGGGGCTGGGTGAAGGTGACCTTGACGGTCATGTCGTCCACCGCTTCGACCTTGTCGACGCTGGCAAAGAACGCGCCCTGGGCGCAGCCGCCTTCGGGATCCATGCAGTAATCGGCGGTGAACTTGACGTCAGCCGACGTCACCGGGGTGCCGTCGGACCACAGCATGCCGTCGGCGATCTTCCAGGTGATGGTGGTCAGGTCTTCGGACACGCCGCCATTGGCGACGGTGGGGATGCTTTCCGCAAGGAAAGGAACCAGTTCGCCGACGTCGTTGAAGCGCGCCAGCGGTTCGAGGATGAGGGACGAGCTTTCGATGTCCTTGGTGCCGCCCGACAGGAAGGGGTTCAGGATCGACGGGGCCTGCCAGTAGATGATGCTGACATTGCCATCGCGTCCGCGTTCGCCTTCATGGCCTGCGGCGAATGCCGTTCCGGCCAGTGCGATCGTCGCGGTCGCCCCGAGCAATAGGGTTCTGAGGGTCATGTTACACTCCATGTTGGACACGTCGTCCGTGCCTTTGTGCCGCTCTCGTGGCGGCTGCCGGTATTCCGGCGGTCGACCAATCCTGCCGATACGTCAGGCACTTGGCCTGTACACATGACAATTGGTTATCCCCCGCGCCGGGTACGCTGAATATCGAAACAGAGATTCGGAAAATTGCAAGGGTGGCGAAGGGGAAAGCTATGCAGGGGTTTGACACTGCCGCAATCGCCGCCATAGCGTTCAGCATCGAACTACCGGAGTGACGGACGTGCTGGATCAGCCGATTGCACAGATCAAGGGTCTCAGGGTCGAATTCCAGACCAAGGACGGGCCCGTCGAAGGCGTCAAGGGTGTGTCATTCGACATCAACTCGGGCGAAACCGTCTGTGTGGTCGGCGAAAGCGGATCGGGCAAATCGGTGACCTCGCTGTCGCTGATGCGGCTGGTGGAATTCGGCGGCGGAGAAATCACCGGCGGCCAGCTGCTGTTCGACCGCGACGGCAAGCCGGGCGCGGATATCGACGTGGCCAAGGCCGACAAGGACGTCATGCGCACGATCCGGGGCAACCAGATCGGCATGATCTTCCAGGAACCGATGACGGCGCTGAACCCGGTGTTCACGGTCGAACGCCAGCTGACCGAGGGGCTGCGCGTTCACAAGGGAATGAACCGGGACCAGGCCCGCGCACGGGCGCTGGAGCTGCTGAAACAGGTGCGCATCCCCGAAGCCGAACGGCGGATGAAGCAATATCCGCATGAATTGTCGGGCGGCATGCGCCAGCGGGTTGTGATCGCCATGGCGCTGGCCTGCGAACCGCGCCTGTTGATCGCCGATGAACCGACCACCGCGCTTGACGTGACCATCCAGGCCGAGATCCTGGCGCTGATGGACCGCCTCAAGCGCGAGACCGGCACGGCGGTGATGTTCATCACCCATGACATGGCGGTCGTGGCCCAGATGGCCGACCGCGTCGTCGTCATGTTCCGCGGCGAAAAGGTCGAGGAAGGCCCGGTCGAGGAGATCTTCGAGAACCCGCAGCACCCCTATACCAAGGCGCTGTTGTCGGCGGTTCCGAAGCTGGGCGAAATGCGGGGCAAGGCCGCGCCCGAACCGATGAAGCTGATGGGCGTCGCGGGCCAGAAGATCGAACCGATCCCGGGCTCCGACCGCACGCTGCTGACGGTCAGCAACCTGGTCACCCGCTTTGCCGTGAAGGGCGGGTTCTTTCGGCGGACCATGGCCAACGTGCACGCGGTCGAAGACGTGTCGTTCACCATCAACAAGGGCCGGACCCTGTCGCTGGTCGGCGAATCCGGGTGCGGCAAGTCCACGGTGGGGCGGTCGCTGCTGCGGCTGGTTGAACCGCTGTCGGGGTCGGTGAACCTCGACGGGCTCGAGATCACGGAACTGGATGATCGTGCCCTGCGCGACGCCCGCGTCGACATGCAGATGATCTTCCAGGATCCCTTTGCCTCGCTGAACCCGCAGATGCAGTTGTCGGACCAGGTGGCAGAGCCGCTGTACAACTACCCCAACCCCGGCGTCGACATCCGCGAACGGGTCGAAAGCCTGTTTGACCGGGTCCATCTGCCGCGCAGCTTCATGCGCCGCTATCCGCACGAATTGTCGGGCGGCCAACGCCAGCGGGTGGCCATCGCGCGCGCCCTGGCGCTGCGCCCCAAGCTGATCGTGGCGGACGAAGCCGTGTCGGCGCTGGACGTGTCGGTGCAGGCGCAGGTGCTGAACCTGATGATGGAACTGCAGGCGGAACTGCAGCTGTCCTACCTGTTCATCAGCCACGACATGGCCGTCGTCGAACGGGTCAGCCACGATGTCGGCGTCATGTACCTGGGCCGCATCGTCGAAATGGGCCCGCGCGAGAAGATCTTCGAGAACCCGCAGCACGCCTATACCAGGGCTTTGATGAAAGCCGTGCCCATCGCCGATCCGCACCGGCGCAAATCCGAACGGGACCTGAACTTCAAGCCGATCCCGTCGCCGATCCACCCGGTGGATTACAAGCCCGAGCCGTCGATGTACCACGAAGTCGAACCCGGCCATTTCGTCCTGACCACCGACAGCGGTTACTGAATTCAATGCCCAATATACTGCCCCCGCGCGCCATCATGGACGCGCTCGTCGCCTTTCCGACCGTGTCCACGGTCAGCAACCTGGACCTGATCGACTGGGTCGATTCCTACCTGTCCGACCACGGGATCGAGGCCCATCGTCACTACAACGAAGATGGCGACAAGGCTGCGCTGTTTGCCCATGTCGGCCCCTGGGAAGAAGGCGCCGTGGTGCTGTCGGGCCATACCGACGTGGTCCCGGTCGAAGGCCAGGCCTGGGACACCGACCCGTTCACCGTGGTCGAGAAGGACGGCTACGTCTACGGACGCGGCTGCTGCGACATGAAGGGGTTTGATGCGCTGGCGATATGGGCCCTGGTCGAGGCATCCAGGCGCGACCTGAAGCGACCCCTTCAGATCGCGCTGTCCTATGACGAGGAAATCGGCTGCACCGGCGCGCCGCCCCTGATCGCGGCGATGGACAAGGTGCTGCCGCGCGGGACGGATGCGATCATCGGGGAACCTTCGCTGATGAAGGCGGTGACCGGGCACAAGGGCGGCACCGGCTATCATGTGCACGTGCACGGGTTCGAAGTGCACTCCTCGCTGGTGCACACCGGCGTGTCGGCGATCATGTACGGCGCCAAGCTGATCGAATGGGCGAACGCGCGCAACGCCGAGAACATGGCGCGCACGCCGTCCGGGATCGCGTCGCTGTTCACGCCCCCCTGGTCGACCCAGCATGTCGGGATGATCAAGGGCGGAACGGCGCACAACATCACGGCGCGCGACTGCACCTTTGCCGTCGAATGCCGGCTGGTCCCGGGCGAGACGATCGAGGACTGGACCGCGGCGTTCGAGGCGAAGGCCGCCGAAATCGAAGCCGACATGAAGGCCGTGCGCCCGGAGGCCTGGATCGAGCTGATCCCGTTCTTCACCGTTCCGGGCCTGGTGCCCGAAGACGACGGCAGCGCCGAGGCGCTGGTGCGACAGATCACGGGCGACAACGGCACGCATGTGGTAAGCTACGGCACCGAGGCCGGGCATTTCCAGCTGGCGGGCTATTCGGCGGCCATCTGCGGGCCCGGAAGCATCGAACAGGCGCACCAGGAGAACGAATTCCTGTCGCTGGCCGAGTTCGAGGCGGGCCGGGTGTTCATGGAAAAACTGCTGGACCGGCTGTCGTAGGGCGGGGTCATCCCGTCACGACCCGGGCCAAGGCGGCGGGGCAAACCCCGCCCTGTGCAAACGTCGAGGACAACAAAATGCCCATCAAGAACCGCCTGGCCGAGATGCAGGACGAGATCGTCGCCTGGCGCCGCCACCTGCACGAGACCCCCGAACTGATGTACGAGGTCCACCAGACCGCCGCCTTCGTGGTCGACCGCCTGAAAGACTTCGGCATCACCGACATCACCACCGGCATCGGCCGCACCGGTGTCGTCGCGGTGATCGAGGGCAGGACCAACACCTCCGGCAAGGTGATCGGGTTGCGCGCCGACATGGACGCCCTGCCGATCACCGAAACCTCGGGCGTCGACTATGCTTCGAAAAATCCCGGTGTCATGCATGCCTGCGGCCATGACGGGCACACCTCGATCCTGCTGGGCGCGGCCAAGTACCTGTCCGAGACGCGCAATTTCGACGGCAAGGTCGTGCTGATCTTCCAGCCTGCCGAAGAAGGCGGAGCCGGGGGGCTGGAAATGTGCCAGGACGGGCTGATGGACCGTTGGGGCATTCAGGAGGTCTATGGCCTGCACAATGCGCCCGGCGTGCCCGTCGGCAAGTTCAACGTGCGGCCGGGGCCCATCCAGGCGTCTTCGGACGAATTCGAAATCATCGTGACAGGCCGTGGCGGCCACGCGGCCGAACCGCAGACCACCATCGACACCACGCTGGTCGCGTGCCAGATCGTGGTTACCCTGCAATCGATCGTGTCGCGCAACGTCGACCCGCTGAAGCCCACGGTGCTGACCGTCGGCACCTTCGAGACCGACAGCAACCAGTCCAACATCATCCCCCAGACCGCCCGGATGACCGGCACCATGCGCACGCTCGACCCGTCGGTGCGCGACCTTGCCGAAACCCGCATCCGCCGCGTGGCCGAAGACACCGCGTCGGCCTTCGGCGCCACGGCCCAGGTCATCTGGACCCCGGGCTACCCGGTCACCGTCAACGCCCCCGATCAGGCCGCATTCGCCGCCGAGGCCGCCCGCGCCGTGTCCGCGGACGTGGACGACAATTGCGACCCGATCATGCCGTCCGAAGATTTCTCCTACATGCTGCAGGAACGCCCCGGCGCATACCTTTTCCTTGGCAACGGGGACAGCGCCATGTGCCACCATCCCGCTTACGTCTTCGATGACGAAGCCATCCCGCTGGGCTGCAGCTGGTTCGCCGAACTGGTCGAACGCCGCATGCCCGCGGCCTGACATTCCGAAAAGGACCAGACCCATGCCCGTCAAGAACCGCTTCGCCGAACTGCACGCCGAGATCACCGCCTGGCGCCGCGACATCCATGAACATCCCGAACTGCAATACGAAACCCACCGCACCTCGGCCCTGGTGGCCGAGAAGCTGACCGATTTCGGCTGTGACGAGGTCGTCACCGGCATCGGCCGCACCGGGGTCGTCGGCGTGATCAAGGGGCAAAACAGCGCGTCGGGCAAGGTCATCGGCCTGCGCGCCGACATGGACGCCCTGCCGATCCTGGAAGATACCGGGCTCGACTATGCCTCAAAGACGCCGGGCGTGATGCATGCCTGTGGCCACGACGGGCACACCGCGATGCTGCTGGGCGCCGCCAAGTACCTGTCCGAGACGCGCAATTTCGACGGCACCGTGGTGGTCATCTTTCAGCCCGCCGAAGAGGGCGGCGCCGGCGCCAAGGCCATGTGCGATGACGGGCTGATGGCCCGCTGGGGCATCCAGGAGGTCTATGGCATGCACAACTGGCCCGGCCTTGCCGCCGGCGCCTTCTCGATCCGCCCGGGCGCGTTCTTTGCCGCCACGGACACGTTCGAAGTGGACTTCCAGGGCAAGGGCGGCCATGCCGCCAAGCCGCACGAAACGATCGACACCACGGTGATGGCCGCCCAGGCGATCCTTGCGCTTCAGACCATCGCCAGCCGCAACGCCGACCCGGTGGACCAGCTTGTGGTCTCGGTCACCTCGTTCGAAACCTCGTCGAAGGCCTTCAACGTGATCCCTCAGGGGGTGACCCTGCGCGGCACCGTGCGCACAATGTCGCCCGGCATGCGCGACCTGGCCCAGACCCGGATCACCGAAATCTGCAACGGCATCGCCGCCACCTTTGGCGGCACGGTCCAGATCGACTATTCCCGCAACTACCCCGTGATGGTGAATTCCGAGGTCCAGACCGATTTCGCCGCTGACGTCGCGACCGCCATATCGGGCGATTGCGAGGATGCGCCGCTGGTGATGGGCGGCGAGGATTTCGCCTTCATGCTCGAGGAACGCCCCGGCGCCTACATCCTCGTCGGCAACGGCGACACGGCGCTGGTCCACCACCCCAAGTACAATTTCAACGACGAGGTCATCCCGGCCGGCTGTAGCTGGTACGCCGAAATCGTCGAAAAACGCATGCCCGCCGCCTGACGCTCTGCAGTGGGCCCGCTGTCTTCTTCTTGGCATAAATACCTCAATCCGACACTTGCCTCCTGTGGCGTCGGTCGGATTGGGGTATTTGAAAAGAGAAAGAAGCAGCAAGGTCAGAGAGACAGCCGGCGGATCAGCGTCTCGATCACCTGGTCCAGCGCGGCCGCCTGCGATTGGGCGAAGTCCCGCGCGGCGGTGCGTTTGCGGTCCAGCGTCTCCGGCGTTTCCAGCCAATTGCAGACGGTCGCCGCGATGTCGTTGGCCGTGGCCACATCGGTCGCGGCGCCCAGATCCAGCATCGGGCCGAAGGTTTCGGTGAAATTGGCCACATGCGGCCCGGTCAGGATGGCGGCGCCCGATTGCGCGGGCTCAAAGGGGTTGTGGCCGCCGATCTCGGGCAGCAGCGAGCCGCCCAGAAGCACGATCGGCGCCGCGGCGTACCAGGTCCCGGTCTCGCCCAATGTATCGGCCAGGTAGACCTGTGTTTCGGGGCCGATCTTTTCGCCCAGGCTGCGGCGCGTGCCGGTCAGGCCCTGCGCACGGATCATCGCCTGGACTTCGTCGGCGCGGTCGGGATGGCGCGGGATCAGGATCAGCATCGTCCCGGGATGACGCTCGAGGATCCTTGCCTGGGCGGCCAGCACGATGTCCTCTTCGCCCGGATGCGTCGAACTGGCGGCCCAGAGAGGGCGGGTTCCGACGGCCTTGCGAACTTCGGTCAGGGTCATGCGGTCGACGGGCAGGGGTGCGGCGGTGGCCTTGAGGTTGGCACCGACCTCAAGCCTGTCTTCGTCGGCGCCCATCATGCGCAGCCGGTCGGCGATCTCGGCGTTCTGGGTCAGCAGCACTTCGAAGCAATCCAGCACGAACCGCGCCGTATCGGGATAGCGCGCCCAGCCCTGCGCGGATTTCCGGGACAGCCGCGCGTTCAGCAGCGCCAGCTTCACGCCGCTGTCCCTCGCCCGGACCAGCATGCCGGGCCACAGCTCGCTTTCCACGAATATCCCGGCCCGGGGGCGCCAATGCGCCAGGAACCGGTCAAGGATCTGCGGCGCGTCCATCGGGGCGAACTGGTGGCGGGTGCGCGGGGGCAGGCGTTTGCCGACGATCTCGGCCGAGCTCGCGGTGCCGGATGTCATCAGGAACTGCGTCTGTGGCAGGCGTTCACCCAGCTTGGCGATGACCGACAGCACCGACAGGCTTTCGCCGACGCTGGCCCCGTGAAACCAGATCAGCGGGCCATCGGGGCGGGGCAGGGTGGCATGACCCGCGCGTTCGCCGATGCGGTCCGGCGTCACGCCCTGGCGCGCCAGCTTGCGGCCCACATGCGTCAGCACCAATGGCGCGGCCAGCCGGGTCAGCCCGGAATACAGCGTATAGAGCGGTGTGGGACCGCCCGGCCGGGTCATCACCCGCCCGTGTGGCTCATGTGCCGGGCGACCTGGCCATCGGCGCGGCGGCGGGAATAATCGAAATCGTGGCCCTTGGGTTTCAGCCCGATGGCGGCCCGGATCGCTTCCTGCAAGGCCCTGTCGTCATTGGGGAAGTCCCGGAGCGGTGCGCGAAGGTCGGCCATGTCTTCCTGACCCAGGCACATGTAGAGTTCACCCGTGCAGGTCAGTCGCACCCGGTTGCAGCTTTCACAGAAATTGTGGCTGAGCGGGGTGATGAAGCCGATCTTCTGACCCGTCTCCTCAAGCCGCACGTAGCGCGCGGGCCCGCCGGTGCGTTCGGCGAGATCGGTAAGCGTGTAATGCTGTTCATACCGATCGCGCACGTCATCCAGCGACCAGTACTGCCCGACCCGATCCTCGTTGCCCAGGTCGCCCATCGGCATGACCTCGATCCAGGTCAGGTCCATGTCGCGGTCGGCACACCATTGGGTGATGCGCGGCAGTTCTTCCTCGTTGAAGCCCTTCAGCGCCACGGCGTTGATCTTGACCCGAAGCCCGGCTTCCAGCGCCGCGTCGATGCCTTTCAGCACCTGCGGCAGGCGGCCCCAGCGGGTGACGCGGGCGAATTTCTCCTCGTCCAGCGTATCGAGCGAGACGTTGATCCGCTTGACCCCGGCCGCGGCCAGATCCTTGGCAAAGCGCGCCAGCTGCGAGCCATTGGTCGTGACGGTCAGTTCCTTCAGCGCACCGCTGTCCAGATGCCGCGTCATCGCGTGGAAGAATGTCATGATATCGCGCCGGACCAGCGGTTCTCCGCCGGTGATCCGCAGCTTTTCGACGCCCATGCCAATGAAGGTCGAACACATGCGGTCCAGTTCTTCCAGCGTCAGAAGCTCCTTCTTCGGCAGGAAGGTCATGTTTTCGGCCATGCAATACACGCAGCGAAAGTCGCAGCGGTCGGTGACCGAAACGCGCAGATAGGTGATCGCGCGGGCGAATGGATCGATGAGCGGCGGCTGTGTCATGGTGAAAGAGGTAAACGTCCGGGGGCGCTGCGACAAGGGGGCGCGCGTCGTGATGGACGGGTGGGGCGGGGCGGCCTATGTAGGGGGCATGCGAGTCTGGATGGCAATGATGCTTGCGGCGCCGATGGCGCTGGCGGGCTGCGAGACGGTCAAAGGGGTCTTTGACGGGTCTGAACGGGATGCGGCCGAGGCCTCGGCCGGGTCGGGTGATACAAGTGCGGTTCAGCCACAGCCGCGACCGGATGGAGAGATCCCCGTGTCGCTGCCGGTGTCGGGGAACGCCGATCTGGGGACGACCGTGGCTTCGTTGGGCGATCCGTCGAAGCCGGGGTTGTGGATGGAAACGCCGCTGACCACGCGCGAACAGACCGGGCAAGCCTTTTATTCGGGATCGAGTGTGACCCTGACCCTGCGCCCCTCCGGCGGGGCGCCGGGAAGCGGCAGCCGGATGTCCGTCCTGGCGATGCAGGCGCTTGGCGCGCCTTTGACCGAGCTGATCGAGGTTCGGGTGACCGGGGCGAAGTGATTGTGGCAAAGTGACCGGGGCGATGTGACCTGGGCGAAGTGACTGGAGCCAGGTGGCCGGCACAGGATTGCCGCCTGTTGACCGTCCCGACCTGACGCCGCCCGGGCTTAATCCCGGCAAAGGTCAGTCCGGCGATATGAAGGCCGACGCGCCACTATAGCCCTGCGTTGCATTGAGCAGGGCAAGCGCCGCGTCTGCCCCGGTCGCAATCGTCGTGGACGGCGCTTCTGCAGTGTCCACAGGCGCAGGTGCTGTCGGCGGGGTTTCGTCAGACGGCGGGGACGGGTCCTGAAAGATCAGGGCCGCTTCGACACCGCGGGCGATCTGCGACGCCACGTGTCCCTGGGCATTCTTCGGCAGGGCAACCCCGGCTTGGGCAGCGGCGGCCACGGCGGTTTTGGCACGATGCCCGACTGATTGCGCGCTTTTTCCCGGCCCTCCGGCGGCCGGGTCGACGTTGCCCGATGACCCCGATTGAGCGGTTACGACCATGTCAGATCTCCTTCCGATTGCAGGAGAAGACTGCACGCGTTTGGTTTCCGAAGGGTTACCCGACCCGAAGGTGGCCAAGGTCAAACGAGATACTTTGAAGCTTCTTTTCGTGAAAATGCCTTCATCTGCGCGCCATGGGCGTCAAGAAAGGCCCGCACCCTGTCCGGGTCGTGCTTTGACAGATCGCGCAGCCACCAGCCCACCGCCTTCTGGATGAACCAGTTGCGATCCTCCACGTAGCCGGCGGCCCAGCCGAGGATCCGCTCACGCGCGGCCAGCTCATCGGGCTTGGGGTGGTTCATCTTGGTCCAGGGCAGGGTGATCACCAGCGCGGCGCGACGGGTCCACATGTGGTCCGACCCGGTCCAAGGCTCGACCCGGTCCAGCCGGGACGGATCCGCGATCAGCCGCTTTTGGCCGGCCAGACAGGCGTGATCGGCGATGGCCCAGGCGTCGAATTCCGGCACCCAGCCGCAGATCATGTCCCAGACGGCGTCATCGGGGCGGATCCGCGCCTGTGTCAGCACCTTGGCCGCAAGGACGCGTGCCTCGTGGATGTCAGTAGCCCATAACGCTCCTGACAATTCGATCCGGGCGGGCAGATCCAGGGCCGCCCGCGCCTCCTTCGCCAGGTCGTTCAGGACCGGGTTGGGCACGCCCAGATAGACACGATCCGCCTTGTGATAGGCGCGGGCCCCGACCGCCCTTTCTGGGTCGGCCATGGCCTGCAACCGGTCCAGCCAGTCCTGCACCACGGGTTCAGACGACCTGTTCGGGCATGCCCGTGGGCTTGCCGTCGATGGTCAGCGTGTTGTTTTCGCTCCAGTAGCGCGGCACCCCGTTTTCGCCCTTGGACGCCATTGATTTGTCCAGCGTATCGCGCTCGGCCGTGAACTCCATGAACGGCACGGCGTAGCCGCAGGAGGTCTGGGTCATCTCGACCGTCACGTCATAGATCTGGCGCGCGCCGATGTTGGGCGGGAAATGCGCGTAAAGGTCATCCCAGTCCGGATCCCCCATGTGGATGGTCCGGGCGGTGCCATAGACGCGGTAGATCAGGGGACGCTTTTCGAACGAACACCACATGATCGTCATGCGGGGATGTTCCAGCAGGTGACCGGCAGTTTCATTGCCCGATCCTGTCAGGTTCAGCCAGATCAGCCGATTGGGTGTCAGGATCCGCATGGCATCCTGACCTTTGGGCGAAACATTCACCCGCCCGTCCGGTGCAGCCGTTCCCGTGAAGAAGATATGCTGCGCCTCGACAAAGGTTTTCTGATCGTCGGTGATGTGATCGAACTGCTTGGCCATCCTGAAACTCCCCTGGACTTGCGCGCAACCTACTCCACCGTAACCGATTTTGCGAGGTTGCGCGGCTGGTCCACGTCCGTGCCCTTGGCGATGGCGGTGTGATAGGCGATCTGCTGGGCCGGCACGGCATAAAGAAGCGGCGCGAACATCGGATCGACCTCGGGCATCCGGATCACGCCCCAGCATCCGTGTCCCGCCTTCTGCGCCCCTTCGGCATCGGTCACCAGCAGCACCTTGCCACCGCGCGCCATGACCTCCTGCATGTTCGACACGGTCTTGTCGAACAGCGCGTCGGTCGGCGCCAAGACGATCACCGGCACATGGCTGTCGATCAACGCAATCGGCCCGTGCTTCAGCTCGCCCGAGGCATAGCCTTCGGCGTGGATATAGCTGAGCTCCTTGAGTTTCAGCGCGCCTTCCAGCGCCAGCGGGTACATGGCGCCCCGGCCAAGGAACAGGATGTCGTGCGCCTCGGACAGGTCCTGCGCAAGCGCGGCGATCTGCGGGCTGATGGCCAGCGCTTGGCTGACCAGCGCGGGCAGGGTCTTCAGCGCGGTGATCCGGTCTGCCACGGCCGCATCGGTCAGCATGCCCCGGTCGGTGGCCGCCTTGATCGACATCAGCGCCAGGACCATCAACTGGCAGGTGAACGCCTTGGTGGAAGCCACTGAAATCTCACGCCCGGCAAGGATCGGCAGGGCCAGGTCGGCCTCGCGCGCGATGGAGCTTTGGGCGACGTTGACGATGGACGCGATCCGGCATTTCCCGGCCGCGTAACGCATCGCGGCCAGCGTGTCGGCGGTTTCCCCCGACTGGCTGACGAAGACGGCCAGGGTGCGCGCGCTCAGCGGCGGCTCGCGATAGCGGAATTCCGACGCCACATCGACCTCGACCGGCAGTTGGGCCAGCGTTTCCATCCAGTACTTGGCGACGATGCAGCTGTAATATCCCGTCCCGCAGGCAACCATCACCACACGGTCGACGTTGGTGAAATCCAGCTCGCCCTCGGGGAAGGTCAGCGCGCCGTCCGGCAGGTAATGTTTCAGCACATCCGCCAGGACCGAGGGTTGCTCGGCGATCTCCTTGGACATCCAGTGCTTGTGGCCACCTTTTTCGACCTGCCCGTCCACGTCCTCGATCCGGACAGAGGGCCGGTTGGCCAGGCGCCCGGTGGAGTCGAAGATCTCGGCGCCCTTGCGGGTGACAATGGCGCGGTCGCCTTCCTCAAGATAGGTCACCCGGTCGGTCATCGGCGCCAGGGCAAAAGCGTCCGAGCCCACGTACATCTCGCCTTCGCCCCAGCCGATCGCCAGGGGGGATCCCTTGCGGGCGGCGACGATCAGGTCGTCTTCGCCATCGAACAGGAACGCCAGCGCAAAGGCGCCTTCCAGCCGGTCGATGGCGGCAAAGGCGGCCTTGGCCGGGGTCATGCCCCGGGCCATGTATTTCTGTGTCAGGAGCGCGACAGTTTCGGTGTCGGTCTGGGTCTGCGCCTCGTAACCTTCTGCGGCGAGCTCCGCGCGCAGCTCGGCGAAATTCTCGATGATGCCGTTGTGCACGACGGCGACGGGGCCGGCCTTGTGGGGGTGCGCATTGCCCTCGCTGGGCGATCCGTGGGTGGCCCAGCGGGTGTGGCCGATGCCGGATTTGCCGCGCAAAGGGTTATGCACCAGCTTGTCGGACAGGTTGATCAGCTTGCCGACGGCGCGCCGCCGGTCCAGGTGGCCGCCATTGATCGTGGCGATGCCGGCGCTGTCGTAGCCGCGATATTCCAGCCGCTTGAGAGCTTCCACCAGGATGGGCGCGACCTCGTGATCGCCCAGGACGCCGACAATGCCGCACATGTGCCTTACTCCTTGCCTCGTTGTTGTTTTTTTGCCCTCAGGATGTCGAAGAGCCGGGTGGCCCGGCCCGGTTTGGTTTCCTGGCGGGCGCGGGCGAAGGCCAGTGCGCCGTCCTCGACATCGTCGGTGATCACCGATCCGGTTGCCGTCATCGCGCCGTTGCCGACGCGGACGGGGGCCACCAGCATGGTGTTCGATCCGATGAAGGCGCCCGCGCCGATTTCGGTGTGGTGCTTGAGGAACCCGTCGTAATTGCAGGTGATCGTGCCGGCGCCGATGTTGGTCTTTTCCCCGACCGACGCGTCGCCGATGTAGCTGAGGTGATTGACCTTGGCGCCCTCGGCGATGAACGCGTTCTTGATCTCGACGAAATTGCCGACGTGGGTGTCTTCGGCCAACTCGGCACCGGGGCGCAGGCGGGCATAGGGACCGACAAGCGCGCCGCGGCTGACGTGACAGCCTTCCAGGTGCGAAAAGGCGCGGATCGTGGCACCGGTTTCGATCGTGACGCCGGGGCCGAAGACCACGTTGGGTTCAATGATCACGTCGCGACCGATATAGGTGTCATGGGCCAGGAAAACGGTTTCGGGCGCGGTGAGCGTGACGCCAAGGTCCAGCAGGTCGGCGCGGGCGCGCGCCTGGAACAGCGCCTCGGCCCGGGCAAGGCCCGCGCGGCTGTCGACGCCCAGGGTTTCATCCTGCGGGCAGATCACCACGGTGGCGCTGTGGCCGGCGGCGCGTGACAGTTCGACAATATCTGTCAGATAGTATTCGCCCGAGGCATTGTCGTTGGACACCTTGTCCAGCAGGTCGAACAGCAGCCCCGCGTCACAGGCCATCACCCCCGAATTGCACAGCGTGATGGCGCGTTCATCTTCGGTTGCGTCCTTGAATTCGACAATTGCTGTCAGCGTGTCACCGTCCATCTTAAGCCGCCCGTAGCGGCCCGGTTCCGGCGTATCAAAGCCCAGAACGACCACGTCGTGGTCGGCACGCGCCGCCACCATGGACTCCAGCGTCTGGGGCCGGATGAAAGGCGTGTCGCCGTACAGCACGATGACGGTGCCCTCGAACCTCTCAAGCGCCGGTTTCGCCTGCATCACCGCATGGCCGGTGCCCAGCTGCTCCTCTTGCAGGACGACGACGACGTCCTCGTCCTCCTCCTGCGCGGCCGCGGTCACCGCTTCGGCCTCGTGACCGGCGACGACGACGGTGCGCGCAGGTTCCAGCGTGGCGCCGGACCGCATGGCGTGGGCCAGCAACGGCGCATGGGCGACCTGGTGCAGCACCTTGGGAAGATCGGATTGCATCCGCGTGCCCTTGCCGGCCGCGAGGATGACGAGGCTCGTCTCCATGGGGAATATCCCTTAATGAACGGTTAATCCCGATATCTTGGGAGGCTTTTTATCGGGCTCAGGGGGCGGCGCAAGCCGCGTCGCTATCAAAGAAGGTTTCGGGCTGCAACACTGCCCGCTGATACAGGGACTTGAAGACGAAATGCGAACGGTGATCTTCGATCTGGACGGCACGCTGGCCGATACATCGGGCGACCTGATCGCCGCCGCCAACGCGACCTTCGCGACGTTGGGGCTGTCCGCCCGGCTGGACCCCGCGCGCGATGCCGGCACCGCCCTGCGCGGCGGCAAGGCCATGCTGACATTGGGCCTGTCGCGCCTGGGGGATGTGGATGCGGCGATGATCGACCGGGGCTATCCGATCCTGCTAGAGGCCTACGGCGATGCGATCGACCATCACACGGTGCTGTATCCGGGCGCGATGGCGGCGGTCGATGCGCTGAAAGACGCCGGTTACGGCGTGGGTATCTGTACCAACAAGCCCGAGCGTCTGGCCGAAACGCTGCTGACCCGGCTGGGGATCCTTGACGCCTTCGCCTCGTTGATCGGCGCCGATACGCTGCCGGTTCGCAAGCCCGACCCGGAACCCCTGCGGCTGGCCGCGACACGGGCGGGGGGCGATCCCGCGCGCTGTCTTCTGGTGGGCGATTCCGTCACCGACAGGAAGACGGCCGCCGCCGCCGGGGTGCCCTGCGTGCTGGTGACCTTCGGCCCCTCGGGGGAAGACATGGCCGCGCTCGAGCCCGAGGCGCTGCTGGACGATTTTGCCGACCTGCCGGGCGTGGTGTCGCGCCTGATCGGATGATGACACTTCTGTCGGATTGTGTCAGTAGGCTCGCCAGCCCGGCCCATACGGTCCGCGGCAAGGCATCGAGCGCCGCTTCGATCCGCGCCGCCCGGTCGCACCGCAACAGGGGATCCGCCAGCGCGTGGAACGTCGCGCGCAGCTCGGCTTGGGTCGGCGGATCCTGCCAATCCCGGCGCGGCGTCATCCAATCGCTCTGAACGCGCCTGCTGTCCGACAGGTCCAGCAGGTGCAGCGGGATCACGAGCGGATTGACGAAGCGGCGGCGCAGGCGCAGAAAGCGGCCATGACAGATCGTTTCACCGGATCCTTCACCCAGCAGGAACCCATCCCCGAAGACGGGATCGAAGCCGCGCTGACCGTGCTGCGCAACGGGCGCCTGCACCGCTATAACGTCGTGCCCGGAGAGCTGTCGCAAGCCGCTCTTCTGGAACAGGAATTCGCCGCCTATACCGGCGCGCGGTTCTGCCTGGCGGTGTCCTCGGGCGGCTACGCGATCACCACGGCGCTGCGCGCGGTGGGCGTGGGCCATGGCGATCCGGTGCTGACCAACGCCTTCACGCTGGCCCCGGTGCCCGGTGCCATCGCGGCGGTGGGCGGCAAGGCGATCTTTGTCGGCGTGACCGAAGGGCTGACCATCGACCTGGACGACCTGGAGGCCAAGGCGGGCCAGGCGAAGGTCCTGCTTCTCAGCCATATGCGCGGGCATATCTGCGACATGGACCGGCTGATGGCGATCTGCGACGCCGCCGGCATCACCGTGATCGAGGATTGCGCGCATACGATGGGCGGCGCCTGGGCCGGCGTGGCATCGGGGCGGCACGGGGCGGTGGGATGTTATTCGACCCAGACCTACAAGCACATGAATTCCGGCGAAGGCGGGCTGCTGATCACCGATGACGAGGACATCGCCGCGCGCGCCGTTCTGATGTCGGGGTCCTACATGCTTTATGAACGCCACCTTGCCGCGCCCGCGCCCGAGGTCTTCGAGCGGCACAAGTACGACATGCCCAACATTTCGGGGCGCATGGACAATTTGCGCGCCGCGATCCTGCGCCCGCAGCTGAAGATCCTCGACGATCAGGTGGCGCGCTGGAACACCCGCTACAAGCTGATCGAGGACGGGCTGCGCGGCACGCCGGGCCTGAGCGTCATCGAACGCCCCGCCGAGGAGACCTATGTCGGCTCCTCGATCCAGGCGCTGCTGCTGGGCTGGCCGGCCGAGGATATCCGCCAGGTGGTCGCCCGCTGTTCGGCCCGCGGGGTCGAACTGAAATGGTTCGGCGCGCCCGAGCCCACGGCCTTCACCTCGACCTACGGGCACTGGAAATACGCGCCGTCCGACCCGCTGCCCGAAAGCGACCGGATCCTGCATGCGATCCTGGACATGCGGGTGCCGCTGACCTTCTCCGAAGACGATTGCCGCACCATCGCCGCGATCATCCGGGCCGAGGTCGGCGCGGTCCACCAGGCCCCGGCACAGCCGTGATGTCCCACGCGTGGGACATTTGTCAGCCCCAGCAAAATCAAGGGCTTGCAGAGGCGGATTAACCGAACGTTAGGATCCGGCCCGGCGTCCGGGGCGCCCCGTCAAACCGATATCACCCCGCCCGGGGCGAGATATACTGGTCCAGCCCCGTCACCTGGTACAGCGTCGTCCAGGTCCCGTCCGACTCCTGCTTGGAAATCAGCATCGTCTTGGTGTCGATGGAAACCCTGTCGCCATTGCCGGTGTTCTGCAGGTAGACGCTGTCGGCGTCGCGCTCGGTCTCGTCATAGACATTGGCGATGCCGTTGGCGTCTTCCTCGACCCAGCTGCCGTCGACCCGCTGGCGGAACCGCCCGTCCTTGAAATAGGCCATGCCCAGGTTCTCGCCGGTAATCGGCGTGGTCGCATCCGGGCCGGGCGCCGTCGATCCGGTCTGCCCGTCAAAACAATCCTGCGCCTTCAACAGCGCCGCGGTGGTCCCCTCCAGCAAAAAGGTCTGCCGGGGTCCGTCGCCGATCTGCAGGTCCATCTCGCTGCCCTTCATGATGGCGCTGCGCTCGATCTCGGTCAGTTCCAGCGTGGCAAAGCCGGCGGCGATGCTCACCTGCCGGTCGTCCTTGACCGCGTCGACCCACAACGAGGCCGCCGCCGTGTCGCCGGACAGCTTGGAGGGCACGATCAGGCTCCAGCCCCGGTCATAGCCAAAGATCAACTCGTCCGCGCCGTCGCCCTTCACGGCGCGGCAGGCGGTGATCTTGTCGCCGTCGGTGATGGTGAACACGTCCCATCCGCGCACCGTGGCGAAGGTGGCCGCGCTTTCGCCCGGGGCCACGGTCTGCGCCTGCGCCGCTTGCCCGGCAAGGCCGCTCAGAAGCGCCAGAAAAAGGTATCGGGTCATCGGACAGGGTCTCCGCAGTCAGCTTGTGCGCACCATGGGTCCGAAGCCCCCCAAGGTCAATTCCACCCCCGGCCCGCAAGCGCCAGTCTGCTGCTTCTTTCCGGCTCCAAATACCCCGGCACGACCCCGGCACGACCCCGATCGCCCGCGCGACGCCGGGCAGGGGCGGTTCAAAGGCTGTCAAAGGCGGCAATTGACGGGCCGCATCGCCGCTGCTATCCATTTATTGAACGTGCGTTCATAAACTTGGGAGGGGTCCATGTTCGCGGCATCCATGCAGTTCGACCTGGGGGAGGACGTCAACGCCTTGCGCGAGATGGTCCACCGCTGGGCACAAGAGCGGGTTCGCCCGCTGGCGCAGGAGATCGACGCAACCAACGATTTTCCGGCCGCGCTGTGGACCGAGATTGGGGATCTTGGCCTGCTGGGCATCACCGTGCCCGAGGAATACGGCGGCGCGGGGATGAGCTATCTGGCCCATACCGTCGCGGTGGAGGAGATCGCCCGCGCCTCGGCCTCGGTCGCGCTGTCTTATGGCGCGCATTCCAACCTGTGCGTGAACCAGATCAAGCTGAACGGCACGGCCGAGCAGAAGGCGAAATACCTGCCCGGGCTGGTGTCGGGGCGCCATGTGGGCGCGTTGGCCATGTCGGAACCCGGCGCCGGGTCGGACGTGGTGTCGATGAAGCTGCGCGCGGAAAAGCGCAACGATCATTACCGGCTGAACGGCAACAAGTACTGGATCACCAACGGGCCCGACGCCGACACGCTGGTGGTCTATGCCAAGACCGACCCGGAGGCCGGATCCAAGGGCATCACCGCCTTCCTGGTCGAGAAATCCATGACCGGGTTTTCGACCAGCCCCCATTTCGACAAGCTGGGCATGCGCGGGTCCAACACCGCCGAGCTGATATTCGACGATGTCGAGGTGCCGTTCGAAAACGTCCTGGGCCAGGAAGGCCGGGGCGTTGCGGTGCTGATGTCGGGGCTGGATTACGAACGGGTGGTGCTGGCGGGCATCGGCACCGGGATCATGGCGGCCTGCCTGGACGAGGTCATGCCCTATGTGTCGACCCGCGAACAGTTCGGCCGGAAGATCGGGAATTTCCAGCTGATGCAGGCCAAGATCGCCGACATGTACACGGCGATGAATTCGGCGCGGGCCTATGTCTACGAGGTCGCGCGCGCCTGCGACCGGGGCAATGTGACGCGCCAGGATGCGGCGGCCTGCTGCCTTTATGCCAGCGAACAGGCGATGGTTCAGGCGCACCAGGCGGTGCAGGCCCTGGGCGGCGCCGGGTTCCTGTCGGACGCGCCGGTATCCCGGATCTTTCGCGACGCCAAGCTGATGGAGATCGGCGCCGGCACGTCCGAGATCCGGCGCATGCTGATCGGGCGCGAATTGATGGCGACGATGGGCTGAACGAAGGCCGGAAGAACAAGGGCGGCCCGGGGTTGGACCCGGGCCGGAAGAACAAGGGCGGCCCGGGGTTGGACCCGGGCCGGAAGAACAAGGGCGGCCCGGGGTTGGACCCGGGCCGCGGGAATACGGGCGGCCCCGGGGGGACCGCCGGTGAGGAGAGGGGGCTTCAGAACCGATGCACGTAGGACACGCCAAACACCCAGGGGTCGATTTCGACACCGGTCAGATCGGCGCCGTTGAGCTTGGCATCCGTGTCGATGTCGATCCAGCGCACGTCAAAGCGCAGGGAGCCGGCTTCGCTGATCTGGTAATCGGCACCGGCATGCAGGGCGAGGCCCCAGCTGTCGTCCAGGTCCAGGTCGCCCAGCGAGGAGCTTGTATCCCAGAAGGTGGTGTAGTTCACGCCGACGCCGACGAAGGGCGTGATCGGCGTGTTGGTCGGGATGTGGTAGTTCAGCGAGACGGTCGGCGGCAGCTGTTGGGTCGATCCGATCTTGGTGCCGCCCAGCTTGATGTCATGTTCGAACGGCCATGCGGCCAGCACTTCGATCCCGAGGTTGTCGCGGATGAAGTATTCCACGGTCAGGGTCGGGCGGAGGCTGTCCTCCACGCTCAGCTCGGAGCCGCCGACATTGGCGTTGTCGTCCTTGGGCAGCACGTAACCGAGGCCCAGACCAAGGGTCCAGTCGCCCTGGCTTTGCGCGGCGAGCGGGGCTGCCATGCCGGCCAGCGCGGTGGTCATGGCGAGTGTGGCGATGAGAGTTTTCATAGTCTTGTCCACTTCGTGTCTTACGGTCCGAGTCTGGCACGCGCGGGCGGGGCGCGCGCTGATCTGCATCAAATCACGTGTATGGGAGGCAGGTTTTGATATATCCTGAACGCATACCCGGCCTGCGTCCCGATGGTGGGTGGGACATTCCCGACCGCCTGAACATGGCGGCGCAGGTGCTGGACGGGCCGCCCGAGGGGCTGGCCATCATCGACATGACCACCGGTATCCGGCGTGATGTCACGCGCGGCGAGTTGCGGGACATGTCGCAGGGGCTGGCGCGCTACCTGCTGTCGCGCGGCGTGGGGCGGGGCGACCGCATCGGCGTGCTGCTGAGCCAGAGCCCCTGGTGCGCGGCCTGTCATATCGCGATCTGGACCATCGGCGCGGTGTCGGTGCCGTTGTTCAAGCTGTTCAAGCACGATGCGCTGGCCAGCCGGGTGGGCAATGCCGGGGTGAGCCTGGTGCTGACGGACGAGGGTGGCGCGGAGCTGCTGGGCGCGCCGGGCGATCCGCTGGCCGAACCGGTGATGGCGGCCGAGGTGGCGATGGCGGGGGCCGAGGTGGCGATCGCCGATACCGGGCCCGAGGATCCGGCGGTTCTGATCTATACCTCCGGCACGACCGGGTCGGCCAAGGGCGCGCTGCATGGGCACCGGTTGCTGACGGGGCACCTGCCGGGCGTATCGCTGAGCCACGATCACCTGGGCCAGGCGGGCGACGTGATCTGGACGCCGGCGGACTGGGCCTGGATCGGCGGGCTGTTCGATGTGCTGATGCCGGGGCTGGCGTTGGGCGTGCCGGTGGTGGCGGACCGGATGCCCAAGTTCGATGTCGACACCGCCCGCGCGCTGATCGCGCAGACGGGGATTCGCAACATCTTCTTCCCGCCGACCGCGCTGCGCATGCTGAAGGCGCACCACGCGGTGATCCCGGGGCTGCGGTCCATCGCGTCGGGCGGCGAACCCCTGGGGGCCGAGATGCTGGCTTGGGGGCGCGAGGCATTCGGCCTGGAAATCAACGAGTTCTACGGGCAGACCGAATGCAACATGACGGTCACCGCCTGCGGGGCGAGCTATGACGCCAAGCCGGGCTGCATCGGCCGGCCGGTGCCGGGACACGACGTGCAGGTGATCGACGAGGCCGGCAACCTGACCGAGGGCGAGGGCGATATCGCGGTGCGGCGGGGATCGGGGTCGATGTTCCTGGGCTATTGGAAGAACCCGGACGAGACCGCGAAGAAATTCCGGGGCGACTGGATGCTGACCGGCGACCGGGGGATCCGGGACGGCGACCACCTGCGGTTCGTGGGCCGCGATGACGACGTGATCACATCGGCCGGCTACCGGATCGGCCCCGCGGAGATCGAGGATTGCCTGCTGACCCATCCGGCCGTGGCCACCGTTGGCGTGGTCGGCAAGCCCGATCCGGTGCGCACCGAGATCGTGAAAGCCTATGTGGTTCTGAAACCGGGATTTTCCGCCGATGCGGCAGAGCTGCAGGCCTGGGTCAAGGACCGCCTGGCCACCTATTCCTACCCGCGCGAGATCGCCTTTCTGGATGCCCTGCCGATGACGGTGACGGGCAAGGTGATCCGCAAGGATCTGAAGGCCCGTGCGATGGCCGAACTGGAGACTGCCCAATGAAACTGACTTCCCAGGCCCTGCCGTCATCGGAAGCCTTCCAGGCCAACCGCGCCGCCCACCTGGCCGTGCTGGAGACCGTGCGCGTGGCCGCCGACGCGGCCGCCGCCGGGGGCGGGCAGAAGGCGCGCGACCGGCATCTGTCGCGGGGCAAGATGCTGCCGCGCGACCGGGTGGCCGGGCTGCTGGATCCGGGCGCGCCGTTCCTGGAGATCGGGGCGACGGCGGCGCATGGGCTGTACGGCGATGCCGCGCCCTGTGCGGGGGTGATCGCCGGGATCGGCCGGGTGCAGGGGCGCGATGTGATGGTCGTGTGCAACGATGCCACCGTGAAGGGCGGCACCTATTATCCGATGTCGGTCAAGAAACATCTGCGCGCGCAGGAGATCGCGGCGGAATGCCGGCTGCCCTGCGTCTACCTGGTGGATTCGGGCGGCGCCAACCTGCCCAACCAGGACGAGGTGTTTCCCGACCGCGATCACTTTGGAAGAATCTTTTATAATCAAGCGAATATGTCCGCCCGGGGCATTCCCCAGATCGCCGTCGTGATGGGGTCCTGTACCGCCGGCGGCGCCTATGTTCCGGCGATGTCGGACGTGACGATCATCGTGCGCGAGCAGGGCACGATCTTTCTGGCGGGCCCGCCGCTGGTGAAGGCGGCGACCGGCGAGGTGGTCAGCGCCGAGGACCTGGGCGGCGGCGATGTGCATACGCGGCTGTCGGGCGTGGCCGATTACCTGGCCGAGGACGACGCCCATGCGCTGGCGCTGGCGCGGCGCGCTGTCGGATCGCTTGGGGATGATGGGTGCAAAGCACCCATCCTACGGCAATCGCCCGAGCTGCCGGCATATGATCCGGAGGAGATCCTGGGCGTGGTGCCCGGCGATCTGCGCACGCCCTATGACATCCGCGAGGTGATCGCGCGGCTGGTGGACGGGTCGCGCTTTGACGAGTTCAAGGCGCGGTTCGGCGAGACCCTGGTCACCGGATTCGCCCATGTGGACGGGTACCCGGTGGGGATCATCGCCAACAACGGCGTGCTGTTTTCCGAGGCCGCCCAGAAGGGCGCGCATTTCGTCGAACTGTGTTCGCAGCGGCGCATCCCATTGGTTTTCCTTCAGAATATCACCGGGTTCATGGTCGGACGCCGGTACGAGAACGAGGGGATCGCGCGCCATGGCGCCAAGCTGGTGACCGCCGTGGCGACGACATCGGTGCCCAAGATCACCATGCTGGTGGGGGGATCCTTTGGCGCGGGCAACTACGGGATGGCCGGGCGGGCCTATCAGCCGCGGTTCCTGTGGACCTGGCCGAACAGCCGGATTTCCGTCATGGGCGGGCCGCAGGCGGCGGGGGTTCTGGCCACCGTGAAACGCGAGTCGATCGAACGGTCGGGCGGGTCCTGGTCGGCCGAGGAAGAGACCGCGTTCAAGCGTCCGACACTGGAAATGTTCGAGGAACAATCGCATCCGCTGTATGCCGCGGCCCGGCTGTGGGACGACGGGATCGTCGATCCGCGCAAGTCGCGCGACGTGCTGTCGCTGTCGCTGCGGGCGGCGCTGAACGCGCCGGTGGAGGAGACGCGCTTTGGCGTGTTCCGGATGTGAAACGAGCCGAATTTACCGTTTTGTACAAATCGGCTGACAGATTTCGTCCGTTTTGTACGGGGGAGGAAAGCCAATGATCGAGACACGTCTGACGCGGGCGCTGGGGCTGGAGCATCCGGTGATCCTGGCGCCGATGGCCGGTGTCGCGGGCGGCGCCCTGGCGGCGGCGGTCAGCCGGGCCGGGGGGCTGGGATTGATCGGTGGCGGCTATGGCGATGACGCCTGGATCGCCGAGCAGTTCGCGGCCGCCGGCAACCAGCCGGTGGGCGTCGGGTTCATCACCTGGAAGCTGGCCGGGTCGCCGGACCTGCTGGGCCGGGTGCTGCAGCGGCGGCCGCGCGCGGTGATGCTGAGCTTTGGCGATCCGGCGATCTTTGCCGGGCAGGTCTGGGCGGCGGGGGTGACGTTGATCTGCCAGGTGCAGACGCGGGCCGATGCCGAAGTTGCGGTGGATGCGGGGGTCGACGTGATCGTCGCGCAGGGGACCGAAGCGGGGGGCCACGGCGCGCGACGGGCGACCTTTACCCTGGTCCCCGAGGTGGCGGACCTGATCGCGGCGAAAGGGTCGAAATCCCTGCTGGTGGCGGCCGGTGGCATTGCCGATGGGCGGGGGCTGGCGGCGGCGCTGATGCTGGGGGCGGACGGTGTCCTGATCGGAACGCGGCTGTGGGCCAGCGCCGAGGCGCTGGTGCCGGACGGGCAGGCCGAGGCGGCGATCCGCGCGAGCGGCGATGCCACGATCCGCACGCGGACGGTGGATGTGGTGCGCGACCTGCCCTGGCCGGAACCCTATGACATCCGGGTCCTGGCGAACCGTTTCACCGACCGCTGGCACAATGACCTGGACGGGTTGCGGGCGGCGGCGCGCGTCGAGGGGCCGAAATGGCAGAAGGCGTTCGCCGAGGGCGACGCGGCGCATGGCAATGCAGTGGTCGGCGAGGCGATCGGCATGATCCACGACCGACCGCCGGCGGCTGACATCATCGGGGCACTGGTGCGCGAGGCGCGCGCCCTGCTGGACGGCGGGTGGCAGCGATGAGCGATCTGGACGCGGTGCTGGCGCGGTATCCCGGCGCGCAGACCTTCCGGTTCGGCGATGGTCCGCGGCTGTGCGATGCGCTGATCGCGCTGGTCCGGGCGGGGACAAAGACGGCGACCTGCGGGGCGGCGACGATCTATGACGCGGATCCTCAGGCGCTGCCGGTGGTGGGGCGGAAGGATATCGCGCTGACATGGGATGGCCGGCCGGCGCTGGTGATCGAGACGCTGCACGTGGAGCGGCGGCGGTTTTGCGACATGGATGAGGACTTCGCCCTGGCCGAGGGCGAGAACGACACGCTTGACGGCTGGCGGCGCGACCACCGCGCCTATTTCGAACGAAACGGCGGATTTTCCGACGGTATGGAACTGGTCTGTGAACGGTTCCGCCTGGTCGAAGACCTGCTGGAACTGGGGTGAAGACAATGTTCACGAAGATACTGATTGCCAACCGGGGCGAGATTGCCTGCCGCGTGATCGAGACGGCGCATCGGATGGGGGTGGCCTGTGTCGCGGTCCATTCCGATGCGGATGCCGGGGCAAAGCATGTGGCGATGGCCGACGAGGCTGTGCATATCGGCGGGCCGGCCCCGGCGGACAGCTACCTGCGGGGCGACCGGATCATTGCCGCCGCGTTGATGACGGGCGCGCAGGCGATCCATCCGGGGTACGGGTTCCTGTCCGAGAACCCGGATTTCGTGGATGCGGTGGAGGGGTCCGGGCTGGTGTTCATCGGGCCGTCGGCCAGCGCCATCCGGGCCATGGGGCTGAAGGATGCCGCCAAGAAGCTGATGGAGGAGGCCGGGGTGCCGGTGGTGCCCGGATATCACGGGGCGGACCAGGATCCCGCGCACCTGGAGGTGGAGGCCGGCAAGATCGGGTACCCGGTGCTGATCAAGGCTGTCGCGGGGGGCGGCGGCAAGGGGATGCGGCGGGTCGATAGCCCTGCCGATTTCACCAATGCGCTGGGTTCGGCCAAGGCCGAGGCGCGCACGGCTTTCGGCAACGAGGACGTGCTGATCGAGAAGTACGTCGACAAGCCGCGCCATATCGAGGTGCAGGTTTTCGGCGACGGCACACAGGCGGTGCACCTGTTCGAGCGGGATTGTTCGCTGCAGCGGCGCCATCAGAAGGTGATCGAGGAAGCGCCGGCGCCGGGGATGACTCCTGACATGCGCGAAGCGATGGGATCGGCGGCGGTTCGGGCGGCGGAAGCGATCGGGTATTCCGGCGCGGGGACCATTGAATTCATCGTCGACGCGTCGGACGGTTTGCGGCCGGATCGCTTTTATTTCATGGAGATGAACACGCGTCTTCAAGTGGAACACCCGGTGACCGAGGCGGTGACGGGGGTGGACCTGGTGGAATGGCAGTTGCGTGTCGCAAGCGGCGCGCCGCTGCCGCTGAGCCAGGAGCAACTGACACTGACGGGACATGCCTTCGAGGCGCGGCTTTACGCGGAAGACGTGCCCAAGGGGTTCCTGCCGGCGACCGGCACGCTGTCGCGGCTGGTCTTTCCCGGCGACGTGCGGGCCGACAGCGGCGTGCGCGAGGGCGATACGATCAGCCCCTGGTACGACCCGATGATCGCCAAGGTGATCGTGCACGGGACCACGCGCGGCGCGGCGCTGAACGCGCTGGTGCGCGCGTTGCGGCAGACGCAGGTGGGGGGCACGGTCACCAACATCTCGTTCCTGGCGCGGCTGGCGGCGCAGGAGGATTTCCAGAAGGGCGACGTGGATACCGGGCTGATCGACCGGCACGTGGCCGAGCTGACCGCCGATCCGGTGGCCGGCACCAAGGCGCGGGCGCTGGCCGCGCTGGCGGCTCTGGGGCTGGAGACGGGCGCCGGGGCGCTGGGGGGCTTTACGCTTTGGGCGGCGCAAAGATGGACGGTGACGCTGAGCCATGGGGGCGAGGAATTCGCCGCGCGGGTGACGGTGACGGGGCCGGAGGCGTTTTCGGTCGAGCTGGGCGAGACCTGTCATGTGGTCGAAACGCGGGCCGGCATCTGGTTCGTCGATGACACCAAGGTGCAGGCCGAGGTGGCGAAGGACGGGCAGCGGCTGACCGTGTTCTGGGGCAATCCTTACGTCTTCGATCTGGCCGATCCGCTGGAGCGGGGATCGGCGGCCGGCGGAGACGGATCGCTGATCGAGGCGCCGATGCCGGGGCTGGTGAAGATGGTGGCGGCGAAGGCCGGGCAGGCGGTGGCGGAAGGCGACCGGCTGGCGGTGCTGGAGGCGATGAAGATGGAACATGCGCTGCTGGCCGCGCGCGACGGGGTTGTCGCCGAGGTGCTTGTGGCGGAAGGTGACCAGGTGGAGGGCGGCGCCGCGCTGATCCGGCTGGAGCCGCAGGACTGAGGGGAGGCTTCCATGGGCGATCGGGTAGAAATCTTTGAGGTCGGGCCGCGCGACGGTCTGCAGAACGAAAAGCGCGAGATTTCCGTGGCGCAGAAGGTGGCGTTTGTCGACCTGCTGAGCCGGGCGGGGTTCGCGCGCATTGAATGCGCGGCGTTTGTCAGCCCGAAATGGGTGCCGCAGATGGCCGGCAGCGCCGAGGTGCTGAACGGAATCACGCGGGCAGAGGGCGTGCGCTATGCGGCACTGGTGCCCAACATGAAGGGCTACGAGGCGGCTTTGGCGGCCGGCGCGGACGAGGTGGCGGTGTTCGCATCCGCCAGCGAGGGGTTTTCCAAGGCCAATATCAACGCGACGATCGAGGAGAGCATCGCGCGGTTCGCGCCGATCCTGGAGGATGCACGACATCGTGATGTGCCCGTGCGCGGCTACGTGTCCTGCGTGACGGATTGCCCCTATGACGGGGCGGTGGCGCCGGACGCGGTGGCGCGGGTGGCGGACCGGTTGTTCGCCATGGGCTGTTACGAGATTTCGCTGGGCGACACGATCGGGCAGGCGACGCCGGACAAGATCGCGCGGATGCTGCTGAAGGTGCGCGACGCGGTGCCGGTGGGGCGGCTGGCGGGGCATTATCACGATACGGCCGGGCGGGCGCTGGAGAATATCGACGCCTCGCTGAGCCTTGGGGTCCGGGTGTTCGATGCGGCGGTGGGGGGCCTGGGGGGATGCCCCTATGCGCCGGGGGCGGCCGGGAACGTGGCGACCGAGGCGGTGGCGGCGCATCTTGAGCGGCTGGGGGATTCGACCGGGCTGGACCTGGGCGTTCTGGCCGAGGCGGCGGAGATGGCGCGGGCCTTGCGGGGCGGGTGAGCAGAATTTTCGGGTAAAATTCTGGGGTGCGATTTTCTTCTGCGAAGAAAATATTGGGAAGACACGGAACGATGTACGAGACGATCAGCCTTGAGACCGATGACCGCGGGGTCGCCACGCTGTGCCTGAACCGGCCGGACAAGCATAATGCGCTGAGCGCCGCCATGCTGGGCGAGCTGCGCCGGGCGGCGGACGCCCTGGCCGGGGATGATACGGTGCGGGTCGTCGTTCTGACCGCGACCGGCAAGAGCTTTTGTGCGGGCGGGGACCTGGCGTGGATGCAGGCGCAGATGGGGGCCGATCCGGCGACGCGCGGGGCCGAGGCGCGCAAGCTGGCCGAGATGCTTCAGGCGCTGGACACCTTGCCCAAGCCGCTGATCGGCAAGGTGCAGGGCAATGCCTTTGGCGGCGGCGTCGGCATGGCCTGTGTCTGTGACGTGGCGATCGGTGTCGCGCATATGAAGATGGGCCTGACCGAGGTGCGGCTGGGCGTCATTCCGGCCACGATCGGGCCCTATGTCGTGGCGCGCATGGGCGCGGCGCGGGCACGGCGGGTGTTCTTTTCGGGCCGGGTGTTTGGCGCCGACGAGGCGGTGGAGCTGGGGCTTTTGTCGCGGGTGGTGCCGGCGGCGGATCTGGACGCCGCCGTCGAGGCCGAGATCGCGCCCTACCTGTCCGCCGCCCCGGGCGCCGTGGCCGCGGCCAAGCGGCTGGTGGCGGACCTGGCGCCGACCATCGACGATGCGGTGATCGACCACACCGTTTCCGCGCTGGTCGGCTGCTGGGAGGGCGAGGAAGCCCCCGAAGGCATCGACGCCTTCTTCGCGAAACGCCCGGCACGGTGGAACATCGGGTAAAGGTCTTTGCCGTTAAGGAAAGATTAATGCCGGGCTGCTTTGTGATCACAGGGGCACCTTGCGTCGATTCTCGTAACCGGCGGGGGTCAGCCTCGGTTGACCCTTGCTGGAGGCGGGAGTAGAGACTCGTCACAGCCAGACTTTAAGATCGTTGCGCCGATCCGGGTCCATCCGGGGCGCGCAGAGAAGGAGCCAGCGCGTGGAAGAGTTGATGCGGGAGTACCTCCCGATCCTAGTGTTCCTCGTCGTCGCCATCGGACTTGGTCTTGTCCTGATGCTGTCGGCCATGGTGATCGCCATTCGCAACCCGGACCCCGAAAAGGTCAGTGCCTACGAGTGCGGGTTCAACGCCTTCGACGATGCGCGGATGAAATTCGATGTCCGGTTCTACCTGGTGTCGATCCTGTTCATCATCTTCGATCTGGAAATCGCCTTCCTGTTCCCCTGGGCCGTGGCCTTCAAGGACATCTCGATGGTGGGCTTCTGGTCGATGATGGTCTTCCTGGGCGTGCTGACCATCGGGTTTGCCTACGAATGGAAGAAGGGGGCTCTGGAATGGGAGTGATGACCGGAGCGAACACGGCCGGGGGCGACCGCGAGGTCGCCACGCAGGCGCTGAACAAGGAGTTGACCGACAAGGGCTTTCTGCTGACGTCGGTCGAGGACGCGATCAACTGGGCGCGCACCGGGTCGCTGCACTGGATGACCTTCGGGCTGGCCTGCTGCGCGGTCGAGATGATGCACACGTCGATGCCGCGCTACGACGTGGAACGGTTCGGCACCGCGCCGCGCGCCAGCCCGCGCCAGTCGGATCTGATGATCGTCGCCGGCACGCTGACCAACAAGATGGCGCCGGCGCTGCGCAAGGTCTACGACCAGATGCCGGAACCGCGTTACGTGCTGTCGATGGGGTCCTGCGCCAATGGCGGGGGCTATTACCATTACAGCTATTCGGTGGTGCGCGGCTGTGACCGGGTGGTGCCGGTGGACGTCTACGTGCCCGGGTGCCCGCCGACGGCCGAGGCGCTGCTTTACGGGATCCTCCAGCTGCAGCGGAAGATCCGCCGGACGGGGACATTGGCCCGCTGACCCCCGGGGCGGCCGACCCGGTCGGCCCCGTCGAACATTGTCGAACAACGGCCCCGCAGGCAGCGGCCCGGGGGCCCGGGACTAGGAAAGGCCCATCGATGACCGAAGCCCTGAACGAGCTTGGCGCCCATATCGAGATGAAACGCCCCGACTGCGTGCTGGGCTACGAGGTCGCCTTCGGAGAGCTGACGATCAACGTGGCCCCGGCCTCGATCACCGCTTTCGTCGATTTCCTGATGTCGGACGCGACCTGCAAGTTTTCCACCCTGACCGACATCACCGCCGTCGACCACCCCGAACGGGCCAAGCGGTTCGACGTGGTCTATCACCTGCTGTCGATGTACCAGAACCACCGGGTTCGCCTGCGCCTGTCGATCCGCGAGGAGGACGTGGTGCCGTCGATCGTGTCGGTCCACCCCTGCGCCAACTGGCCGGAGCGCGAGGTGTTCGACATGTTCGGCATCCTGTTCTCGGGCCACCCGGACCTGCGTCGGATCCTGACGGATTACGGGTTCCGCGGCTATCCGCTGCGCAAGGATTTCCCGACCACCGGGTATACCGAGGTCCGCTATGACGAGGCGCTGAAACGCGTGGTCTATGAACCGGTGAGCCTGGTGCAGGAATACCGCCAGTTCGACTTCATGTCGCCGTGGGAAGGGGCCAAGTACATCCTGCCCGGCGACGAGAAGACGGAGGAGGGCGCCAAGTGAGCGTGGCTTTGCAGGGAAAATGCCTGTGCGGCGCCTGCCGCTTTACCGCCGAGCCGGAGGCCGAGGCGGGCGCCTGTCATTGCGAGACGTGCCGTCAATGGTCGGGCGGCGTGTTCCTGGGCGTGGCCTGCGCCGCGCTGAGCTTCGATGCCGGCGCGCCGGTCAAGGTCTATGGCTCGTCCGACTGGGGCGAGCGGGTGTTCTGCGGGGAATGCGGATCGAACCTGGCCTGGCGGTCGAAGGACGGCAAGACGGCGATCGTGTCGATCCAGGCGTTTCCCGATCCCGGGGCCTTCCCGGTGGTGTCCGAGATCTTTGTCGACAGCAAGCCCGCCAGCTACGCGCTGGCCGGTGACACGAAGAAGCTGACCGGCGCCGAAGTCATGGCCATGTTCGCGGGCGGGGGGACGTGATGGAATTCCTGCTTTGGTTGATCATGGCGTCGACGGCAATCCCCATGGTAAAGCTGTTGCCGCACTTCGGCATCAGCAAGTACTGGGCCGTGGCCTGCATCATACCGCTTGGCCTGGCGGTGCTTGTCTGGTGGATGGGTCGTAAACTACAGGATTTGGAGAAGCTCTGATGGACGGTTCGAAAGGCTTCGAAGACGCCCTTACCGGCGAACAGAAGATCCGCAACTTCAACATCAACTTCGGGCCTCAGCACCCGGCGGCCCACGGCGTGCTGCGGCTGGTGCTTGAACTGGACGGCGAGATCGTCGAACGGTGCGATCCCCATATCGGGCTGCTGCACCGTGGGACCGAAAAGCTGATGGAGAGCCGGACCTACCTGCAGAACCTGCCCTATTTCGACCGGCTGGATTACGTGTCGCCGATGAACCAGGAACATGCCTGGTGCCTGGCGATCGAGAAGCTGACCGGCACCGTGGTGCCGCGCCGCGCGCAGCTGATCCGGGTGCTGTTCTGCGAGATCGGGCGGATCATGAACCACCTGATGAACGTGACCACCCAGGCGATGGACGTCGGCGCGCTGACGCCGCCGCTGTGGGGGTTCGAGCATCGCGAGAAGCTGATGGTGTTCTGCGAACGGGCCTGCGGGGCGCGGCTGCACGCGGCGTATTTCCGTCCCGGCGGCGTGCACCAGGACCTGACGCCCGAGCTGATCGACGATATCGAGGCCTGGGCCAGGGATTTCCCGTCGTTCCTGGATGACCTGAACGGGCTGCTGACCGAGAACCGGATCTTCAAGCAGCGCAACGTCGATATCGGCGTGGTGACAGAAGACGACGTGCTGGAACACGGGTTTTCCGGGGTGATGGTGCGCGGGTCGGGCATGGCCTGGGACCTGCGCCGCGCGCAGCCCTATGAATGCTATGACGAATTCGACTTTCAGATTCCGGTGGGCAAGAACGGCGATTGCTATGATCGCTACCTGTGCCGCATGGCCGAGATGGAAGAGAGCCGGAAGATCATCCTGCAGGCATGCGACAAGCTGCGCGCAAGCCCGGGCGACATCCTGGCGCGGGGCAAGATCACGCCGCCGAAACGGTCGGACATGAAGACGTCGATGGAATCGCTGATCCATCACTTCAAGCTGTACACCGAAGGGTTCCACGTGCCCGCGGGCGAGGTCTATGCCGCGGTCGAGGCGCCGAAGGGCGAATTCGGGGTCTACGTGGTGGCGGACGGGACCAACCGGCCGTACCGGGCCAAGATCAAGGCGCCGGGCTACATGCACCTGCAGGCCATGGACCATGTCGCCGGGGGCCACCAGCTGGCCGACGTGGCGGCGATCATCGGGACCCTGGACGTGGTGTTCGGAGAAGTCGACCGGTGAGGCTTGCGACGATTGACATGAGACCGCCCGCCAAGGGCGTGATCCGGGCCGCGTTCGGCGGTGCACAATTTGCATTCAAGGAGGTGACCGGATGCTGAAACGGGCTGTACTTTTGATCGCGGGACTGTCCGCGCTGGCCGGCTGCGACGAGCAGGCCCTGGCGACGCTGGGCGGGGCCACGAGTACGGCCGATCAGCGGGCGGATTACCTGTCGGCGGTGGCGACCACCGATTGCGTGCTGATCGACCAGCGCCAGTTCGGGGCGGTGGAATTCCAGGCCAACCTGACGCGCCAGGAAGTGATCGAGATCACCCAGTTCTACCTGGCCATCGGCAATGCCGAACGCCTGCCCGAAGGCGGCGTGCGCGTGACCACGGGGCCCTGCGCCGCATGACCGGGCGGGCGGGCCATATCCCGGGCGCATCCCGCGCCGGGGCAGGGGACAGCCCCCTGACGGTTCGCCGCGACCCTGGTGCGGCCGGTGCGCCGGACCAGACATTTCCGGCCCGCGGCCGGACAGACATGACCCACCGGGCCTGGTGCCCGACGTCCACTGATACACCGGGCATCGCCCGGGCGGTTTCCGCCCCGGAACAGGCGCCGTGCCCGGCCATGGAAGGAACAGCCTGATGTTGCGTCGTCTTCACCCGGATCAGCCGGACAGCTTCGCCTTCACCCCCGCCAACGCGGCCTGGGCCGAAGGGCAGATCACCAAGTATCCCGAAGGCCGGCAGGCATCGGCGATCATCCCGCTGCTGTGGCGCGCGCAGGAGCAGGAAGGCTGGCTGACCCGTCCCGCCATCGAACACGTGGCCGAAATGCTGGGCATGGCCTACATGCGGGCGCTGGAAGTCGCGACGTTCTACTTCATGTTCCAGCTGCAGCCGGTGGGGTCGGTCGCGCATATCCAGGTCTGCGGGACGACCACCTGCATGATCTGCGGCGCCGAGGACCTGATCGGGGTCTGCAAGGACAAGATCGCGCCGAAGGCGCACATGCTGTCGGCCGATGGCAAGCTGTCGTGGGAAGAGGTGGAATGCCTTGGATCCTGCGCGAATGCGCCGATGGCGCAGATCGGCAAGGATTACTACGAGGACCTGACCGCCGAGAGCTTTGCGCGGATTCTCGACGACCTGGCGGCGGGCAAGGTGCCGGTGCCGGGGCCGCAGAACGGACGCTATGCCGCCGAAGCGCTGGACGGGCCGAACGTGCTGAAGGACTGGGTCGAGGGACGGGCGGAGTACAATGCCTCGGTCGCGCGGGCGGTTGACCTGGGCGACACGGTCAAGCGGATCGACGGGACCGAGGTGCCGCTGCTGACGCCCTGGCTGAACGACGGTGCGCCGCAGGTAAAGACCAAGGCCAGGCCGAAGACCGACAAGAAGGCCGAGACCAAGCCGACGCAGCAAAGCGCGCCCGAACCGGCGCCGGGGGCAGAGGCGACGCCCGCCAAGCCCGAGACGCTTGACGCGCCGCGCGACGGCCAGGCGGACGACCTGAAGATGATCAAGGGCGTGGGCCCGAAGCTGGAAGCGCTTCTGCAGTCCATGGGCTTTTACCATTTCAGCCAGATCGCCGGCTGGAGCGAGGCCGAGATCGCATGGGTCGACGAGAACCTCGAAGGGTTCAAGGGCCGGGTCACGCGGGATGAATGGGTCAGCCAAGCCAAGATCCTGGCCAGCGGGGAAGACACGGACTTTGCCAGGAAGGCGAAGGAAGAAGGGACATACGACGACGACTGACATCATGGGAGGATGACGGATGGCGGATGACGCGAAGGAGAAGATCTGGGTCAAGCCGGTGCTTGCGGGGGTCGCGGTGGCGATCCTGTGGAAGCCGCTGACCGGATCGACGCTGACAGGGGCTTTGGTGGCCGGAATCGCGGCGACAGGCATCGCCCATCTGGTTCTGAGCCGGATGACGGGCCGCAAGGCCAAGCCGGACCAGCCCGGGACCGCATCGCCAACCGCGCCGGAGGCAACGCCGGAGGTGGCCGAAGCGCCGATGGCTTCGGTGGAGCCTGAAGCCCCGGTGGCCGATACGCCGGCGGCCGATACGCCGGCGGCCGAACCGATGGTGAAACCGTCGAAGGCCCTGCCCGGAGAGGCGGAGCTGGCGGCCCGCAAGGGCACGTGGACATACAAGGCCGGACCCGCCTGAACGGGCCGGTGAGACGCTAGAAAGGCAGAGGACGTGAGCAAGGACCTGGATCAGGCGATCACCCGCAGGGGGCGGCACGTGGCGCTTGTCATCGCCGGCGCGGCCCTGATGTGGCTGGCGCTGCAGGTCGTTGCGCCGCTGTTCGGGATCACCGACCGTGTCCTGCTTCTGTTCGACTTTGCAACGCTGGCGGCGTTCATCTACGCCGGCGTCAACATCTTCCAGATCTGGCGCCTGCGCCAGAGCAACCAGGGGTAACGGGCTCATGCTCAAGGACGAAGACCGCATCTTCACCAATATCTACGGTATGCACGAGCGCACGCTGGCCGGCGCGCAGAAGCGCGGCCACTGGGACGGAACCGCCGACATCATCGGCAAGGGGCGCGACTGGATCATCCAGACGATGAAGGACAGCGGTCTGCGCGGACGCGGCGGCGCGGGCTTTCCGACGGGTCTGAAGTGGTCGTTCATGCCCAAGGAAAGCGACGGGCGTCCGGCCTACCTGGTGATCAACGCCGACGAATCCGAACCCGCGACCTGCAAGGACCGCGAGATCATGCGGCACGACCCCTTCACGCTGTGCGAAGGCGCGCTGATCGCGTCCTTCGCCATGGGGGCGCATGCGGCCTACATCTACATCCGCGGCGAATACATCCGCGAACGCGAAGCCCTGCAGGCGGCGATCGACGAATGTTATGACGCGGGGCTCTTGGGGCGGAACGCGGCCGGGTCGGGCTGGGATTTCGACCTGTACCTGCATCACGGGGCCGGGGCCTATATCTGCGGCGAGGAAACCGCGCTGCTGGAAAGCCTGGAAGGCAAGAAGGGCATGCCCCGGATGAAGCCGCCGTTCCCGGCCGGCGCGGGCCTGTATGGCTGCCCGACCACGGTGAACAACGTCGAATCCATTGCCGTGGCGCCGACGATCCTGCGGCGCGGGCCCGACTGGTTTTCGTCCTTCGGGCGGCCGAACAACGCGGGCACCAAGCTGTTCGCGCTGACGGGCCACGTGAACACGCCCTGCGTCTTCGAGGAAGAGATGTCGCTGCCGGTGCGCGAGATTATCGAGAAGCATGGCGGCGGGATCCGGGGCGGCTGGGACAACCTGAAGGCCATCATCCCGGGCGGCGCGTCCTGCCCGATCCTGCGCAAGGATCAGCTGGAAGACGCGATCATGGATTTCGACTGGATGCGCGAGAACAAGTCGTCGTTCGGGACGGGCTGCATGATCGTGATGGACCAGTCGGTGGACGTGGTCAAAGCCGTCTGGCGGCTGTCGAAGTTCTTCAAGCATGAAAGTTGCGGCCAGTGCACGCCGTGCCGGGAAGGCACGGGGTGGATGATGCGGGTCATGGACCGCCTGGTGAAGGGCGAGGCCGAGATCGAGGAGATCGACATGCTGTTCGACGTGACCAAGCAGGTCGAAGGCCACACGATCTGTGCCCTGGGCGACGCGGCCGCCTGGCCGATCCAGGGCCTGATCCGCAACTTCCGGGACGAGATCGAGGACCGGATCAAGGCCAAGCGCACCGGTCGCGTCAGCGCGGTGGCGGCGGAGTAAGAGGTGCAGCCGGACGGTCATCATATCGCCGAGTTCAACATGGGCACGCTGGCCCATGACTGGGACGATCCCCGCGTGGCGGATTTTGCCAACAACCTGGACCGGGTGAACGGGCTGGCCGCACGCAGCCCCGGGTTCGTCTGGCGGATGACCGACGGTGACATGGAAGGCGCGCAGCTGGATGCGGGCGGCGTGCTGGGGGGCAACCCGCGCACGGCGTCGACCCTTTCCGTGTGGGACAGTGCTGAAACGCTTGAACATTTCGTCTGGAACACGGTGCACAAACGGTTCTATGACCGGCGGGGCGAATGGTACGACGACGCCGAAAACACCGGCCCCCGGCTGGTGCTGTGGTGGGTGACCGAAGGCCATCGCCCGACGATCGCGGAGGCGAAGGCGCGGCTGGATCACCTGGAGGCGCATGGCGACAGTGACCATGCCTTCGGCTGGGCGCACCTGAAGACCATGCGGGCCCGCATCACGGACGGCATCGCGGATGGTGCCGAGGACGACAAGGAACAGGTGGGATGACGGCTCTGCGCAAACCGATCTCGGCTACCGGGGTAAGGGGGGGCACGGGGGCCATCGGGGCCCTGCTGGCGCTGCTGGTCATTCCGGCCTGCACGGGCCTGCCCGAGACGGCGGCGGGCGTCGAACGGCCGCTGACCTATGACGGGACAGAGTACAAGGTCAGCTATTCGATGCAGGCCGTGGCCGAGAAGATCGCGGTGCCCGGCGGCGCGGATACGACGGCCAGTTTCGACGCCACCTTCATCGAGATCGCGCGCGCCGACGGGCAGCCCATGGACGGCGACGACCGGCTTGGGACCATCGCGATCGCAAGCGCCTTCTGCGACACCTACGGATTGCCCCGCGCACCGGTGTCGGGAAAGGCAACCTATTACACCAGCACGCGGTCCTGGCGCGTGCGCAACCACTGCGGAACGGCCTTCGGATGAGCGGCACGATGAATGACAAGACGAAGATGATGGTTCGGGCCAAGGTTCGGGCCAAGGTTCGGGCCAAGGTTCGGGCCAAGGTTCGGATAGGCGCTGCCCTGGCGGTTCTGACGGCTGTGACGGGCTGTGGCGACGTGTTGTGGAACCAGGAGAAGGTTCTGTTCGAAGGCGTCGAGTACAAGCACAAGTCATCGGCCGTGAGCCGCGACGACAAGCGCAGCTTCGAGGTGCAGGTGCGCCCGGTGTCGGCCTCGATGGTGGGCGCGCGGGAGGCCGGGAAGTACGAAGGCACGCGGTACTGCATCCAGAACTACGGCAATTCCGACATCAAGTGGCAGGTCGGTCCGGACAGCCAGGTGCTGCCGGTCGAGAACGACACGCTGACATTGCGGGGGCGTTGCAATTCGTGAGCGGGCCGGGCGCATATCGGCCGAAGCGGCGGCAGGCGTTATTGCCTATCACGGCCTGCGTTGGCGCAATGGGGGCGTCTGCAAAGGAGCCTTGCCATGCGTATTGCAACCATTCTGACCGTTTCCCTTCTGGCCGTTTCCCCTCTGGCCGGCGTAATCGGCGCAACCGGTGCGACAGCCCAGGCCAAGCCGCCGATCCGCGAGGTGCCGGAGCTGTACGATCCGCTGTTCTACATCGCGGTGGCCAACGAGGTCCGCAAGAAATGCCCGTCGATCTCGGAACGGCGGGTCAAGGGGATCGCCGCGCTGTGGGGACTGCGGAACCGGGCCAACCAGCTGGGCTATTCCGACAAGGAAATCGAAGCCTTCTACGATTCCGAAGCGGAACGTGCGCGGATGGCCAGGAGGGGCGAAGCCTATCTGGCGCAATACGGCGCGGACCGCGACGACCCCGCATCGCTTTGTGCGTTCGGACGCGCAGAAATCGAACGAAACAGCGCCATCGGCGTGTATCTGAAAGAGAACTGACCCATGTCTGACCTCCGCAAGATCATCATTGACGGCCACGAAGTCGAAGTGGACCAGGCGATGACCCTGATCCAGGCCTGCGAAGTCGCGGGCATCGAGATTCCGCGGTTCTGCTATCACGAGCGGCTGTCGATCGCCGGCAATTGCCGGATGTGCCTTGTCGAGGTGGTGGGCGGGCCTCCGAAACCCGCCGCATCCTGCGCGATGCAGGTGCGCGACCTGCGCCCCGGCCCCGAAGGCGCGCCGCCGGTGATCAAGACCAATTCGCCGATGGTGAAGAAGGCGCGCGAAGGGGTGATGGAATTCCTGCTGATCAACCACCCGCTGGACTGCCCGATCTGCGACCAGGGCGGGGAATGCGACCTGCAGGACCAGGCAATGGCCTATGGCGTCGATTTCTCGCGCTACCGCGAACCCAAGCGGGCGTCGGACGACCTGAACCTGGGGCCTTTGGTCGAAACCCACATGACGCGGTGCATTTCCTGCACCCGCTGCGTCCGGTTCACGACCGAGGTCGCGGGCATCACCCAGATGGGCCAGACCGGGCGCGGCGAGGATGCCGAGATCACGGCGTATCTGGGCGAGACGCTGGACAGCAACCTGCAGGGCAACATCATCGACCTGTGCCCGGTGGGCGCGCTGGTGTCCAAGCCCTATGCGTTCACCGCGCGGCCCTGGGAACTGACCAAGACGGAAACCATCGACGTGATGGATGCGCTGGGGTCCAACATCCGGGTGGATACCAAGGGCCGCGAGGTCATGAGGATCCTGCCGCGCAACCATGACGGCGTGAACGAGGAATGGATTTCCGACAAGACGCGGTTCGTCTGGGACGGGCTGAAACGGCAGCGGCTGGACAAGCCGTACCTGCGCAAGGACGGCAAGCTGACCCCGGTCGAATGGCCCGAGGCGCTGGCGGCCGCCGCGTCCGCGATGAAGGGCAAGAAGGTGCTGGGCCTGATCGGGGATCTGGTGTCCGTCGAACCGATCTTTGCGCTGAAACAGCTGGTCGAAGCCTTGGGCGGATCGGTGGAATGCCGGACCGACGGGGCCAAGCTGCCGGCCGGGAACCGGTCGGCCTATGTGGGCAATGCCACGGTCGAGGATCTGGACACCGCGTCGGCCGTGCTGCTGATCGGGGCGAACCCGGCGGTCGAGGCGCCGGTGCTGAACGCGCGGATCCGCAAGGCGTGGCTGAAGGGCGCGACCGTGGGTCTGATCGGGGCGCCGGTGGACCTGACCTATGATTACACGCACTTGGGCAGCGACCGTGCGGCGCTGGCCAAGGAGGTCGGCAACACCCGCGACGGCAAGACCGATGCGCCGAAGGTGATCATCGTCGGGCAGGGCGCGCTGCAGGGGCCGGACGGACAGGTGGTGCTGAACCAGGCGATGACCCATGCGCAAGCCGTGGGCGCGAAGCTGATGGTGCTGCATACCGCCGCGTCGCGCGTGGGTGCGATGGACGTGGGCGCGGTGAGCGACGGTGGCATGGCTGATGCGATGGACGGGGCCGAGGTGATCTATAACCTGGGCGCCGACGAGGTCGAGATCGCGAAAGGTCCGTTCGTCATCTACCAGGGCAGCCATGGCGACCGGGGCGCGCACCGCGCGGACCTGATCCTGCCGGGCGCGGCCTACACGGAAGAAGGCGGGCTGTTCGTCAATACCGAAGGCCGTCCGCAGCTGGCGCTGCGCGCGAATTTCCCGCCGGGCCAGGCCAAGGAAAACTGGGCGATCCTGCGGGCCCTGTCGGCCGAGCTGGGCGCGACGCTGCCCTATGACTCGCTGGCGCAGCTGCGCCAGGCGCTGGTCAAGGCGGTGCCGCATCTGGGCAAGGTCGACCAGGTGGCCGACAACGGTTGGGACCTGCCCGAGGGCGGCGACCTGGGGCAGGGGGATTTCACCCTGCCGGTGCGCGACTTCTACCTGTCGAACCCGATTGCCCGGGCCTCGGCGCTGATGGCGGAACTGTCGGCCAACGCCAAGGCGCGCCGTCAGGCGCCGCTGGCGGCGGAATGAGGCGAGGGGTGCTGGCTTTGGCTCATATCGCGACGGGAACGGCCCTGGCCGCCTGTTCGCCGCAAGACGCGAAGCAGGCGCCCTTTGCCCCCGGTTATCGCGGTGTGGAAACCCGGCTGCTGGACGGTGATCTTGTGGAATTTCGCGTATCGATGACCGGCGCGCGGGGCAACGGGGACGTTGAAAAGTATATCGAATGCGCCGCCGCGCAATATGCCCTGATCCGGGGGTACGGGTTTACGCGGCATTTACGCACGAATGTGAAGGAAAAGGGTGGCGTGTGGGCCGGAGATGCGGTTTACACCATCTCGCCATCCCTGCCGCGCGGACTCAGGACGCTCGACGCCGAAGTCGTCGTTCAGAACTGCGCTGAAAACGGAATACCTACGGTGTGAGGAAGCATGGCTGATTTCTTTACCAACACGGGCGTCGGGATCGCACTGACCCTCATCGGACAGGTCCTTTTGGTGGTGGTGCCGCTTCTGGTGGCGCTGGCGTTCCTGATGTACGCCGACCGCAAGGTCTGGGCCGCGGTCCAGATGCGCAAGGGTCCCAACGTGGTGGGGGTGTTCGGCCTGCTGCAAAGCTTTGCGGACTTCCTGAAATACATCGTCAAGGAAGTGGTGATCCCCGCGGGGGCCGACAGGGCCGTGTTCCTGCTGGCGCCGCTGATCTCGCTGGTGATGGCGCTGGTCGCCTGGGCGGTGATCCCGTTCAACGACGGCTGGGTCGTCGCCAACATCAACGTGGCCATCCTGTATGTCTTCGCGATCTCGTCGCTGGAAGTCTACGGCGTGATCATGGGGGGCTGGGCGTCGAATTCGAAATACCCGTTCCTGGGCTCGCTTCGGTCGGCGGCGCAGATGATTTCCTACGAGGTGTCGATCGGGCTGATCATCATCGGGGTGATCATTTCCACGGGGTCGATGAACTTTGGCGACATCGTCCATGCGCAGGACGGCCGGTTCGGGCTGTTCAGCTGGTACTGGCTGCCGCATTTCCCGATGCTGTTCCTGTTCCTGATCTCGGCGCTGGCCGAAACCAACCGCCCGCCCTTCGACCTTCCGGAAGCGGAATCGGAACTGGTCGCGGGTTACCAGGTGGAATATTCGTCGACACCCTTCCTGCTGTTCATGATCGGCGAACTGACGGCCGTCGTGCTGATGTGCGCGCTGATTTCGCTGCTGTTCTTCGGGGGCTGGCTGTCGCCGATCCCGGGGCTGCCGGACGGGATCCTGTGGATGCTGGCGAAGATGCTGTGCATGTTCTTCGTCTTCGCCATGGTCAAGGCCATCACCCCCCGCTACCGCTATGACCAGCTGATGCGGCTGGGCTGGAAGGTCTTCCTGCCGATGTCGCTGATCTGGGTGCTGTTCGTCGCCTTCGCCGCCAAGTTCGACTGGTTCTGGGGCGCCTATGCCCGCTGGACCACCGGGGGCTGAGCGGAGCGCTGAGGAGCATGACCCAAACCCACGCCACCGCCATCGTGCCGGCCCCGCAACGCACGCCACGCAACTCTGAGGAGCAGAGATGACGCAGATCGATTACGAACGCGCGGCAAAGTATTTCCTGCTCGCCGATTTCTTCAAGGGCTTCCAGCTGGGGCTGAAGTACTTCTTTGCCCCCAAGGCGACGGTGAACTATCCGCATGAAAAGGGCCCGCTAAGCCCCCGGTTCCGCGGCGAACACGCGCTGCGCCGCTATCCCAACGGGGAAGAACGGTGCATCGCCTGCAAGCTGTGCGAGGCGATCTGCCCCGCCCAGGCGATCACCATCGACGCGGAACCGCGCGAGGACGGATCGCGGCGCACCACGCGCTACGACATCGACATGACGAAATGCATCTATTGCGGCTTCTGCCAGGAAGCCTGTCCGGTGGATGCCATCGTCGAAGGGCCGAACTTCGAATTCTCGACCGAGACCCGCGAGGAGCTGTTCTACGACAAGGCCAAGCTTCTGGAGAACGGCGAACGCTGGGAAGCGGCCATTGCCCATAACCTCGAACTGGATGCGCCCTACAGATGAGTGAACAGCCAACGAACCCCTTCGAGCTGATGATGCAGCAGGCCCGGGACATGGCGAAGGCCTTCAACCCTGCGCTCGAGCATTTTTCGCCCAAGGGGTTCGAGGCGCTGTGGCCCACGCTGCCCAAGGACATCATGGAGCTGTGGTTCGGCAACACGGTCAACAAGGAAGGGCTGGACGCCAAGACGCGGCTGCTTCTGACGCTGGCCGGGCTGACCATGCAGGGCGCCCAGAACGATACGGCCGTGCGCCAGACCGTGAAGCACGCGGTCGAGGCGGGGGCCCGCAAACAGGAAATCGTCGAGACCATCGGCCAGATGTCATTCTTCGCCGGTATCCCGGCGATGTCGCGCGCGCTTGAGCTTGCGCAAGAGGCCATGGCCGACACGGAGGAAGATCAGTCATGAGCGTCTTTGCCTTTTACCTTTTCGCCCTTGGCGTGATCGCCGGCGGCCTGTTCACCGTCATAAGCCGGCAGCCGGTGCATTCGGTGCTGTGGCTGATCCTGGCCTTCCTGTCGGCGGCGGGGCTGTTCATCCTGCTGGGCGCCGAATTCGTCGCGATGCTGCTGATCATCGTCTACGTCGGCGCGGTCGCGGTGCTGTTCCTGTTCGTGGTGATGATGCTGGACGTCGACTTTGCCGAGCTGAAGGCGGAGATGGCGAAATACATGCCGCTGGCGCTGCTGATCGGGGTGATCCTGCTGATGCAGTTCGCCTTTGCCTTCGGTGCGTGGGACGCGAACCAGGCGGCCGACACCATGCGCGCCAACCCGACGCCGGAAGGGATGCACAACACCCAGGCGCTGGGGATGATCCTGTATGACCAGTATTTCCTGCTGTTCCAGCTGGCGGGCCTGATCCTGCTGGTGGCGATGATCGGGGCGATCCTGCTGACGCTGCGCCATCGCCAGAACGTCAAGCGCCAGGACATCCTGGCCCAGATCTACCGCGATCCGGCCAAGGCGATGGAGCTCAAGGACGTGAAACCGGGGCAGGGACTGTAAGATGGCCGGGGTCCTCGGCATCGCCGAAGAGATCTTTCAGACCATCGGTGTGGCGGGTGTCGCGGCGCTGTGGGGGGTGAAGGTGGGCGCCACGGCGATCTGCTACCGGATCTTCCAGAAGAAGACCGGGTACAAGGGCCCCATCGTGATCGGCTGGATCAGCCGGCAGATCGCGAAACGGCGGATTGAAAACGGATCGAACGGGCACTGAGACCCGGAGGGACACGAATGATCGGATCGGGACATTTTCTGGCGGGGGCCGAAACGCTCTTCGCCCAGGTGATCATCAGGCCCCTGCCCAGTGGCCGACGCGGGATTGGCGCGGGTGCCGTCCCGGCAGTCTTTGCGGCTGTCTTCATGGCGGGCGCCGGGGGCGCAATGGCCGCGACCACCGATACCGAGATCCAGGACATCGACAAACATTACGAGGTCGCCACGAAGGATTTCGGCGACGGCACGGTGATGATGACCTCGCGCAATGAAACCGGGACCGGGCCGGTCTTCACGACCCACCAGTTCAACTGCGACGATCACAGCTATTCGACGGTGTTCGAAGGCGACGCCGCGCCGTCCGATTTCCCCGATCCGGTGTCGGCGCAACAGACCAACGAATTCGGCCAGGACGACGATGTCGTGCCGCTGGCGCAGCATGCCTGCACCAAGTACGGCCGCCCGCTAATGGAATGGTGAACACATGATCGGACTTGAACATTACCTGACGGTGGCGGCGACGCTTGTCGTCATCGGCATCTTCGGGATCTTTCTGAACCGCAAGAACATCATCATCCTGTTGATGAGCGTCGAACTTATCCTGCTGGCGGTGAACATCAACCTGGTGTCCTTTTCGTCCTTCCTGGGCGACCTGGTGGGACAGGTCTTTACGCTTTTCGTCCTGACGGTCGCCGCCGCCGAGGCGGCGATCGGCCTTGCGATCCTGGTGTGCTTCTTCCGCAACCGCGGCACGATCGCCGTGGAAGACGTCAACATGATGAAAGGTTAAGGGGCCCATGGAAACCATCCTCCTTTTCGCCCCTTTGGTGGGTGCGATCGTCTGCGGCTTTGGCTGGACCCTGATCGGCGAGAAGGCCGCCCAGTGGACCGCCACCGGGCTGCTGTTCCTGTCGGCCTTCCTGTCCTGGATCGTCTTCTTCACCTTCGACGGCGTGACCGAACAGATCACCATCATGCGCTGGATCGAAAGCGGCACGCTGTCGGCCGACTGGATGATCCGGATGGACCGGCTGACCGCGATCATGCTGATCGTGATCACCACGGTCAGCTCGCTCGTGCATCTCTACAGCTTCGGCTACATGGCGCATGACGAGAACTTCGCCGACAACGAAAGCTACCGGGCAAGGTTCTTTGCCTACCTGTCGCTGTTCACCTTTGCCATGCTGATGCTGGTGACCTCGGACAACCTGGCCCAGATGTTCTTTGGCTGGGAAGGGGTCGGCCTGGCGTCCTACCTGCTGATCGGGTTCTATTTCCGCAAACCGTCGGCCAACAAGGCGGCGATGAAGGCGTTCATCGTCAACCGGGTCGGCGACTTCGGCTTCGCGCTGGGGATCTTCGTCCTGTATTACGTGGTCGACAGTATCTCGCTGTCGGACATCTTCGCGTCGGCCCCGACCCTCGCCGAGACTCAGCTGACCTTCCTGTGGCGCGACTGGAACGCGGCCGAGGTGGTGGGCATCCTGCTGTTCATCGGGGCGATGGGGAAATCGGCGCAGCTGTTCCTGCACACCTGGCTGCCGGACGCGATGGAAGGCCCGACACCTGTGTCGGCGCTGATCCACGCCGCGACCATGGTGACGGCGGGGGTCTTCCTGGTCTGCCGCATGTCGCCGGTCTATGAATTCGCGCCTTACGCGGCCGGGTTCATCACCGTCATCGGCGCGACCACGGCGTTCTTTGCCGCGACGGTCGGTCTGGTGCAGACCGACATCAAGCGCGTCATCGCCTATTCGACCTGTTCGCAGCTGGGCTACATGTTCGTGGCCGCGGGCGTCGGGATGTATTCGGCGGCCATGTTCCACCTGCTGACCCACGCCTTCTTCAAGGCGCTGCTGTTCCTGTGCGCGGGGTCCGTCATTCACGCGATGCACCACGAACAGGACATGATGAACTATGGCGGGCTGAGGAAGAAGATCCCGTTCACCTTCTGGACGATGGTGATCGGCACGCTGGCCATCACCGGCGTCGGCATTCCGCTGACCAACATCGGCTTCGCCGGCTTCCTGTCGAAGGACGCGATCATCGAAAGCGCCTGGGCCGGTGGCACGATGTACGGGTTCTGGATGCTGGTCATCGCCGCGGCCTTCACCAGCTTCTATTCCTGGCGGCTGATCTTCCTGACCTTCTTCGGCGAGGCGCGGGGCAACAAGCACGCCCATGAACATGCCCATGAAAGCCCCAGGACCATGCTGGTGCCGCTGGGTGTGCTGGCCTTCGGCGCGGTCTTCGCGGGGATGATCTGGTACGGCAACTTCTTCGGGCATGCCGACAAGGTCGGCAGGTTCTACGGCATCCCGGTCGCCGAGGCGGGCGTTCATGCCGGTGAAGGACATGCCGACACCGCCACCGAGGCCACCGAGGAAGGCCATGGCGACACGGCGGTCGCCGACACGGGTCAGGCCGAGGGCGAACATCACGTCGTCTTTGCCGGGGAACCGGGGCAGGGCGCGCTGTACATGGCGCCGGACAACCACGTGCTGGAAGACGCCCACGCATCGCCGGTCTGGGTCAAGGTATCGCCCTTCATCGCGATGCTGCTGGGCCTTGGGATGGCGTACCTGTTCTACATCGTGAACCCGGCGCTGCCGGGGCAACTGGCCCGGAACCAGCGTCCGCTGTACCTGTTCCTGCTGAACAAGTGGTATTTCGACGAGCTTTACGACGCGATCTTCGTGCGGCCCACCATGTGGATCGGCCGCATCCTGTGGAAAGAGGGTGACGGCAAGGTCATCGACGGGTCGATCAACAGCATCGCGCTTGGCTTCATCCCCTTCATGGCCCGGCTCGCCGGTCGCGCGCAGACCGGATACATCTTCACCTATGCCTTCGCGATGGTCATCGGCATCGCGATCTTCGTTACCTGGATGACGCTCACCGGAGGGGCGGAATAATGGACAATCTTCTCTCCATCGTCACCTTCACGCCGTCGATCGCGGCGGTGATCCTGGCGGTCTTCCTGCGGGGCGAGGATGAGGCTGCTCAGAAGAATGCCAAGTGGGTGGCGCTGATCGCCACCACGCTTACCTTCATCGTGTCGCTGTTCATCCTGTTCCAGTTCGATCCGTCGAACACCGGGCTGCAGATGATCGAGGACCGGCCCTGGCTGCTGGGCCTGCGCTACAAGATGGGCGTCGACGGCATTTCGGTGCTGTTCGTCATGCTGACGACCTTCATGATGCCGATCACCATCATCGCGTCCTGGAATGCGCAGCGGCGGGTCAAGGAATACATGATCGCCTTCCTGGTGCTGGAAACGCTGATGCTTGGCGTGTTTATGGCTCTGGACCTGGTGCTGTTCTACGTCTTCTTCGAAGCGGGCCTGATCCCGATGTTCCTGATCATCGGGATCTGGGGCGGGCCGCGGCGGATCTACGCGGCGTTCAAGTTCTTCATCTACACCTTCCTGGGATCGGTCCTGATGCTGATCTCGATGGTGGCGATCTATGAACATGCCCACACCACCGATATCGAGGCTCTGCTGCATTACGACTTTGCCTCGGATCCGATGGTCCTGCTGGGGGTCACCGTGCCGGGCGGGTTCCAGACGATCCTGTTCCTGGGCTTCTTCATCAGCTTCGCGGTCAAGACGCCGATGTGGCCGGTGCACACCTGGCTGCCGGATGCCCACGTGCAGGCGCCGACGGCGGGGTCGGTCGACCTTGCCGCGATCCTGCTGAAGATGGGGGGCTACGGGTTCCTGCGGTTCTCGTTCCCGATGTTCCCGGTGGGGGTCGACGTGCTGACGCCGCTGGTGCTGTGGCTGTCGGTGATCGCCATCGTCTACACCTCGCTGGTGGCGCTGGTGCAGACCGACATGAAGAAGCTGATCGCCTATTCGTCGGTCGCGCACATGGGCTATGTGACCATGGGGATCTTTGCCGCGAACCAGCAGGGGATCGACGGCGCGATGTTCCAGATGCTCAGCCACGGCTTCATCTCGGCCGGTCTGTTCCTGGTCGTCGGCGTGATCTACGACCGCATGCACACGCGCGAGATCTCGTCTTATGGCGGGCTGATCAACCGGATGCCGGTCTATGCGCTGATCTTCATGTTCTTCACCATGGCCAACGTCGGCCTTCCGGGGACCTCGGGCTTCATCGGTGAATTCCTGACGCTGATGGGCGCCTTCAAGGTCAACACCTGGGTCGCGCTGTTCGCCACGACCGGCGTCATCCTGTCGGCGTCCTACGCGCTGTTCCTCTATCGCCGCGTGGTGATGGGGTCGCTGATCAAGGAGAGCCTGAAGACGATCAAGGACCTGGACCTGCGCGAAAGATGGATGTTCGCGCCTCTTGTGGCGATGACGCTGTTTCTGGGGGTCTATCCCGCCGCCGTCACCGATATCATCGGCCCGACCGTCACGGCCCTGATCAAAAATCACAATGACGCGCTGATGGAGGCGGGCCGCATCGACGGCGTCGTCGCCACGGCCGCGTCTCACTGATCTGGAGGACACCTGATGCTTCAGGCTGATCTGAACCTAATCCTGCCCGAGATGATCCTGGCCATCTTCGCCATGCTGGCGCTGGTGGGTGGGGTCTATGGCGGCAAGGATCGCCTGGCCCCCGGCCTGGTCTGGGCGACCTCCGGACTGATGCTTGTCCTCGCGGTCTGGATCATCTCGCGCAGCAACGGCGGGGCGCATGAAGGCTTTGGCGGCATGTTCATCGACGACGCCTTCTCGCGTTTTTCCAAGGTGGCGATCCTGATATCCGCCGCCTGCGTCCTGGCGATGAGCCAGGATTACATGCAGCGGCGCGGGCTCTTGCGCTTCGAATACCCGGTGCTGGTGTGCCTGTCGGCGGTCGGCATGATGGTGATGGTCAGCGCCGGCGACCTCATGGTGCTTTACATGGGGCTCGAGCTGATGTCGCTGGCGCTGTACGTGGTTGCCGCGCTGCGCCGGGACAGCGTGAAATCGACCGAGGCGGGGCTGAAGTACTTCGTGCTGGGCGCGCTGTCCTCGGGCATGCTGCTGTACGGGGCCTCTCTGGTCTACGGCTATTCCGGCTCGACGCTGTTTTCCAACATCATTCAGACCGCGCATGCGGGCGACCTGCCGGTGGGCTTCCTGTTTGGCCTTGTCTTCATGATCTCGGGCCTGGCGTTCAAGGTTTCGGCCGTGCCGTTCCACATGTGGACGCCGGACGTCTACGAAGGCGCGCCGACCCCGGTCACCGCGTTTTTCGCCACCGCGCCCAAGGTCGCGGCCATGGCGCTGTTCGCGCGGGTGCTGTACGACGCCTTCGGCGACGCGGTCAGCGACTGGCAGCAGGTGATCGCGGCGCTGTCGGTCGCGTCGATGTTCCTGGGGTCGATCGCGGCGATCGCGCAGACCAACATCAAGCGCCTGATGGCCTATTCCTCGATCGCGCACATGGGCTACGCGCTGATGGGCCTGGCCTCGGGGCTGGAAATCGGCGTGCGGGCCATGCTGATCTACATGTCGGTCTACATCGCGATGAACGTCGGCACCTTCGCCTTCATCCTGATGATGGAAAAGGACGGACAGCCGGTCACCGACACCCGGTCGCTGAACCTTTATGCCGGCCGGGAACCGGGGCGGGCGCTGGCGATGCTGGTGCTGCTGTTTTCGATGGCGGGCATGCCGCCGATGCTGGGCTTCATCGGGAAGGTCTACGTGCTGCGCGCCGCCTACGAAGGCGGGCTGACCTGGCTGGCGGTCGCCGGTGTGTTCGCCTCGGTCATCGGGGCGTTCTACTACCTGCGCATCGTCTATTACATGTACTTCGGCACCGACACGGGCGAAGAGCTTGACCACACCGAAGCGCCGGTTCTGTCGCTTTTCCTGGCGGCCACGGCGACGGCCATGCTGCTGGGGATCGTGAACCTTTTCGGCATCGAGGGGGCGGCCGCAGCCGCGGCGGCAGCACTTGTCCACTGAGACCTGGCCGGCGGGGTACGGCCGGCGGGTCCTTCAGACGGTCGATTCCACGCTGAACGAGGCGGCGCGCCTGGCGCCGTCCCTGGCCGGGCCCGAATGGATCCTGGCGATGGAACAGATGTCCGCCCGGGGACGCCGGGGGCGGGTCTGGAAGAACCCCAGGGGCAATTTCACCGCAACCCTGGCTTTGCGTCCGGCCGAACCGGCGCGGATCGCGGCGCTGCGGTCCTTCGTGGTGGCGCTGGCGCTGTTCGATGCCGTCGTGGCGGTGACGGGGCGGGCCGATGGGCTGGCACTGAAATGGCCTAACGACGTGCTGCTGAACGGCGGCAAGCTGTCGGGCGTCCTGATGGAAAGCGCGGGGGCGGGTGGACAGCTGAGCCACCTTTTCATCGGCATCGGCGTGAACCTGGTCGATGCCCCGCCCGCGTCCGATGTGGAAACCGGCGCCGTCCGGCCCGTGTCGCTGTTGTCGGAAACCGGCGCCAGGGTCGACCCGGAAACCTTCCTGGATCAGTTGGCGCTGGCCTATGCGCGGCTTGAACAGCAGTTCACCAGCTACGGCTTTGCCCCGATCCGCACCGCCTGGCTGGCCCGCGCCGCCCGGCTGGGCGAGGTCATGACCGCCCGCACCACCAACAGCGAAACGGTTGGCACGTTCGAGACGGTGGACGAAGCCGGCAATCTTGTCCTAAAGACCGCCCGTGGCCTTGTGGCCATCCCGGCGGCGGATGTCTTTTTCTGAAACACGGAGGGGCGAATGCTCCTTGCCATCGACTGCGGCAACACCAATACCGTCTTCTCGATCTGGGACGGTCAGCAATTCCTGGCGACCTGGCGCACGGCCACCGACTGGCAGCGCACGGCGGACCAGTATTACGTCTGGCTGTCGACGCTGATGGCGTTCCAGAAGATCGAAGCCGACATCACCGACATGATCGTGTCCTCGACCGTGCCGCGCGTGGTCTTCAACCTGCGCGTCCTGGCGGATCGCTATTTCAACACGCGGCCCATCGTCGTGGGCCGGCCCGACTGCCTCCTGCCCATCGACGTGCGGGTCGACGTGGGGACCGCCGTCGGGCCGGACCGTCTGGTCAATACCGTGGCGGGGTTTGACCGGCATGGCGGCAACCTGATCGTGGTGGATTTCGGCACCGCGACGACCTTCGACGTGGTCGCGTCCGACGGGGCCTACGTGGGGGGCGTGATCGCCCCGGGCGTGAACCTGAGCCTGGAAGCCCTGCACCAGGCCGCCGCGGCGCTGCCGCATGTCGACATTTCCAAGCCCCAGAGGGTCGTTGGTACGAATACGGTTGCCTGCATGCAGTCCGGCGTGTTCTGGGGGTACATCGGCCTGGTGCGCGAGATCTGCAGCCGTATCAAGGCAGAGCGGGACCGCGAAATGAGGGTTATCTCTACGGGGGGGCTGGCCCCGTTGTTCCAGCAAAGCGTCGAGCTGTTCGATGCGTTCGAAGACGATCTGACAATGCATGGCTTAACTGTCATCCACAAGTATAACAAGGAAAATTCCTAAGCCATGAGCGGTGAACGACTGATCTATCTCCCCCTGGGTGGGGCCGGCGAAATCGGCATGAACTGTTACGTCTACGGCTACGGCCGGAAAGGGCAGGAACGTCTTATCCTGGTCGATCTCGGCGTGGCCTTCCCGGATATGGAGACCACTCCCGGTGTCGACCTGATCCTGCCCGACATTGCCTGGCTGGCGGACCGTGCCGACCGGCTGGAGGCGATCTTTATCACCCACGCCCACGAAGACCACGTGGGCGCCGTGGCGCATCACTACGAGGCGCTGCAGGCGCCGATCTATGCGCGGGCGTTCACCGGCAACATCGCCCGGCGCAAGCTGGCCGAACGGGCGCTGCCCGAGGATGTGGTGCACCTGGCGTCGGCCTGGCCCGAGACCGTGCAGGCCGGCCCGTTCACGGTGGGTTTCCTGCCGGTGTCGCATTCCATCCCCGAAAGCGCCGCGCTGGTCATCGACACGCCCGAGGGGCGGCTGATTCACACCGGCGACTTCAAGATCGACGCCAAACCGGTGGTCGGCGAACCCTTCGACCTGGACCTGTGGGCCGAGGTCGCATCGACCGGGGTCAAGGCGTTGATGTGCGACAGCACCAACGTCTTCTCGACCCATCCGGGCCGCTCGGAATCCGAGGTCGGCCCGGCGATCGAAGAGCTGATCCTGCAATCGTCGGGCATGGTCGTCGCCACGACCTTCGCGTCCAATATCGCCCGCGTGAAGACCCTGGCCGAAGCGGGGACCAAGGCGGGGCGGTCCATTGTCCTGTTGGGCCGGGCCATGCGCCGCATGGTCGAGGCGGCCGTGCAGACCGGTGTTCTGAGCGATTTTCCGTCGGTCATCAGCCCCGAGGACGCCACCCAGATACCGCGCGAGAACCTGATGCTGCTGGTGACCGGCAGCCAGGGCGAACGCCGTGCGGCGTCGGCCCAGCTGGCGCGGGGCAAGTACCTGGGGCTTGAGATGAAAGAGGGCGACACGTTCCTGTTCTCGTCCAAGACGATCCCGGGGAACGAGGCCGGTGTTATCCGGATCATGAACCAGTTCTCGGAAAAGGGTGTCGACGTGGTCGATGATTCCGCCGGGCGGTATCACGTGTCGGGCCACGCCAACCGCCCCGATCTGGAACGTGTGCATGACGTGGTCAAGCCGCAGATGGTGATCCCGATGCATGGCGAACACCGGCACCTGCGCGAACATGTCCGACTGGCCGAAGCCAAGGGCATGGCCGGCATCATCGCCACCAACGGCACCATGGTGAACCTTTCCGGCAATGCGCCAACGGTCGAGGAATATATCGACGTCACCAAGACTTACCTGGATGGCGCGGTGAAGATCGGGGCACTGGACGGGATCGTGCGTGACCGGATCCGGCTGGCGCTGAACGGGATCATCGTGGTGACGATCATCCTGGAAGAAGACGAACCCCTGGGCGAGCCCTGGGTCGAACTGATGGGCCTCCCCGAGACCGGGCGGTCCAAGGCGGCGCTGGCCGAGGTGCTGGAGGCCGACCTTGGCCAGGCCGTGGCCCGGGCCGGCAAGAAGACCCTGATGGACGACGACGCGCTGGAAGACCTGCTGCGCAAACAGGCGCGCAAGACCGCGCTGGACGAAATCGGGCGCAAGCCCGAGGCGCTGGTGGTGATCAGCCGGCTGGGTTGAACGGGCCGAAATGAAGAAAGGCGGGGCATTGCCCCGCCTTTTTTTGTGCCTGGTGGAATGACCCGCCGCTTGAAAGGGTCAGCTGGCCCGGCGTTCCTCGAAACTCATGGCGATGAAGCTGGGCAGGTGGTCGCCCATGCCAACCACCTTGCCGTGGTGCTGGTCGTCGCGGCCACGGCCCGACCGGCCGCTTTTCGAGCGGGAGGACGAAGACGAGGAGCCGGAGGAAGACGAGGAAGCGGCCGGGGTCGAAGGGTTGGACGATGGCGTCGAGGGCGACGCAACAGTCGTCGGCGCGGCCGAGGACGCGGGCGCGGAAGACGTGGACGCGGAAGACCTGGAAGACGATCCGGACCGCGACCGCGAGGACCTTGTCCTGGTCGGTTTGGCGTCTTCGACGTCAGCCACGGCTTCAACCGGTTCAGGCGCGGATTTCAGCGGGTTGTCGATGCGCGGAATCTCTTTCTGGACAAGCTTTTCGATCTGGTCGAGGTACTTTTCGTCCCGGGTCGAACAGATCATCACGGCCTTGCCGTCACGGCCCGCACGCCCGGTCCGGCCAATGCGGTGCACGTAGTCTTCGGAATGGGTCGGCACATCGAAGTTGAACACGTGGCTGACCGACGGAATGTCGAGCCCCCGCGCGGCCACGTCCGACGCGATCAGGAATCGCAGGGTCTTGTCGCGGAACAGGTCCAGGGTCTTCATCCGCTGGCTCTGCTCAAGGTCGCCATGGATCGCGGCGGCGTCGTAGCCGTATTTCTTCAGCGATTTCGCAACGATATCCACGTCCGACTTGCGGTTGCAGAAGATGATCGCATTGGTGCACTTGTCACCTTCGGCATCGATCAGCGCCCGCAGCAGGTTGCGCTTTTCGCTGGCTTCGCGGTCCTTGCGCGAGGCCTTGAACATCACCACGCCCTGCGTGATCGTTTCGGACGTGGTCGCCTGGCGGGCCACTTCGATCCGGTCGGGGTTCGACAGGAAGGTGTTGGTGATCCGTTCGATTTCCGGCGCCATGGTGGCCGAGAAGAACAGGGTCTGGCGGGTGAACGGCGTCAGCGAGAAGATGCGTTCGATGTCGGGAATGAAGCCCATGTCAAGCATCCGGTCGGCTTCGTCCACCACCATGATCTGCACGCCGGTCAGCAGCAGCTTGCCGCGTTCGAAGTGATCCAGCAGGCGGCCGGGGGTCGCGATCAGCACGTCGACGCCACGGTCGATCAGCTGCTCCTGCTCCTTGAAGGACACGCCGCCGATCAGCAGGGCCTTGGTAAGCTTGAGGTGCTTGGAATAGACATCGAAGTTTTCCGCCACCTGGGCCGCCAGTTCACGCGTCGGGCACAGCACCAGGCTGCGCGGCATCCGGGCGCGGGCCCGGCCGCGCGCCAGTTGCGTGATCATCGGCAGCACGAAGCTGGCGGTCTTGCCGGTGCCGGTCTGGGCGATTCCCAGAACGTCGCGGCCTTCCAGCGCGGGCGGAATGGCGCCGGCCTGGATCGGTGTCGGGGTTTCATATCCTGCTTCGGCGATGGCCTTCAGGACTTTCGGGTTCAGATTCAGATCAGAAAACTTGGTCATATGTGTCCGAATTGGTTGCGGACACTGACTTGGCCCGCACATCAAGGTTGCGCGTCACCCGGATGGAGACGCACGACGGACGCAAGGCCCGTGGCGGGCGCTTAGCAATTTTTTGCTCGTCGGTCAAACGGCTGGCGGTCCAGAGCGGCAATTTTGTCGAATTGTATCTATTTTCACGGCATTTCCGGGAAATGTTTTCGGATTGTCCCGGTGATATCCAGCTCATGGCGCCGCAGCAGCCCTTCGGCGCGCAGCCGGTCAGGAAGGCCGGCGGCATCGGACAGGACTTCGTCATAGAACAGGCGCAGTCCGTTTTCGCCTTCCTCGGCTTCCAGCCAGCGGAACAGGTCATGCAGGTTCATGCCGCCCTTTTCCGGCGGGCGCAGGGCGCCCAGGTCCGACCGGTAGGACCCGAATTGCAGACGGTACCGGTAATGGGCCAGCCAGTCGTCCCAGTCCCGGGCGTGGCAATGCAGCAGGGCGATGTGGTCGGTTTCGGTTTCGCCCGGGTTCATTTCCTGGCCGCGAAACGCGTTGTGGATGCGGATCTTGATGCCCTCCAGCCCGGTGCGCACGAACACCTTGCCGGCGGTGTGACTGACGAACCCACCGCGCAGATGCAGGCCGAACGTGGGGTAAAGCCGTTCGATGATGCCCTGGCGATCGGGGCTTGTCGGGATGAAGGCCTTGTAGGATTTCCCCGTGCCGGCCAGCGCCTCGGACGGTCTGACACGTGCTGTCATAATGTCAGGGGGCAGTTTGGCCAGCGTTTCGGCAATTGTCGTCTCCGGCCAGAGGAATTCGTCGACATCCATGTGGATCAGCCAGTCGACCTCGGCCTTCCTTGCATAGGCGTGGGTGGCGTTGATCGTCTGGCGGACCTGGTGCTTTTCGGGCCGTTTGCCGCCGTGATTGCGCCACCAGACCGTATTGCAGCGTTTCACCCTTATGCGGGGATGCGCCTTGAGGATGTCGAAGGCGTCGCTTTCGGGGTCATCAAGATAGATGTAAAGCCGGTGCGCCCCCCGGTCGAGGTGCCAGGCGGCAAAGCCCAGGATCTCCTGCAGGGGGGCCTTGATGGTCGAGGACAGGCCCCAGCGTGGCAGGGGCCCGTCCATGGCGTCAGACCATCATCTCTTTGGTGGCGGTCAGCTTGACGTCCGGATAGTCGCGTTCGATCCGGTCGATGTCCCACTGAAGCCGGGTCAGATAGACGATGTCGCCGTCATTGTCGGTGCTGATGTGCTGCTTGTTGGCGTTGACGAACTTGTCCACCGCCAGCTTGTCGCCACTGACCCAGCGGGCCGAGGTGAATTGCGAGGCATCGAAACGGACCGGCAGCCCGTATTCCAGTTCGATTCGGCTGGCGAGCACTTCGAACTGCAACTGCCCCACGACGCCGACGATGAAACCGGACCCGATCATGGGCTTGAAAACCTTGGCCGCGCCTTCTTCGGCAAACTGCATCAGCGCCTTTTCCAGGTGCTTGGCCTTCATCGGATCGCCCGCGCGCACGGTCTGCAGCAGTTCCGGCGCAAAGGACGGGATGCCGGTGACCTTCAGCGCCTCGCCCTCGGTCAGGGTGTCGCCGATGCGCAATTGGCCATGGTTCGGGATGCCGATGATGTCGCCGGCCCAGGCCTCTTCGGCCAGTTCGCGGTCAGAGGCCAGGAACAGCACGGGGTTGGAAATGGCCATCGGTTTCCTGGACCGTACATGCAGCAGTTTCATCCCGCGCTTGAAATGTCCTGACGCCATCCTGACAAAGGCCACGCGGTCCCGGTGCTTGGGATCCATGTTCGCCTGCACCTTGAAGACAAAGCCGGAAACCTTTGTTTCTTCGGGCGCAATCTTCCTTGGTTGCGCCGATTGGATCTGCGGCTGCGGCCCATAGGCGCCGATGCCGTCCATCAATTCCTTGACCCCGAAGGAATTGATCGCCGAGCCGAACCAGATCGGTGTCAGCGTCCCGTCCAGCAGGGCCTGCGGGTCCAGCGGCGGCAAAAGCTCGCGCGCCATCTCAAGTTCTTCCTTGAGCTGGTCCAGAAGATGCGCCGGCACGTGCTGCGCCAGCTTCGGGTCGTCCAGCCCCTCAATCGCGATGCTTTCCGCCACCTTGTTGCGGTCGGCCCGGTCCATCAATTCCAGCCGGTCCCGCAGGATATCGTAGCAGCCGACAAAGTCGCGACCCTGGCCAATCGGCCAGGAGGCAGGTGTTACGTCGATCGCAAGGTTTTCCTGGATTTCGTCAATAATCTCGAAAACATCGCGGCTTTCCCGATCCATTTTGTTGCAAAATGTCAATATCGGGAGGTCGCGCAAGCGGCAGACTTCGAACAATTTGCGGGTCTGGCTTTCGACACCCTTGGCCCCGTCGATCACCATGATCGCCGCATCGACCGCCGTCAGCGTGCGATAGGTGTCTTCCGAGAAATCGCTGTGGCCCGGCGTGTCGACCAGGTTGAACCGGAACTTGCCGTAATCGAAGGACATCGCCGAGGCCGAGACCGAGATGCCCCGGTCCTTTTCCATCTGCATGAAGTCCGACCGCGTCCGCCGCGCCTCGCCCTTGGCGCGCACCTGTCCGGCCATCTGGATCGCGCCACCGTACAGCAGGAACTTCTCGGTCAGAGTCGTCTTGCCCGCATCGGGGTGCGAGATGATGGCAAAGGTCCGGCGCCGCGCGATCTCGGGCGGCAATGCGGGGCGGTTTGAATGGGTGTCCAACATGATCGCGCTATAATTGGCGCCGGGGACGGGCGCAAGAATCCTAGCGTGTCGACGCGCGACGCAGAAGCTCGATCGCGTCGGGGCGGTCCAGCAAGGCCTTCTGCACGTCCAGCCCGTGCTGTGCCCGGTCGTCGTTGCGCGGCAGCAGACCTTGCAAGGCGTCGGCCATGTCGGCGGGCAGGGCGGGCCGGGTGCGCGGGGTGATCAGGGTGGATTCCGCGGCGATGCCTTCGGCGTAAAGGATGTGATGGCTGTCAAACAGGATCTGGAAGTAGTCGATGAAGCCGCCGGTGCGGATATAGATCGTGTCATCGTTGACCAGGTGGCGGGCCGGAACCAGCAGATCCGCCCGTCCGGCGCCGATCCGGTCGGTGCGCTGGTAGATGAACAGCCGGTGATCGGGGCTGACCACCAGGTCGTTGGCGTTGTTCAGCGTGCCCCTGGTCACCACGATCGGCGCGAAATCCCCCACGGCGCGCAGGGTGGTCTGGCCGACCCACCGCACCTCGCACGCGCCATCGTCGCGGGTCAGCACGCGGTCGCCGGGCCGGATGTCTTCCACCGGGACCTGGGCGCCGGTCGCCATGGTGATCAGCGTGCCCCGGGTGAAGGAAACACAGGCGATCTGGGCGAACTTGGCCTGGGCATCCTCCCGGTCGGCGCCGATCAGGGTATAGCCGGTGCGTGTGGCCAGGGGGGCAAGCGGCAGCAGATAGACCTGTTCCAGGTGGCCGCCGTCATCGACTTCGACCAGGATCAGCGCGTCGGTGGTGGCGCCGTCGGGCGACATGAACTGCAAGGCGCAATCCAGGTGCAGCCGGGCGCCGGCGCGGCCCGTGTCGCCGGCGTCCGCAATGAAATAGCCGTCATCCCCGGCATGGATCGCCAGGCGCAGGGGCTCTGCCCCAGCCGTCAGTTCATAGATGTCATCCAGCGTCACTTCGTCCAGGATCGACACCGGATCACCTAGGTTCGCCCCCAGCGACACGCGGAACGTGTCAGCGAGATAGACTAGGATACTTTGGGCGATGCTTTGTCCGGAGGCGCGGGTCATGGTTGGGTCATGGGCGGATGCAATACGTGTTGAAAACGGGCTGAGACAGCGGGCATGTAAGCCTAGGAGTGTGGCATTGGCGGGTCAACGACACGTTGATTTGCTGGCATGTCGCGGTCACGAAGTGTTACGGCAAGGGCCTGACTGAAACCGAACGGGAACGGAGAGTGCCATGGATCTGGGAGTGCGGGGCAAGCGCGCCATCGTCTGTGCGTCAAGCAAGGGTCTGGGACTGGGTTGTGCCGAGGCGCTCGCCGAGGCCGGGGTCGACCTGGTGATGAACGCCCGCGGCGCCGAGACGCTGGAAGCCGAGGCCGCGCGCCTGCGCGACACCTACGGTGTGGCGGTGACAACGGTGGCCTGCGACCTGACCACGCCCGAGGGGCAGGCCAGGGTGCTGGAGGCCGGGGCGAATGCGGACATCCTGGTCAACAACAATGGCGGGCCGCCGCCGGGCATGTGGACCGACTGGGACCGCGAGGATTTCATCAAGGCGCTGGATGCCAACATGCTGACGCCCATCGCGCTGATGAAGGCGGTTCTGCCGGGCATGATCGACCGCGGCTGGGGGCGGGTGGTCAACATCACCTCGCAATCGGTGCGCGCGCCCATTGCGACGCTGGGCCTGTCGAATGCCGCCCGCACCGGGCTGACGGGCTACGTGGCCGGCACCGCACGGCAGGTGGCCAGGCATGGGGTGACCATCAACAACCTGCTGCCGGGCGTGCATGACACCGACCGGATCAAGACGACGGATGCCGGGATCATGAAGCAGACCGGCAAGTCGCTTGAAGAGGTTCAGGCCCAACGCAGCGCTTCCATTCCCGCCGGCCGGATCGGCACGAAGGAAGAGTTCGGCCAGACCTGTGCCTTTCTCTGTTCGCAGCATGCGGGCTTCATCGTTGGGCAGAATATCCTGCTGGACGGCGGGCTTAACAATCTGACGATGTAAGTCATGGCGTCAGGATCCTCTCTCAAGGACGAACTTTTCAATGCGGACAGCGTCGGCTACCTGGCCGGGCTGTTCGCTGGGACGGGGGACTTTGACGGGCATCAGTTCGCGACCCGTGTCATGGACCGTCTGCCAGAGCTTGAGCTGAAGGCCCGGATCGCCTGGATTGCCGAATGCCTGTGTGCCGGGCTCCCGCCAGGCTTGCCCGAAGCGGCGCCGATCCTGCGCGCGGCCCTGCCGCCGCCGCTGGATCCCACCAGGACCGACGACGATTTCGGCCGCTTCATCATCGCGCCCCTGGGCGAGGTGGTGGTGGCGCTGGGGCTTGAGGATCAGCCCGACCTCTCGCTGGATCTGCTTGAAGAGATCACCCAGCGGTTTTCGATGGAGATGTCGATCCGTGCATTCCTGATCCGTTGGCCCGACAAGGTGTTGGCGCGGATGGAGCATTGGGCCGGTCACCCGAACTACCACGTGCGCCGGCTGGTCAGCGAGGGCACGCGCCCGAAACTGCCCTGGGCGCAGTCCATCGGCCTGCCGCCCGATCGTGCGCTGCCGCTGCTGGACCGGCTGCACGCGGATCCCACGCGCTATGTCACCCGGTCGGTCGCCAATCACCTCAACGACGTGACCAAGATCGATGCCGCGATGGCCCTGGACCGGATCGACGCCTGGCGGGCCGAGGCCCGGCAGGTACCGAAGGAACTGGGCTGGATGACCTCCCACGCGCTGCGGGGTCTGGTCAAGGCGGGCGATCCTCGGGCCCTGGCGCTTGTCGGCTTCGATCCACAGGCGCGGATCACGCTCGCCGATTTCCACATCCCGGCCACCGCGCGGATCGGCGACACGATCGAGATCCGGGCCACGCTGGAAGGCTCTGCCGATGCCGGCGCGCTGGTCGATTACATCTTCTGGCGGACCCGGTCGAACGGGCAGTTGGCGCCCAAGGTCCACAAGCTGAAGAAGCTGCGACTGATGGCAGGAGCGCCCACCACTGTTGCCAAACGCCATCACCTGAAGGGGGACGCCACCACCTATCGGCTGTATCCCGGGCGCCACAGGATCTCGCTTCAGGTCAACGGGCGCATCCTGGCCGAGGCCGAATTCGACCTGCTGGCACAGTAGCGGCGGCGTATGCTTGCCACGAGATCAAGGCGTTGTTATCCGAAACAAACCCGATCCCTTCGGTCAGAAATCACTGCGAGACATGGCGTGACGCCCCAGCAAACAGCCACCCACCTTCCCGACGCGCCGGTTGCCCGGCTTGAGATCCGCAATCTCATGCGCCGTTACAACGGGCGCGCGGTGGTGGATGACGTGTCCCTGTCGATCCAGCCCGGGCAGGTGACCTGCCTTCTGGGGCCGTCTGGCTGCGGCAAGTCGACGACTTTGCGGATCATCGCCGGCGTGGAATGTCAGGAGCAGGGGGAGATCCTGCTGGATGGTCATCTGATCAGCGGGCCGGGGCGCAACCTGCCGCCCGAACGGCGGGGTATCGGGCTGATGTTCCAGGATTTCGCGCTGTTTCCGCACCTGAGCGTCGCCGACAACGTGGCCTTCGGACTGCGCGCCGGCACGCGCGAGGAAAAGCGCGCGCGGGTGGCGGAACTGCTGGACCGCGTGGATTTGCTGCGCTTCATCGACGGGTATCCGCACGAACTTTCGGGCGGCGAACAGCAGCGGGTCGCGCTGGCGCGCGCGCTTGCGCCGCGGCCGCGGGTGATGCTGATGGACGAACCCTTTTCCGGCCTGGACAACCGCCTGCGCGACGGGATCCGGGACGACACGCTGGATCTGCTGAAGGCCGAGGATGCCGCCGTTCTGCTGGTCACGCACGAACCCGAAGAAGCGATGCGCATGGCCGACGAGATCGCGCTGATGCGCAATGGCCGGATCGTGCAGATGGGCGCGCCCTACAACGTCTATACCCGCCCGGCCGACAAGGCGGCGGTGTCCTTTTTCTCGGACACCAATGTGATCACGGCCGAGGTGAACGGCGCGCTGGCCGAAACCGTCTTTGGCAGCTTCCTTGCGCCGGGCCAGCCCGACGGCACGGTCGTCGACATCGTGTTCCGTCCGCAGCACGTGCGGATCGATTTCGACCGGGCAGGCAAGGGGCCGCTGCCGACCTCGCAGCACGGGGTAGCCGCGCGGGGCGTTGTGGAACGGTCGCGTTTCATGGGGCACGAAAGCCTGGTGGAATTCCGCATGGATCACGATGCGTCGGTGCTGAAGGCGACGGTTCCGGCGGTGTTCCTGCCCAAGCCGGGCAAGCCGATGTGGCTGACGATCCCGCGCGAGAAATGCTTTGTCTTTCCGGCCTGACCCGGGTCAGCCGGCGGCCTTGTAATCGGCCAGGCTCATGCCCGGTTCATCCACGAAGAATTCCGGCAGGATATCCGCGCTTTCGATAAGATCGACGCGGAATTCCCTGAAATCATTGCGTAATTCGCACCATGCCGTCAGCGTCCAGATGCGCCCGAAATGGGTGATCTGCAGTGGCCTGATGGTGCGAAAGCTCCAGAGCCCATCCGGCCGGCGATAGCTGAGCCGCAGTTTCTGGCGACCCCGGATGGCGGCGCGGATCGTGGACATGTGGGAAAAGCCGCGCGCCGCGTCCGAGAAGGGATAGACGGCCAGGGCCGAGCCCATGAGATCGGGCGCTTCGGCCGGCAGCGCGGCATCGACCTTGTCGGTCAAGGACAGGGCGGCGGCCTTCAGGTCCGGATCGGGGGCTTCGGCGACGATGGCCAGGCCCAGTTGCAGCGCCTCGACCTCGGCCGGGGTCAGCGTCAGCGGCGGCAGGGTCAGCGCATCAAGCGCCCGGTAACCCGAGCCCCGCGCGCCCTCCACCGGCACGCCGGAGGCGATCAGCGTGTCCATGTCGCGATAGATTGTGCGAACGGATACGTCGAAGTCGCGCGCCAGGTCTTCGGCGCGGTGCACGGCGCCGTCGCGCAGGCGGGTCATCAGGTCAAGCAGGCGGTCGCTGCGGCGCATTCGGGGCTCTCCTTGGTCGAAGACCAGTCTATCGCGGAAAAGTCCTGACAAAAACCTGTCAGGAGGCCGCAGTGCATGATTTTCCTGCCTTGAATCCGGTGCCCGGACCCTGCGGATCGGGACGCGGGCGCTTTTCAGCGCGCGGACGCGGTTCTAACAAGGATGCCGAAATGACGTGGTGCGGGGTGTCCCGCGCGGGCAAAGGAGTTTTCAGATGCTCAACAATATCGGCCTTCCCGGCCTTCTTCTGATCGCAGTCGTGGTCCTGGTGCTTTTCGGTCGCGGCAAGATCAGCTCGATCATGGGCGAGGTCGGCAAGGGAATCACCTCGTTCAAGAAGGGCATGAACGACGGCGCCAAGGAACTTGAGGAAGATCAGTCGGGCGAAACCGCCAAGGACGTGACGCCCGAGCTTGAGCCCGAGACCGACAAGACGAAGGCGTAATCCTCCATGTTCGATCTGGGCTGGAGCGAGCTTCTGGTCGTCGGCATCGTCGCCCTGATCGTGGTCGGGCCGAAGGACTTGCCGGTGCTGTTCCGCAACGTCGGCCGCTTTGTCGGCAAGGCGCGCGCCATGGCGCGGGAATTCAGCCGCGCGATGAACGATGCAGCCGACGAAACGGGACTGCGGGACGTGACCAAGGGGCTGAACGCGGCGGCGAACCCGCTGAGCGCTGCCATGGACGGCGTCAAGGATGCGGCGCGGGATCTGACGTCTTCGATGGATTCCAAGAAGTACAAGGCCGATTCGGCGACCGCAAAGCTGGCAGCTGAACGGTCCGAACAGGCCAAGAAGATCCAGGCGCAGACCGCCCGGGCCGCGGCCGACCGCAAGGCCAGGGAAGCGGCCGCGGCACTGGCCAAGGCGGAAGAGGCCGAGGCCGCGTTGGCGGCAACGACCGCAACGACGGATGCGACGGACGAGAAGACCGAGACATGAGCAGCACCCAAGACGACGACATCGAAGACAGCGCCGCGCCGCTGATCGAGCACCTGGCGGAATTGCGACAACGGCTGATCTGGTCCGTTGTCGCTTTCATGGTCGCCATGGTGGCGTGTTTCACGGTCGGGGGGGCGATCCTCGACTTTCTGCTGATTCCGATCGAGAAGACCATGCGCGCGCTGGGGGATCCGAACCCGGTGATGCAGTACACCGCGCCGCAGGAGTATTTCTTTACCCTGGTGCGGATTTCGATGGTGTTCGGGCTGGGGCTGTCTTTTCCGGTGATCGCTTACCAGATGTGGCGTTTCGTGGCGCCAGGGCTGTACCGGTCTGAAAAGAATGCGTTTCTGCCGTTCCTGATCGCATCGCCGGGGCTGTTCCTGCTGGGCGCGGCATTTGCCCATTACGTCGTGACGCCGCTTGCGATGCAATTCTTCCTGGGCTTCGCGGATGCGTCTTCGCTGGTGTCGAACCTGGTGGCGACGGTCGCCGACGGGGTGGTCGAGGTCACGCAGAACCCCGTGGCGCCCAAGCACGGAATCGAGATCGTCTTCAACGGCAAGGTCAACGAGACCCTGGACATCACGCTGAAGCTGATCGTCGCCTTCGGGATCTGTTTCCAACTGCCAGTGCTCCTGACACTCATGGGCAAGGCCGGTCTGGTCAGTGCCGAGGGTCTGGGCAATGTCAGGAAGTACGCCGTTGTTGCCATCCTGGTGCTGGCCGCGCTGGTGACACCGCCCGACGTGATCACCCAGGCGATCCTGTTCGTGGTGGTCTACGGGCTTTACGAGATCTCGATCTTCCTGGTGAAACGGGTCGAAAAGACGCGGGATGCCAATCTGCGCGCAGACGGGTATTTCGACGATGACGACGAAGACCCGATGGCCGCCGAGTTCGAAGACAAGGAGGACAAGTGATGGCCGACGGTGACCAGACCTTGCCTCTTGCCGGCACGGACGCCCTTGACCGCATCGCCGCGGCGCTGGAGAGACTTTCTCCGGCGCCGCTGGCCACACCGGATTTCGACGCCGCGCCCGCCTTCGTCTGGCACGTTGGGCCCGAGCGGCTGACGCCGGTGAAGACGGTCAACCGGGTCGATATCTCGCTTCTGGTGGGGGTCGACCGGTCCCGCGACACGCTGATGGACAACACCCGGCGCTTCGCCAGGGGGCTGCCCGCAAACAACGCGTTGCTCTGGGGATCGCGCGGGATGGGGAAGTCGAGCCTGGTCAAGGCGGCGCATGGCGCCATCAATGTCGATTTCCCGAACCTCAAGCTGGTGGAATTGTTGCGCGAAGACCTGCCCAGCGTCGGCCGACTGCTGAAACATCTGCGCAGCTCTTACCATCGGTTCATCCTGTTTTGCGACGACCTGTCGTTTTCCAACGACGACCAGCATTACAAGTCGCTGAAGGCGGTGCTGGATGGCGGTATCGAAGGTCGGCCCGACAACGTGGTCTTCTACGCCACGTCGAACCGGCGTCACCTGATGCCCCGGGACATGATCGAAAACGAACGGTCTTCGGCGATCAGTCCCAGCGAGGCGGTCGAGGAAAAGGTGTCCCTGTCAGATCGGTTCGGCCTGTGGCTGGGGTTCCATCCCTGCACCCAGGACGAATACCTGGCGATGATCGACGGCTATTGCGCGGCGCATGGCGTCGATGTCGATCCCGAGGTCCTGCGGGCCGAGGCCATCGAATGGCAGGCCACGCGCGGTGGACGGTCGGGCCGGGTGGCCTGGCAGTTCTTCACCGATCTTGCGGGTCGGCACGGGGTGGCGTTGTAAGCCACCCCGCAAGCCACCGGCCACCCGTGCCAGATAGTCTGTCAGGAGCGTGTCAGTTGAGATAGGTCGAGGGATCGACGCTGTCGAAGCCGTCGCGCACTTCGAAGTGCACATAGGCCTCGTCGCCGGACCGCAGCCGGGCGATTTTCTGCCCGCGTTTCACCGATTGGCCCTTGGCAACCGAGATGTCAGCAACGTTGGCATATACTGTCAGCAGGCCATCGCTGTGGCGCAGCACAAGGATCGGCACCTGGTCCTGGTCCTGGGTGATCGCGGCGACGGTGCCGGATTCAGCGGCCGACACGGCTTCGCCGGGCGATCCCGCGATATCGATGCCTTCGTTCTTGCCCTTCGCGTAGGCGCGGATGATCTTGCCCTGCACCGGGTAGGACATTGCGCCCTGCGGCGTCGGCAGCGTCTGCGGCTCGGCCTTGACGTTCGGGGTTTCGATCGCTGTGGCGGTCGTGTCGTTTGCGGGCAGCGGCTCGCTCGCGCTTGGCGGGATCGGCGTGGGCGATCCGACACCGGGTTCCGTCACGTCGGTCTGGGCGGCGGCCACGGCCGCGCCCGAGGGCGGCGCGCTGCGGGCCACGGGGATCAGCAGGTACTGGCCTTCGCGCACCTCGAATTCGGCGTCGAGCCCGTTCCATTCCGCCAGCGATTGCACCGACACGTTGTAAAGCCGCGCGATCGTATAAGCGGTCTCGCCGCGTTCCACCTTGTGGCGGATCGGCTCGGGCCCGGCGGGCGGCAATGTCTGGGTCTCGACCCGTGGTGTTTCCGCCGAGGCGTCGATGGCGGAATTGGCCAGCGCCTCGATATCGACCGAACCGGGGCTTGCCGATGCCACGCTGTCGGGCACCGAGGGCAGCGGCCGGGGCAGGGCGATGACCTCGCCCGCGCGCAGGGGCACGGTGGGGTCGATCCCGTTAAACTTGGCCAGCTCGTCGGCGGTAAAGCCCAGACGCCCGGCGATTTCGGACACCGTTTCGCCCTTCTTCGACACCACGACCTGGTAGTTCGGATAGGTGATCACCCCGCGCGCATCGGGCTGCGGGCGCTTGGTGGTGCTGGCGGTCTGCGCCGCCTCGGCCGTGGAAAAGGCGCCAAGATTGCCGCGCAGGTCCATGTCAAGAGGTTCACTACATCCTGACAAAAGCGCCAGCGCACTGCAGACGGCGGGCAGGATCAGGCGGGGGAAGTGGGGGGCTTGGGGCATCTCGATTTCCTCATGCTGGCCCCCTGTGACCGGGAGCTTGGCAATCATTTCGTCCTGTCAGGTCTCTTTGCCGAGCCCTTCGAGCAGCGGCACGAAGCGAACCGGCCTCAATTCCTCGTAGTCGAACCCACTTTCCAGCCGACGCACCCGGATCAACGTCTGAACCGCGTCCGACTGGCCTACCGGCAAGACCATGATACCGCCAATTCGCAGCTGCGCCAAGAGAGGGCCAGGCGGATCCTCGGCCGCGGCGGTGACAAGAATGCGATCGAACGGGGCTTGTTCTTCCAGTCCGCGACTGCCGTCGGCGGTGAAGGCGGTGATGTTGACCAGGTCCAGCGCCTCGAAGGTCGCGCGCGCCTCGGCCACCAGCCGGCGGTGACGGTCGATCGTGTAGACCCGGCGCGCCAGCCGCGACAGGATCGCGGCCTGGTAGCCGGATCCACAGCCGACCTCCAGAACCTTGTCGCGGGGCGACACTTCCAGCGCCTGGGTCATCAGCCCGACGACCGAGGGCTGCGAGATCGTCTGCCCGCAGGAAATCGGCAGCGGCATGTCCTCGTAGGCGCGTTCGGCGAACAGGCCCTTGACGAAGATGCCCCGGTCGATGCCTTCCATCGCGTTCAGGACGCGGGGGTCGGTCACGCCCTTGGAGCGTAAAGTATAAAGGAACCGCATCTTGGTTTCCGCGTCAGCGCTCATTCGATGGCTTTCAGGGTGTCCAGCACCTCGTGGGCGGTCAGGTCGGCGCGCATCGGCGTGACCGAGATATACCCTTCGAGGTTGACGGCGGCATCGGTGCCGGGCGCGGTCGGCTGGTCCTGGTTGGCGCCGCGGATCCACAGGAACCGGCGCCCGGAGGGCGAGATCAGCGGTTCGGTATGAAACCCGAGGCCGGTCCGCGCGCCCTGGCGCGACACCCGGGTGCCGGCGACGTCGTCGGCGGCATGGGGCGGGAAGTTGATGTTGTAGAACAGCCGGTAATCGCCGCCATCGACGGGCGAGGCGTCCAGGATCCTGCGCACCAGGCCCGCGCCATGAACCAGCGCCGCCTCGAACGGGTTGTCCAGGTGCCGGTTGCCCGGCCCGTAATATTGCGACAGCGCCATCGACGGGATGCCCTGCAGCGCGCCCTCCATCGCCCCGCCAAGGGTGCCGGAATACAGCGCGTTCTCGGCCGAATTGTTGCCCCGGTTGACGCCCGACAGGATCAGGTCGGGCCCTTGGTCCTTCATCACGTCATGCAGCGCGGTCAGCACGCAATCGGCCGGGCTGCCTTCGGCCGCGTACAGCCGGTCGCCCAGTTTCGACACCATCATCGGGTGGGTGTAGCTGATGCAATGGCCCACGCCCGATTGTTCGAACGCCGGCGCCACGGTCCAGACCTCGCCGCCCGGGCCCGCGACCTCTTCGGCGATGGCATGCAGCACCTTCAGACCCGGAGCGTTGATGCCGTCGTCGTTGGTAATGAGAATGCGCATGTGGTTTGCCCCGTCGTCTTTCCTACGTCCTTAGGCGAGCCACGCCGGTGCAGCAAGCACTTGGCCCCCGCCAGGGCAAACCCCCGTCTTCTTCTTGGCAAAAATACCTCTGCCGAAGGCATCGCGGCCCTGAAGGGGACGCGGTTCAGGCGCTGACCAGCCCGAGCACGGTCAGAAGGTTGCGCGCCTCCGCGGCAGGCGAGGCCAGCGCATCGCGATCTTCGCCGGGGAAAAACCGCGCGCGCAGGGCGGTGGCCATCGGGTTCGGCGTCAGCACCTCGACCCGGGGGCCTGTGCGCACCGTTTCGGCGGCCCAACTGCGCGCCATGGCGATCTGGGCCGCCTTGGTCGCGCCATAGGCGCCAAAGAACTTCTGGCCCGCGCGCGGGTCGTCGAAGAACACCGCGCGACCGTCGGGCTGCAGCAGCGGCGCCACGTAGGTGATCAGCCGCCGCGTCGCTTCGACATTGACGGCCAGCGACGTGTCCCAGTCCTTTTGGTCGATCATCGGCGCGGGGGTCAGCGGCGCGGCATGCACCGCCGTATGCGCCCAGACATCGACGCGCCCCCACCGATCATGGATGCCCCGGCACAACGTGGCCATCGCCGCGTCCACGGTGACATCCATCGGCGCCAGCGTCGCCTGTCCGCCGGCCGCCTTGATGCGGTCGTCCAGCTCTTCGAGCCCGCCCGTGGTGCGGGCCACGGCGACGATGTGATGGGTCGGCGCAAGCGCCAGGGCAAGCGCGGCGCCCAGGCCGCGCGAGGCGCCGGTGATGAGGGCAATCTGGGTCATGACGTCCTCCTGTGGCCAAAGCCGCGGCTCAGGTCAAGTGGACAGTCAAGGCGTCAGGGCAGCGGCAGCCGTTCGGCGCGCCCTTTATGGGCCAGGATCACGCCGTCCTTGTCGATGCTCACGATCTGCTTGCCGTGGATCCGTTGCCCGACGCCGACCTCTTCGGTCTTGCCGTTGGGCATCAGGACCATGGCGCTCATCCGGTTTTCCGGGCCGAACACGCCGATCACCACCGGTTGGTGCCGTGCCATGTCGACCGACTGGGTGGCCAGTCCGGCCACCTTGGGCGGGGTTGGACCGCCCGTACTTTGTTGTGTCATCTACTCCGCCCGCCGCGCTGTCCGCGGTCTGAGGTTTCTATCGAGCGACGGGCGTAGCAGGGGGCCTGATGAGTCGAAAGCTACCCGAATGGGGAACCTCGCGGCACATGGGCGGGAAGGTGCTGCACCGCGGCGGAATGCTGCCCGGGGCCTATTGCGCCAGGTGCGGCCTGATGTCCTGGCCCGATGCGGCATACAGGTCGAGCAGCTGGTCGAAGGATATCCCGCCGTCCTGCGCGTCCTTCAGCGGACCGTCCTGGACCACAAGGCGCGGGCGTTCGCTGTCGGGGCCCGGCACCAGGGTGCAGGGCACGTCGTCTTCGTCCTCGAATCCCGGCAGGGCATTGGCCAGCAGGGCGGGGCAGCCGTCGAATTCGGCCTCGCCGAAAGCGGCGTCGAGGTAGGTATAGAAATCACCGGGCGCCACCAGCGCCCAGGTGCCGAAATGAAAGACCTCGTCGCTGCCCAGGATCGGCAGCGGAAGCAGGCAGCGGATGAACCGTTCCTCGCCCAGCCGGCACAGGTCCGACCCCAGCTTGTCGTCACCGACCTGAAATTCGGGGCCGACCTGCAATTCTGGACCGACCTGCGATTCGGGTCCTTCCAGCGCCGGGCCGTAGGGCCAGGCGTCGGGATGGTCGAAGCCGATGTCGAAGACCCCGGAAAAGGACCGCCCGCAGCAGGGGCAGGTCCGGTCCGGGTCGTTGAAACGGCGCCAGCGGGCGTCGAGGTCGAGAAGGTTCACTCCGCCGCCTTCATCCTGAAGCCCTGGGCGATCATGTCGGCGGGTTCCACCGGGTATTCACCCGAGAAACACGCATCACAATATTGCGGCGCGGCGTTGTCGCGGCCTTCGCCGGCGCCCACGGCGCGGTAAAGACCGTCGAGCGAGATGAACTTGAGGCTGTCCACCTGCAGGTGGTCGCGCATCTCGTCCTCGCTCATGGTCGCGGCCAGCAGCTTTTCGCGCTGGGGCGTGTCGACGCCGTAGAAGCAGGGCCAGGCCGTCGGCGGAGAGGCGATGCGGAAATGGACCTCCTTGGCGCCGGCATCCAGGATCATCTCCTTGATCTTTCGGCTGGTGGTCCCGCGCACGACGGAATCGTCGACCAGGATGACCCGCTTGTCGCGGATCAGCGCCCGGTTCACGTTCAGCTTCAGCCGGACGCCCATGTTGCGGATCTGTTCGGATGGTTCGATGAAGGTGCGGCCCATGTACTGGTTGCGCACGATGCCGAGGCCAAAGGGAATTCCGCTTTCCGCGGCAAAACCCACGGCCGCCGGTGTGCCGCTGTCAGGCACCGGGCAGACCAGGTCGGCATCGACGGGCGCTTCCTTGGCCAGCTCCCGGCCGATGGCTTCGCGCGTCTCATATACGGACCGTCCGCCCAGAATCGAATCGGGGCGCGAGAAGTAGACATGTTCGAAGATGCAGAACCGCGACTTGGCCGGGCGGAAGGGAAAGGCGCTTTCGACGCCTTCATCCTCGGTGATCACCACCATCTCGCCCGGCTCGATCTCGCGGATGAACTCGGCGCCGATGATGTCCAGCGCGCAGGTCTCAGACGCCAGCACCCAACCGTCGCCCAACTGGCCCAGCACCAGCGGCCTGACGCCGCGCGGGTCGCGCACGCCGATCAGCTTGGTCCGGGTCATGGCCACGACCGAGAACGCGCCTTCGACGCGGCGCAGCGCGTCTTCCATGCGTTCGGGGATGCCTTTCTGCAGCGACCGCGCCATCAGGTGGATGATGCATTCGCTGTCCGACGACGACTGAAAGATCGACCCTCGGTCGATCAGTTCGCGCCGCAAGGCATTGGCATTGGTGATGTTTCCGTTGTGCGCGATCGCGGCGCCGCCCATGGAGAATTCTCCGAAGAAGGGCTGAACGTCACGGATCTGGGTGTTGCCCTTGGACCCGGCGGTGGAATAGCGGACGTGGCCGATTCCGATGGGGCCGGGCAGGGTTTCCATCACTGCCTGGGACGTGAAGGAATCGCGCACGTACCCAAAGCGCCGGGCGGAATTGAATCCCTGCACCGGATCATGGGTAACGATTCCCCCCGCTTCCTGCCCGCGATGTTGCAGGGCGTGAAGGCCGAGGGCGACGAAATTGGCGGCGTCTTTGACGCCAAGCACACCGAATATACCGCATTCTTCCTTGAGCTTGTCGTCGTCGAAAGGATGGGCAGGGGGCATCTGCGGCTGGGGCACGAGGCTGGCAGCTCCGGTTCTATCTGTGATGAACGCCCTCTCCTTACTCCCTCGGGAAGCCGGTGTCACGAAAGGATCACAAACCTTTTCGCACTTGCAGCAAGTTTTCTGCGGGCGACCGGAGGCCGCACCGCAGCGGGCGGTGTCGGGGGAATTCGGGGATCAGCCGGGAACGCAGGTGCCGACCAGGTTTTCGTACTGGGTGGTGATCCATCCCAGTGCCTGTTCGGGGTTCTGGTCCGCGATCTGGCCGGTGAAACGTTCGAACACCACGGCCGACCGGCTGTCGTCCACCACCGTGTAGTTGGTGCCGGTGATGACCTGATCGTAGATGAAGAAGGCGATCGCGACCAGAAGCACGCCGCGCGCCACGCCGAACAGGAACCCAAGCCCCTGGTCGATGCCGCCAAGGGCCGAGCGTTGCACGAGCGACGAGAACAGCGGTGTGAAGAAGCTGACGATGATCAGGGCGACCGCGAAGACGGCGGCGAAGGCCGCGATGATCGACAATTCGCAGCTGTCCGAGATGAAGTCGCCGATCACCGGGACTTCCTTGATCAGCGGTTCGACCTCGTCGGCCAGCAGAAAGGCCACGACAGCCGCGCCGACCCAGCCCAGGATCGCCATCGCCTCGCGCACGATGCCGCGGGAATAGGCCAGCAATGCAGATACGACGATGACAAGCGCCACGACGCCGTCAATGATGGTAAAGCCTTCCATGTCCCGCCTGCCTTCTCGCGTTGACCCGGACCTTGCGCCGGGCTTGTCTTTGTCCGGGGTCTTAGCCCGCGCCGAAGAAATCGCCCACGAAGGCGGTCAGGTCGGCGGCGCGGTTGAGCTTGAACCCCTTGCGCGCCGTGGCCTTCCCCCCCGCCGGAGCGATGGCTGCGGTGAAACCAAGTTTTTGCGCTTCTTTCAACCTGTTTTCGGTCTGGGTCGCGGGACGCAAGCCGCCCGAGAGGCTGATCTCGCCGAAAACCACCGTATCGGTGGGCAGGGTCACATCTTCGCGTGCGCTGAGAAGCGCCGCCGCGACCGCCAGGTCGGCGGCCGGTTCGGATATCTTCAGACCGCCCGCCACGTTCAGGTAGACATCCAGACCGGCAAAGGGGATCGCACAGCGCGCTTCCAGCACCGCCAGGATCATCGCCAGCCGGCTGCCATCCCATCCGACCACCGTCCGGCGCGCCTGCGAATGCGGCGAGGGGGCGACAAGTGCCTGAAGTTCCACCAGAACCGGACGCGTGCCCTCGATGCCGGCAAACACCACCGACCCGGGGCTGGGCGCTTCGCGCGCGCCCAGGAACAGGGCGGAGGGGTTCGACACTTCGGACAACCCGGCGCCGGTCATCTCGAAGACGCCGATCTCTTCGGACGGGCCGAAGCGGTTCTTGACGGCGCGCAGGATGCGGAACTGGTGGCCCCGTTCGCCTTCGAAATAGAGCACCGTGTCGACCATGTGTTCCACCACGCGGGGGCCGGCGATCTGGCCGTCCTTGGTGACATGGCCGACCAGGATGACCGATATGCCCCGCCGTTTGGCAAAGGCGGTCAGTTCATGCGCGGCGGCCCGAACCTGGCTGACGGATCCGGGCGCGGCCTCGACCGAATCCAGCCACATGGTTTGGATCGAATCGATGATCGCCAGCTTCGGGCGTTCCTTGTCGAGCGTCGTCAGGATGTCGCGCAGGTTGGTGTCGGCAGCCAGCCGCACCGGCGCGTCCGACAGGCCCAGCCGCCGCGCGCGCAAGCGCACCTGGGCCGCGGCTTCCTCGCCCGAGACATAGATGGTTTCGAGCCCGTTTCGCGCGAAACTGGCTGCGGCCTGCAGCAGCAGCGTGGATTTGCCGATGCCCGGATCGCCGCCGACCAGGATCGCGCTGGCCTCGACCAGGCCTCCGCCCAGGACGCGGTCCAGTTCGTCGATGCCCGAGGCGGTGCGGGGCGGCGGAACCTCGTCATGGCCCAGGTCGGTCAGGTCCAGCGTGCGGCCCAGCTTGCCGCCCAGACCGGACTTGCCGGGGGTAGACGACAGCTTTTGCGCTTCGACCACGGTATTCCAGGCGCCACAGGTTTCGCAGCGCCCGGACCACTTGGTGTGCGAGGCACCGCAGGAGGTGCAGGTGTAAGGCAGGGTTTTGGCCATGGCTCTTCCTGCCTTACCCGCGCGCCGGCCTCAAGCCTTGGCGCGTTCGGTGAGCCATCCGCAGACAATGCTGGCCAGGATCAGGGCGGTGAACAGGTACAGTCCCCAGGCGACTTCGACGCGGCCGACGCCGGTGCCCTTGGCCAGCACGATGTAAAGCGCGATCAGGAAGACATCGGCCATCGCCAGGCGGCTGAGACCGTGGATCACGGGCAGCAGACGGCGTGGCGCGCGGTTCCATTGCACGGCGGCGAGGCCCAGGAGTTTCGCGTAAGGCGCGAGGATGGCGAACAGCGCCACGACGAGGGCGAGGAAGATGTCGCTGGACCAGAGCGCGCGCAGGCCGGTCAGGACCGAGATTTCGGACAGGCCGAAGATCGGCAGGACCCCCGCGCGCATCAGCGGTGCCGCCCAGGAGACCGGGTAGAGGATCAGCAGGGATAATGTGGCGAGGCGCAGCAGCATGGGAACCGGGGGCAACGGGGCGGGTATCAAAACTTTCCTGGAAAGTTTTGGGAAAAGTCTCGGCGAGACTTTTCTTCTGGCGTCAGCGAACCGCTTCGATCGGGCCGTTCGCGCGGCCGTGGATGAACTGGTCGAGGTAGGGATCGCCGCTGGAGTCCATGTCGGCGACCGGGCCGGTCCACTTGATCACGCCGTCGTGGAGCATGGCGACATTGTCGGCGATGGCGCGGACCGAGGACATGTCGTGGGTGATTGTCATGGCCGTGGCGCCCATTTCGACCACGATCTCGCGGATCAGGTCGTTGATCACGCCGGCCATGATCGGGTCGAGCCCGGTGGTAGGTTCGTCGAAGAAGATGATCTCGGGCTCGGCGGCGATGGCGCGGGCCAGGCCCACGCGTTTCTGCATGCCGCCGGACAGTTCCGCCGGAAGCTTGTCGGCCACGTCTTCCTTCAGACCCACGCGGCGCAGCTTTTCCACCGCGATCTCGCGTGCCTCGGCCTGGGGCCGGGCCAGCGATCCACGCAGCAGGCGGAAGGCGACGTTCTGCCAGACGGGGAGGGAGTCGAACAGCGCGGCGCCCTGGAACAGCATGCCGAAACGGGCCAGGAAGGCATCCCGGTCGCCGGCCGTCGCGTCCTTGCCATCGACCAGGATCTTGCCCGCATCCGGCCGGATCAGACCCAGAACGCATTTCAGCGCCACCGACTTGCCGGTGCCCGAGCCACCGATGATGACCATCGAAGTGCCCTTGTCCACCTGCAGGTCCACACCGCGCAGAACGTGGTTGTCGCCGAACGCCTTGGCTACCCCTTCCATCCGGATCATATCGAGAAGAACACCCCTGTCAGAACGAAGTTGGCGGCCAGGATCAGGATCGCCGCGGCCTCGACCGACCCCTTGGTCGCCCGGCCCACGCCCTGGGCGCCGCGGCCCGAATCCATGCCGTAATAGCAGCCCATCATCGCCGCGATCAGCCCGAAGGCCGCGCCCTTGGCAAGGCTAGAGACCACGTCGCGGGTTTCCAGGAAGTTGACCGTGTTGTTGAGGTAGGTGGCCGGGTTGAAATCCAGCGAATAGACCGCCACGCCATAGCCGCCGGCAATGCCGATGACATCGCCGATGCCGACCAGAAGCGGCACGGTGACCAGCGCGGCCAGCACGCGGGGTGCCACCAGGTATTTCATCGGGTTGGTGGACAGCGTCACCAGCGCGTCGATCTGTTCGGTCACCTTCATCGTGGCGATCTCGGCCGCGATGGACGACGTCACGCGCGCCGCGATCATCAGGCCCACCAGCACGGGCCCCAGTTCGCGCACCATGCCGATGGCGACAATCTGCGGCACCACGGCCTCGGCGCTGAAGCGCGCGCCGCCGGCGTAGATCTGCAGGGCCAGCGCGCCGCCGGTGAAGATCGCGGTCAGGCCCACCACGGGCAGCGACAGCCAGCCGATGTTCAGCAGCGCCGACAGGAATTCGCGCGGGTAATAGGGCGGGCGGAAAATGTGGCTGAGCGAGCGCAGCGCAAATATCGCAACCTTTCCGACACTGGCCAGAAAGGTCAGCACCGCGCGGCCAAGCGCGCCGAGCGGGGCAAGCAGGATCATTCGCGGTAGCTCCGCTCGTACCGGGCGCCCAGGGACGTCAGGATCTCGTGGTTGATGGTGCCGCCGGCCTCGGCCAGCGTGTCGATGGACTGGTGCGGGCCCAGGATCGACAGGCGTTCGGGCATGTCGTCCAGGTGGCTGACATCCGCGGTGATCAGGTCCATCGAAATCCGTCCGACGATCGGGCAGGGGGTGTCGCCGGCGTACAGCATGCCGCGCCCGGAATTGCCGATCTGGCGGATCAGCCCGTCGGCATAGCCCGACGACAGCGTCGCGATCCGCATCGCCTGGGTGGCCACGAAGGCATTGGAATAGCCCACCGGTTCCCCCGCCGCGATCTCGCGCACCTGGATCACCGGCATGTCGATGTCGACGACGCGCCTGGAGGCCCGGTAGGGCAGGCCGCCGTAGAGGCCGATGCCCGGCCGGGTCACGTCGAAATGATAATCCCGGCTGAGCAGCATGCCCGCCGTGGCCGACAGCGACCGGGGCACATCAATACCCTGGGTCATCTGGACGAAGGCCTGCAGCTGCTTCTGGTTCATCGGGTGGTCGGGTTCGTCCGCGCAGGCCAGGTGCGACATGATCAGCACCGGCGACTGGGCCAGGGCGATGTCGCGCAGGGCCGCCCATTCGGACGGTTCCATGCCCAGCCGGTTCATGCCGGTGTCGAGCTGGATGCCGAAAGAGTGACCGGGCAGCGCTTCGACGTGGCGCAGCATCTGGTCGACGGAATTGATCATCGGCGTCAGCTGGTGATCCCTGATCAGCGACGAATCGCCTTCCATGTGGCCGCCGAAGATCCCGATCATCGGTCCCGGCCCAAGGGCCTGGCGCACCGCCGCGCCTTCTTCGGCCATGGCGACGAAGAAGCGGCGACAGCCCGCGCGGGCCAGTGCCATCGAGACGGGCGCGGCGCCCATCCCGTATCCATCGGATTTCACCACGGCACCGGCCTCGGCCTGTGTCATGGCATCCAGCGCGCGCCAGTTGTCGGCGATCGCGCCCAGGTCAATGTTCAGCCGTCCGGTACTCATGTGGTGTTCATGACAGGATCAGGGCCAAGGTCAAGGTCCCGCAAAAGCAAGGCTGATCTGTCGCGCGCGCCCGCTGAGGGCCCCGCTCAGGGCCCCGCTCAGGGCATGGCGTCAGGGCTCCATCCAGATCGACCGGTTCCGCTGCCAGATCTTCTCGCCCACCATGCAGTCGTAGCCGTTGACCTTGCGCACCTCTTCGACCTCGATCGTCTGGGGCAGGCCGGCGATTTCCAGCACCAGTTTGCGGCGCACGGCTTCGGCGAATTCGGACCAGTCGTAGACCGGGATCATGAAGGCGCCGGGGCCGCCGATGACGCAGTTGAAGTAATAGGCGTCGAGGTCCTGAATGCCCCAGCGGTTGGAAAAGCCGTCCATGGTCATCAACGGCAGCCCGTTGATGATGATGCCTTTTTCCAGTGCCGCATCGCGCGAGGGCACGACCGGGCCGCCGGCATTGTTGGGCCCGTCGCCGGATACGTCGATGATCCGGCGCAGCCCCAGGAAGCCGTTGTCGTCAAACAGCGTCGCCGCCTGGTCCAGCGCGCCGGAGATCGAGGTGCGCCGCATGTTGCCGTGGAATTCCGCCGTCAGCGTGTCGGCAATGGCCTGCGCGTCCTCGAGGCTGTCGATCAGGGTCCAGGGCACGATGATGGTCTGCAGATCGTCGCCGGCCCATTCCATGAAGGTCACCGCGATGCGCCCGATCATGCCTTCGCCGATGGTGGCCAGCACTTCGTCGCTGGTGATCGCCGCCGCATAGCCCTTGCGCTGGATCTCCAGCTCGTTCGGGGACATGGATCTCGATACATCCGCCGCCAGCACCAGTTCGACGTCAACTTCGATGTCCTGGGCAAACGCCGGGAGCGGACCGAACAGGGCGGCCGCACACACTAGCAGATTACGCATGACCATATGGGGCCCGAGAATCGCCGCCCTGTCCAGTCACACCATGGTGCGGGGGCGATCGGGGCGCGCCGGCGAAACGGCGAACGTCGCAATATTGGGCGGCACGGGGGGCGCGCCGCCCGTCGCGTGGTCAGTAGCCGGGATCGTCGTTCTGTTGCCAGGGTCGGACCAGGTTGCCGAAGCGGGTGAACTGGCCCTCGAAGCTCAGCTCGATCGTGCCGATGGGCCCGTGCCGCTGCTTGCCGATGATCACCTCGGCCTTGCCGTGCAGGCGTTCCATCCGTTCCTGCCAGGCGGCGATTTCTTCCAGCCGGTCGTCGGATGGCTTTTCCCGTTCCACGTAATATTCCTCGCGGAACACGAACATGACCACGTCGGCGTCCTGTTCGATGGATCCCGATTCCCGAAGGTCCGACAGCTGTGGCCGCTTGTCGTCCCGGCTTTCCACGCCGCGCGACAGCTGCGACAGCGCGATGACGGGGATCTGCAATTCCTTGGCGATGGCCTTCAGGCCCATCGAGATCTCGGCGATCTCCTGCACCCGGTTGTCGGCCGTGCCGCGCACCAGCTGCAGGTAGTCGACGATCAGCAGGTCCAACCCATGGGTCCGCTTCAGCCGGCGCGCGCGGGCCGACAGCTGGGCGATGGGCAGCGCCGGGGTGTCATCGATGAACAGCGGGCAGGATTCCAGGTCCTTGGCGGCCTCGACGAAGCGGCGGAATTCGGTTTCCGTCATGTCGCCGCGGCGGATGTTCTCGGACGGGACCTCGGCGGCCTCGGACAGGATCCGGGCGGCCAGCTGCTCGGCGCTCATTTCCAGCGAATAGAAGCCCACGACGCCGCCGTCGATATTGCCCTCGGTACCATCCGGCCTGAGCCCGCGGCGATAGGCCTTGGCCACGTTGAAGGCGATGTTGGTGGCAAGCGAGGTCTTCCCCATCGACGGACGGCCTGCAAGGATCAGAAGGTCGGACTTGTGCAGCCCGCCCAGCTTCTTGTCCATGTCGACAAGGCCGGTGGAAATGCCCGAAAGCCCGCCGTCGCGCTGATAGGCGGCATTGGCCGAGTTCACGGCCTCGGTCACCGCCTTCAGGAAGGACTGGAACCCGCTGTCGGACTTGCCCTGTTCGGACAGCTTGTAAAGGCTCTGTTCCGCCTCGACGATCTGGTCCTTGGGTTCGCTTTTGACGTCGACGCGCGCGGCCTTGGCCGAGATCTCGCGCCCAAGGACCATCAGCTCGCGCCGGATGGCCATGTCGTAGATCATCTGCGCGTAATCGCGCGCCGCGAAGGTCGAGATCGCGGATCCGGCCAGACGCGCCAGGTAGGCCGCGCCGCCAAGCGCGGCCAGGCCTTCGTCGTCTTCCATGAACGCCTTCAGCGTGACCGGCGAGGCCAGCTGGTTGCGCGCGATCCGGGCGGCAGCGATCTCGAAGATGCGCGAATGGACCGGGTCGTGGAAATGCTCGGACCGCACGATGGATGCGATCCGGTCGTAGATGTCGTTGTTCGTCAGGATCGCGCCCAGCAGCTGCTGCTCGGCCTCGATCGACTGCGGCAGGGGCTCTGCCGTCTTTTCGGTGTCGGATTCCGGTCCGTTCGGGTCGAACCGTGTGATTTCGTTCATGACTGCTCTCCCACCCGCTGGTGAGGCACACGAATAGCCCTTCGCATCCCCGAATGCACTGTGGAAATCCCTGTGGAGATCCCTGGGGATGGTCGTGGACTAGCCTGTGCGTAAGTTCTGCCTGGTGTCCGCCTTGTGCAGATAGGGTAGCACGAGGCGGAACAAACACAAGATTTCGATTGAGCCCTTGATTCGATCTGTGGGCTTACTTGTGTGCTTCCTGCCAGCCGCGCGGATCGTTCAGATAGGCCTCGACGCCGTCCAGCGTGGCGGTGTCGAACGTGCCCTTTTCCTTGGCGGCGGCCAGGATGTCCCACCAGGTGCACAGGTGGTGCAGCTCGATCCCGTGGTCGCCCAGCACCTGCCGGGTCTCGGGGAAGATGTCGTAATAGAAGATGACCGCCGTGTGCCCGCAGCTGGCCCCGGTCTCGCGGATGGCGTCGACGAAGGACAGCTTCGATCCGCCGTCGGTGGTCAGATCTTCCACCAGCAGCACCCGGTCGCCTTCCGTCATGACGCCTTCGATGCGGGCGTTGCGGCCATAGCCCTTGGGCTTCTTGCGCACGTAGGCCATCGGCAGCGCCATGCGTTCGGACACGAAGGCGGCGAAGGGGATACCTGCGGTTTCGCCGCCCGCGATCACGTCGAAGGCTTCGAAGCCCGCGTTGCGCATGATCGTGACGGTCAGGAAATCCATCAGCGTCGAACGCAGGCGCGGAAACGAGATCAGCTTGCGGCAGTCGATATAGGTGGGCGAGGGCAGGCCCGAGGCATGCACGAAGGGCTGGGTCGCGTTCAGGTGTACCGCCTCGATTTCCAGGAACATCGAGGCGGTGAGACGCGCGATCTCTTCGGCCGGGGGGAAGCTGGACGGGATCATGGGCGGGTTCCTTCGTGTCGGCGCGAGAAAATTCGCAGGATTTTCTGTGTTGGGGCCAAGAAAATTCGACGAATTTTCTGGCGTGGGGCCATGTGCAGGTCAGCTGTCGGGCGAGACCGCCCAATGGATCGGACGGGCGGGATCGAAGACGGTGACCGGCCCATCGGCGGTCGCCACGTCCTCGGGGAAGGTCTGTGCCGCGCCGCGGGTCAGGGTCAGCGTGCCGTCATTGACCGGCAATCCGTAGAAGCCCGCGCCATTGCGGCTCAGGAACCCTGCGAGCTTGTCCAGCGCGCCTTCGCCATCGAAGACCTCTGCCACCACCGCCACCGCGTTGGTCGCCGTGAAGCAGCCGGCGCAGCCGCAGGGCTGCAGCTTGGCCGCGTCCAGGTGCGGCGCGCTGTCGGTGCCCAGGAAGAACCGTTTGTCCCCCGACACCGCCGCGGCGACCAGCGCCTTGCGGTGCAGCTCGCGCTTGGCGACCGGCAGGCAGTAGTAATGCGGGCGGATGCCGCCCACCAGGATGTGGTTGCGGTTGATGACCAGGTGATGCGCGGTGATCGTCGCGCCCAGCCCGGTGTCCGCGCCCGACACGTAATCGACCGCATCCTTGGTGGTCACGTGTTCCATCACCACCTTCAGCCCCGGCGTCGCCTTGCGGATCGGGTCCAGCACGCGGTCGATGAACACGGCTTCGCGGTCGAAGATGTCGATCTCGGGGTCCGTCACCTCGCCATGAACGCACAGCGGCAGGCCGATCTCGGCCATCTTCTCCAGCACCGGGCGCACCTTGTCGAAGTCGCGCACACCGCTGGCGGAATTGGTCGTGGCCCCGGCCGGGTACAGTTTCACCGCTGTCACCAGGCCGCTTTCAGCAGCCGCCGCGACATCGGCGGGGTCGGTCTCTTCCGTCAGGTATAGCGTCATGAGCGGGGTGAAATCCGCGCCTTCGGGCATCGCCGCCAGGATCCGGTCGCGATAAGCCGCCGCATGGGCGCCGGTCACCACCGGCGGAACCAGGTTCGGCATGATGATCGCGCGGGCGAAATGGCGGGTGGTTTCGGGCAGGACGGCCTTCAGCATCGCGCCGTCGCGCAGGTGCAGGTGCCAGTCGTCGGGACGCGGGATGGTCAGGGTGTCGCTCATGCCCTGCCGCTAGCACGAAGCGCGCGCCGCTTCCAGATGTCAGAGCGCTATTGCGCGCCTCAATCGGGCGGGAAACGGAACGCGCCCGTATCGGCTGCCGCGCGCAGGGCGTTGAGCCTGCGGTGCAGCTTGGGCGCGTTCATGCGGGCCGTGACCGACCGGCAGAGCAGGGCGTTCAGGTAGGGCCGTTCATCGGTGTCCAGCCGCGTCATCAGGTTGCGCAGGTACGCCGGGTGATCGCGCCGCACACGGTAGAGCCGGGCAAAGGCGGTCTCGCTCAGCCGGCCGGTCCCGGCCAGCAGCAGCACCTGGTAAAGCAGCCCCATTTCCACCAGGCTGGTCTGCAGCGCGTCGCCCATGTGCGGCATCCGCAACCGCACGACATTGGGCCGCTGGAACAGCGCGCCGTGCATCGCATCCAGCGTCTCGCGCGGGTCGTACAGCACGAAGGCCTTGTCCGCGCCATCGATCATGTCGGGCGCATAGCCGTAGCGGTCTGTGAACGAGATCCGGCGCATGTCGGTGAACCGCGGATCCCATTCGGTCATCCGCGGATCCAGTGTCGCCTGGGGCTGCACCACGACCACCGTCGATCCGGGCGCCGCCACCGAAAACGCCGCCGCCGCATACCCACACGATCCCGCGCCGTAAAACACGATGCGGTGATAGCTTTCGAAGAATCCGTCGTCGGTCAGCCGGTCGAAGAAATCGTACAGCACCGGGTCGCGGAACCAGGTGTCGCCGTCACTGATCACGCACAGGTGCGACCAGTCCTGCGCGCGCACCATGTCAAAGCCCAGCGGCTGCGCGCGCCGGGACAGGGTGCGGATGCTTTCGGTCGTCTCGAAGGTGACCAGCAGCGTCTGGTCGCGTTCGATGAAGGTGGAAAAATGGCGGGGGCCAAGGTCTTCGAACATGCCCTCGGCGTCGGCCATCCCGGCCAGGCCGGTCTTCCAGGCCGCGGGCCCCAGCCCGGCCAATGACATGTCGAGCCTGTCGTCTTCGTCCTGCATCTGCCTGTCCTTGGTCGTCCATCGCACCCGCCGCTCCCGACCGGGTCAATGGTCCTGAATTAGAAGCAATTTGTGGCAAAAATGTGCAAAGATCTTGCTGGTTTCTTGGACCTTCGGAAACCCGCTTGTGGCTCAATTCCCGCGCGTCGCGGTGGCATGGCGCAACAGCACCTGCGCGCGGGCCAGCGACAGCGGTTGCGACGGCGGCGTGACCAGCAGGCGGCCATAAAGCGAACGATACGGTTCCTCGGCCATCAGGTCCTGGAACCGGTCGTGGCGCCAGGTCACGGCCGCCTCGTGCAGCTGCGACAGCGCCGGATCGGCGCGCAGCATGTCGCGGATTTCGGCCACCCTGGGGGCCAGCCCCAGGACCGATCGATCCTCATCCGTGGCGAAATTGCGTTCCACCCAATAATCGAGCCCAAGAAGGTGATCGGAATGCACCGCTCGCCCCCGGTCGGCCTTCAGCACGTAGCTTTGCATCGCACCCAGCGGATAGTGGTTCAGCTGCACCAGCCCGTAATTCGGCCGCCCGTAATTGGAAAAGATCCGCCGCGTGCGGAACTGGTCGTCCAGCGCGCGTCCCTCGCCGTCGAACCAGCGCGCGTCATGGACGCGGTCCGCATCGGGGTTGCGGGGACGGTGCACGCCGACTTTCCGATAGGTGCCATCGTTGCGGTACAGCGTCTTGAACATCGCCGACCGCCAGGGCCAGTACATCACCACCGGGGCCGCGCGGGTAAAGACCTGCGTCACCGGGCGGTCCTCGTATTCCACGACGCCGCCATTGCCGAACAGCCGCCACGTCAGGGTGATCGCCGTGGCGTCGGGCAGGGCGCCCAGCAGCGCGGGCAGGGTGCGGTCGCCCACGTGGATGTTGACGAATTCGTCAACGTCCAGCGGCAGGATCCAGTCGGCCCGTTTCACCGCCTTCAGCTTGTCGGCGCGCTTGAGCGCGGTGAACTGGATGCCGCCCTTGTCATAGGGCCCGTCGTTGCGGATATGGTCGACCTCGCCCATCGCCGCCAGCCGGTCCAGCATCACGTCGGTGCCGTCCTGACAATCGTTGGAAAACACCAGGAAATCGGTGAAGCCCACTGCCTTGTGGTGGGCCAGCCAGTCCAGCAGAAAGGCGCCTTCGTTGCGGACCGTCAGGATCGCCAGCAGGCGCATCGGCTTTCCCCTCAGGTCTCCATGTCGAGCGTCAGCGCATAGGCCACCCGCTCGGTCTCTGTCAGCTTCAGCGTCAGGGCCTGCTGGTAGAGGGCCTCGAATTCGGGCATGGCGTGCAGTTCCTGCGCCTTGGCCTTGTGCCAGGCAAAGCCCCGGTCGTGCCAGTCGCGCAGCACCGGGTCGGCCAGCAGCCTGTCGTATTCGGCGCGCACCCGGGGGATATTGCGCTTGATGGTGATGTCGCGGTTGTCGGACCAGTCCATGCGGATCCAGTAATTGATCCCGATCGACCGGTCCACGTGCAGGGCGCGGCCGCGCTGGCGCTTGACCAGATAGCTTTCGGCGCTGCGCAGGGCATAGTGATTCAGCTGCAGCAGGTCATAGCCCACCGTCCGCTTTGAACTGCGCCAGCCGTTTTCGGCGGCGTCGCGGGTCATGTCCTTGCCTGATCCGTTGACCCATTTCACCCGGTCGCGGAAATCGTCGCGCAGCTTGTTGGGCCGGTGGCAGGACAGCTTGGCATAGGCGCCGATGTTGCGGACCATCGTCTTGAAGCCCCAGACGGTGTGCGGCTTGGGACAGAACCTTGGCGCGCAGGTGTCGAACTGGTCGATGACCAGGTCGTCCTTCAGGCCCGTCACCCCGTTGTGCCCGAACAGCCGCCAGGTCATCGCCACGTTGGTCGCATCCGGTACGGCGGCAAGGAAATCGTCCAGCGTGCCGTTGCCGCAGCGCACGTTCATGAATTCATCCACGTCGATATGGATGATCCAGTCGGCGTTGCGGATGACCTCTTCCTTCAGCGACTGGTTCAGCGCGTGCTGCTGGGGGGACTTGCCCTTCCAGTCGTCGTTCAGCCGGTGGTGCACGATGCCCAGGGCATCAAGGCGCGACAGGATCTCGTCGGTGCCGTCTTCGCAGCCGTTGGTGTAGATCAGGAAATTGTCGACCCCGATGGCACGGTGATAGGCGATCCATTCCAGGATATAGGGCGCCTCGTTCTTCATGCAGCCGACGATCACGTTGCCGGTGGACCCGTCGGACAGCTGGCGCGGCGGCATCGGGTCATAGGCGGCGCCCGGCTCCTCCTCGTTCACCGCGCCAAGGCGGTTGTGCGGGGCATAGGGCGATCCGCGCAGGCGTTCGAAATTGGCGATCGCGCTGTCGGGCATGATCCGGCGGGCGGTTTCGGTCAGGTCCTCGGCCGGGCGGGGCACCGCGTGGCCGTTGGCGCGGGCCAGATCGGCGGTGCGCGCCTTGCGTTCGGCCAGGGTGGCGCGTTCGATCAGATGCATGAAGGCGACCAGGTACTGCGTGGCGCGGAAGCCCTTCGTCGGGTCGGCTTCGCTCCACGGCGTCTGTGCGGCGGGCGGGGTGGCCAGCACGTCCTTCAGCGCGGGGAACCGGTTGACGAGCGTGGCATTGGCCTGGGCGAAGCGGTCGGTGACGGCGGTGAGCGTGCCGGGGTCTATCGGATCGCCGGGCACCTGCAATTCCCCCAGAAGCTGGCTCCACAGTTTGCGGGGCAGGATGTGATCGCCCTTTGCCAGCAGCTTCAGGAACAGCCCGTTCATCGCGCGCGCCCGTGCCAGCCAGGCGGCAGAGGGTTCGGGGGCGGGTTCAATGGCCTCGATCTTGGAGAGATTGCCGTCGATGCCGAACGCTTCGGCGATTTCGGCGCGCATGTTGCGGCCATTGAATCGCTGGACGTCGTACGGGCGCAGGGTGACGGCGCCTGCGCCAAAGACATCCTCCCAATGACGGACAAGCCCCGCGTAATCCAGCCAGAAGGGCAGCCCCTGCGTTTCCTCGAATACGCCCGCCTTCGGGTCGATGACCGGCATCGCCTCGATACAGCCCTGCCACCAGTCGCCGCCCATCTCCAACTCGGCCGACAAGGGTGTCGCGCGTCCCTCCATCACCTGGTGCGCATATTGGCGGGCCAGCAGGCGGGCGGGGTCGTCGACATGGGCGATGACGCGGATATCTGCGGACAACGGCGCCAGCAGCGCCTTGAGCCGTTCAAGTTCGGACCGCCGATAAAGCCCGCCCAGCTGCGCGCAGGTCAGGATCATCTGCTGTGCACCGGACGCCTCGCGCAGCAGGTCCGCCTGCACCGACCGGAACAGCGCCGCCTGCCGGTCGGGCGCGATATAGCCCCGGTTGAACCGCAGCGGGTCGATATGGTCGGGGTCGGTCACCGCCAGGAACAGCTTGGTCTGGTTGCGCCGCCCCGGGCTGGCGGGCAGCACGACGCCGCGTTCGGCCAGCGCCGCACGGTTCTGATCCAGCGCCAGTTGCAGCCGGTCGGCACCCACCTGTTGCGGGCCGATATGAAGATGAATGCGCATCACGCCTGTTCCTTGTGACGCCGGATCGGGTTGGCGTTGGCCTTGCCCCACCAGGGCAGGTCGCGCCCCAGATGCGCGCCGATCTTCGCCGCCGCCTCCGGATCCGTCACGTCGTATTCCAGGTAATCGGGATCGTTCGCGAACCAACGGGCCAGCGTCGCGTAATGCCCCTCGACCCACTGGATCCGCTCTTTCGATGTCTCGCCATAGCCCTTCGGCAAACCCGGGATCGTCGCCTGCGGCAGGCGCAGGACGCCAAGGTCGGACCAGGCCAGCATGGATTGCGACATCTCGAACGCATCCCGGCGCGACCCCAGGAATTTCACCCCCGGATGATGCGCGCGCAGGGCGTCTATCAGCGCGAAATCCATCTGCGGCCAGACCGACCGCCCTCCGTGCAGCACGCTGACCTCGCTCAGCGCCTGGAACCCGGTCAGCCGCCCGGCGGGGTCGTCGCCCGCGAAATAGCCCTGGTAAAGGACATCGCCCACATAGGCCCCACTCAGGGTTTCGTCCCCGGTCTGGCGCTTGCGGATGCGGTGGTCGGCCACGTGCAGCCCGGCGCGCCGCAGGGCGCGCGCCAGCGTCGTCGTGCCCGATTTCGGCAGGCCAAGGTTGATGGCGATCAGGCTCATGCCTCGATGCCCAGCCTGTCCAGCAATGCCGTCTCCTGCGGCGTCAGCGGCCGGGCGGACCTGAGCTGCGCCTGCATCTCGCGATACGCCTCTTGCGTCAGCAATTCATCGCGCCGGGCGATATGCAGGCGAACGGCTTCGTCATGCAGGGCGGCGATCTCGGGGTCCGATTTCATCTTGGCCAGCGCGGCCTGAAGCGCCGGCAGGTACCGCAGGATCGATGGATCTTCCCACGCCGGATCGTTGCGTTCGCGCCAATAGGTATCGTCAAACGCCCGCCCCGCGCGGTTCACGTCGCCCCGGTCGTTCTTGACCAGGTAACTGTCAAGCGAGCGCAGCGCGTAATGGTTCAGCGTCGCATGTGCGCGCGCCCCGGCGGCGGGAAACTTGCGGATCCGGCGCGGGTTGGCGGCCACCAGGAACTTGTGCGGCACTGCGCGGCCCGATCCATCGGTCCAGGCCGGATCGGCCGTCTTGCCCGGCTTGTGGAACGGTCGGTGCGCGCCGAAGTATTGCAGCGGGAAATCCCTGCGCACCAGCGACTTGACCTCGATCGCCGTCTCGCCGCACCAGATGTCGGGATTATGGCTGCGCCGGAATTGCCCGATCACGGGGGTATCCACGAACCCGTCCACCCCGTCATTGGCGAAGAACTGGAAGCAGACGGATATCGCCTGCGGATCCCCGCAAGCCGCGATCAGCGCCGGGATCGTGTGATCGCCTGCGTGGATGTTCAGAAATTCGTCCACGTCGGCCACCCAGACCCAGTCGGCCCGCGTCACCACGTCCTGGCGCGCCGCGTCCTTCAGCGCCTCCATCTGGTAATTGCGCCCCTGGGCCGGGTTGGGCAGGTGGGTCACCCCGCCGCGCGCCGCCAGCGCGTCCAGCAGACGGTCGGTGCCATCGGTGCAATCGTTGGAATAGAACAGGAAATCCGTCACCCCGATCAGCCGGTTGAAGGCGATCCATTCCAGCACGAAGGGCCCTTCGTTCTTGACGCAGGTGACCGCGGTGATCCGAAGACCCCGGTCGTGCGTGTCCCCGGTGGTGATCGTCATGGGCCCCGTGCCCCTTCCGCTGCGCATGGTCCGACGCCTGTATCGCGCCGGATCCCGTGATACCTACGATTTCGGCGGCAACTGCGTCAATTCTGTGTCGTGACAGAGGAGAAACGCTGGCCGTTAACCACGGCTGCGACAAGGACCGGGCTTGACGCCCGTCATCCCCATGGTCTCACTTGACCCAACCAAGGAGGAGCGCCCATGACCCAGACCCCACCCGAGAGCATCGATGCGGTCCAGTCCATGCTGGCGGCGCAGGGCTATGTCTGCGGCCGGTCGCTGGCCACGGTGGTGTTCCTGTCGCTGAAACTGGGCCGGCCGCTGTTCCTGGAAGGCGAGGCCGGCGTCGGCAAGACCGAGATCGCCAAGGCCATCGCCGCCGCATTGGGGCGCCGCCTGATCCGCCTGCAATGCTACGAGGGGCTGGACGCGGGATCTGCCGTCTACGAATGGAACTTCCCGGCCCAGATGGTCGCCATCCGCACCGCCGAAGCCGAAGGCGGCACCACCCGCAAGGGCCTGCAGGAGGAGCTCTTTTCCGACGAATACCTCATCGAACGTCCGCTGCTGCAGGCAATGCGCCCCGATGCCTCGGGCGCGCCGGTTCTGCTGATCGACGAACTGGACCGCACCGACGAACCCTTCGAGGCCTTCCTGCTCGAGGCCCTGTCGGATTTCCAGGTCACCATCCCCGAGCTTGGCACCATCAAGGCGCCCGAACCGCCCATCGTCATCCTGACCTCCAACCGCACGCGCGAGGTCCACGACGCGCTCAAGCGCCGCTGTCTCTACCACTGGGTCGACTACCCCGATTTCGACCGCGAAATGGAGATCCTGCAGGCCCGCGCGCCCGAGGCCTCCGAGGCGCTCAGCCGCGAGGTGGTCGCCTTTGTCCAGCGTCTGCGGACAGAGGATCTGTTCAAGAAGCCGGGCGTTGCGGAAACCATCGACTGGGCGAAATGCCTGCTGGCGCTCGACATGATCACTCTGTCGCCCGAGGTCATCTCCGACACCCTCGGCGCGATCCTGAAATACCAGGACGACATCCAGAAACTGCAGGGCTCCGAGGCCAAGCGCCTGCTGGACGAGGCCCGCGCCACGCTCGAGCCGGCATGAACGGCCCCGTCATCCATCTTTGCGGCTGGCCCGGCACCGGCAAGGCGACGATCGGGACGGTACTGGCCAGGCGCCTCGGTGGCCGGCTGATCGACAACCATCTCGCGCTGGACCCGGCCAGCGCGCTGTTCGAGCGCAGCGATCCCCGCCACGTGGCGCTGCGCCAGACCCTGCGCGCCGCCATCGACGCCGCCGCCCTGACCCTGCCGCCAGAGGTCCCCCTGATCGTCACTGACGCGCTGTCCGACGAACCCAAAGACGACGCGCTCTTCGCGCCCACCCGCGCGCTCGCCCGTGCCCGGGGCGCGGCGCTCCACTGTATCACCTTCGACATCTCGCCCGAGGAAAACCGCCGCCGCCTCTGCGATCCCGCCCGCGCGTCCCGCGCCAAGCTGACCGATCCCAAGATCCTCGACAGGCTGCGCGCCAATCACCGCCACCTGCGCCCGGAAGGTTCCGTTTCTCTTGACGTCACCGGTCTCGACCCGGCGCAGGCCGCCACCGCGATCCGCGACGCGCTGGGGCTGCCCGAACCGGCCCCGACATGAGGCCGCTATGGATCCCGTAACCCAAGTGCGACAGCTCCACGCCGCCTTCGGGCGCAAGCATCCCGACGCGGTCCTCGCTGGCGATCCGTCGCCGGGCCCATTTCGACAGCATGGCACTCGCTCACATGATCGCCAGCCTGGAATGACCCATCGCACCGCGCCTGGCCGGGTCCGGAGACCAACGTCATGATTTTCATCTTTGCAAAAATACCTCCGGGGGTCCGGGGGCAGAGCCCCCGGTTCGGCTGATGGCCGAATACGCCCCTCTCGACCTGCCCGACGATCCGAAACTCGCCGGCAATATCACCCATTTCGCCCGCGCCCTGCGCAAGGCCGGCCTGCGGGTGGGCACTGGCCGGGTGATCGACGCGATCCGCGCCGTCGAAGCGGCGGGCTTTACCTCAAAGACCGATTTCTACTGGACGCTGCATGCCTGTTTCGTCTCGCGCCCCGAGGATCGCCTGGTTTTTGCACAGGTCTTCCGCCTCTACTGGCGCGACCCCCGCTACATGGAACACATGATGGCGATGATGCTTCCTGCCATCCGCGGCGTGCAGGAGGACCGGCCGGGCCAGTCGGCCGAGAAACGGGCGGCCGAGGCGCTGCTGGACGGGCATCAACCCGATGCGCCAGAGGATTTCCAGGAGCCCGAGGGCACCGAGATCGAGATCGACGCGACGCTCACCATGTCGGCCGATGAACGGCTGCGGACGCTCGACTTCGAACAGATGTCGACCGAGGAGGTGGCCCAGGCGAAACGGATGCTGGCGCGGCTGGAACTGCCGGTCAAGCCGATCCCGTCGCGGCGGACGAAGGCCGCCCCCAGGGGAGAGCGGATCGACTGGCGGGCGACGATGCGGGCGTCGATGCGGCAGGGCGGAGAGATCCGGGACCTGGCACGGAAGGCACCAAGGGCGCGGTGGCCCAACCTGGTGGTGCTGTGCGATATTTCGGGGTCGATGAGCCAGTACAGCCGGTTGATCCTGCACTTTGTCCATACCGTGGCCAACGCCAAGGGGCAGGGTTGGGCGAAGGTGCATGCCTTCACCTTCGGGACGCGGCTGACGAACGTGACGCGGCATCTGCGGCAGCGGGATGTGGATGCGGCGCTGAAGGCGGCGGGGGCGGAGGCGCAGGACTGGGAAGGGGGGACGCGGATCGGGGACTGCCTGCACGCCTTCAACCGCGACTGGTCGCGGCGGGTGATGGGGCAGGGGGCTGTGGTGCTGCTGGTCAGCGACGGGCTGGACCGGGGGGATCCGGCGGCGCTGGGCAAGGAGGTGGAGCGGCTGCATCTTTCGGCGCGGCGGCTGATCTGGCTGAACCCGCTGCTTCGGTGGGAGGGGTTCGCGCCGCGGGCGCAGGGGATCGCGGCGATGCTGCCGCATGTGGACAGCTTTCGGGCGGGGCATTCGATTGCGTCGCTGGAGGACCTGGCGCGGGTGATCTCGGCCCCCGGGGACGCGGGGGAAAAGGCGCGGCTGATGCGGCTGCTTTGAGGGGGTTCTGGATGGGGGGCGGGTGAAGGCTTTGGCCCGTGTCCCACGCGTGGGACATTTTCGGGTTGAATGATTTCAAGGGGTTACAGAGGCGGATTTACGGTTTGTTAGGGATTACTCGCAGTCTCTTCGCTATTTTTGCGTCCGGTTTTGACTGAGGCATGCAAAATATCGTTTGCTTATGTGTCTTGAAGCTTCACAAAGCGTAATTCGTTCAGTTAATGTAAGATGATCGAGAAGTAGTAGGCATTCTGGCGAACTAGTTCGAATTTATTTCGTGCCTGATGCCGTTGATGTCCGACATTATGTCGTTGATGGATTTTGGCAGGATGATTTTCGTCAGTCTTTTGGTCGGTGTGTTTTGAAGGCTTTAAGTTGCAGTGCCGCCGAATTTTTATGTGATCAGGGGGGATTCATGCGCGAGGCGTATGGGAAATGATATCGTGGCTTCATATTTCAGATTGGCACCAAAAAAGTGAAGCTGCGCGAGGTGGGAGAGAGACGGCTTTTGCCAGGAAAGAGTTCCTCGAGAAACTGATACAAGATATCAAGGACCGGGCCGAAGGCGTTGACCGCTCTCTTTCCAAGCTCGACTTTGTGGTGTTCAGCGGGGATCTTGCGCATAGTGGAAGGCGTGCAGAATACGAAGCCGCGCTGGAGGAGTTTCTCTATCCGGTCCTGGATGCCGCTGATGTTGATTTGGACAAGCTTTTCGTAGTTCCGGGGAATCATGACGTTGATCGAGGCGCTTTGGTCTCCGATATGGATGGAGATTTTCAGTCTTTGTCGCAAAGTCACGCGATGGACACTTATCGAGAAAAAGTAAGCGCTATCTTATCCCATAGAACGAGCCGGGGCAAGTTTCTCAGGCCATTCGATGGATTTAAAGAAGTGCTGACTGGGGACATGCAGGTCAGCTTTTCGCGGTATGATCCGCGCTACTTTTATCGCAGGACGTTTGAGGCTGACGGAAAAAAAGTCTCGATTGTCTGCCTGAACTCGTCATGGCTTTCGGGGCTTGTTTCGGACACTGGCGGCCGTGTCGATGACTATGGAAAGCTGGCCGTTGGTGAGATTCAGATTCATGATGCTTTCCGCAATATGCCAAGGTCCGATCTTGTAATTGTGGTAATGCACCACCCGTTGTCCTGGTTGAAGGGGCAGGAGGCGAATAGAGTCGAAGAGTTGATTTGCAAGCACAGTCAGTTTCTCTTGCACGGGCATCAACATGTCCCGCGGGTCAATGTTTCGCGATCCACCGACGGTGATGTGGTTATTATTCCAGCTGGTGCTGCGTTCCAAGAGAGGTTCCCCATGGATAGCCGGCACGTCAGTTCCTACAACTTCGTATCTGTAGATCCAGCAGCAAAGTCTGGTACGGTCTTTCTCAGGCGTTGGAATGACAAGAGGCTAAAATATACATCTGATTCAGATATCTGGGAGTCCGGGAGATTTCCTTTTGTCTTGCCTGAACTGGACCGAGACGATCATTCTTCGCGCCGAAATGCCATGCATGGGGTGGAGGTCGCGGCGGCGCCATACTTGAACCGGAAATTTTCAAAGGCCACACGCCTGAAGATTTCTCATGCAATGCGAGAGATTGGCGGGTTCAGGGTTGTTGAGCAGCACACGGAATACACCCGAGACCTGAAAGCTGGTCGTGAGCCGAATTTTTATTTGGAGAGCTGGACTGATCCATTTGTTCTAATGAAATCAGAGGCATGTCCTGACATCGTGCCCCACCGCCACATAAAGCTACTGATTGGTGAAGAGGAAGTTCTCCCTGTACACGACGGCGGAGACGTTCTGGTTCAACGCGAACTGGGGCGCAATCCGGTGCAAGTATATTATGAATATGAGTCTCAGAATCCAGTGCTTGGCGTCGATACCACGAAATTGAACAGGTTTACGGAACAGTTTGTGCTGGTTTTGAATAAGGATCCGGGGCTTATCTATGATATTTCAGGCGTGGGAGGATTGGACATCCTTGAAGATGAAGTCGAGGAACTCAATGACGGTTGTGTGCGGGTCAATTTAAAGCGTCTTCTTTATCCTTACCAAGGTGTCCGCGTTTCTTGGCATCCTAAGGATGGAAGTTATTAGGCAGCAGATAAATCGTGTTTCTCGAGGCTTGAATTTTCGGTGAAGACGACGCCGTCAACGCAGGCTTTGGCAAATCCCCCCTGTTGACCTTCCCCCCTCCCAAGCCCAAATCTGCCCTCAACAAGGAGGGCGCCGGCCATGAGCGACCATTTCGACATCCCCGACATCGCGTTGAACTGGCACCGGGAGGGCAAGGGCGCGGCCCTGGCCACGGTGGTGGAGACCTGGGGGAGTGCTCCGCGACGGACGGGGTCGCAGCTGGTGATCGCGGGGGACGGGCGGATCGAAGGCTCGGTTTCGGGGGGGTGCGTGGAAGGCGCGGTGCTGATGGAGGCGCTGGAGGCGCTGGAGGACGGCCAACACCGGGTGCTGGAATACGGGGTCAGCGATGACGATGCCTTTGCCGTGGGGCTGGCCTGTGGCGGCACGATCCGGGTGCTGGTGGAACCGGTGGGGGGCGCCTTGCCGGTCGAGATGCTGGAGGAGCTGGTCGCGGCGCGGGCGAAGCGCGAGCCGGTGGCCTACGAGGTGAACCTGACAAGCGGCGCGCGGCGGCTGGTGCGGGAGGGGCATGAGGACAGGTTCCGGATGGACCGGTCGGGGGTGGAGCCGGACGGGGAGACGTTCGTGGCCGTGCACAACCCGCCGCTGCGGCTGATCTTGGTGGGGGCGGTGCATATCGCGCAAGCGCTGGTGCCGATGGCGCGGATTGCGGGGTACGACCCGGTGATCGTGGACCCGAGGGAGGCGTTTGCCTCGGAAGCGCGGTTCCCGGGAGAGACGATCCTGCATGACTGGCCGGACGAGGCGGTGGCGGCGCTGGGGCTGGATGCGCGCACGGCGCTGGTGTTGCTGACGCATGATCCGAAGCTGGACGATCCGGCGCTGGAGGCGGGATTGCGGGCGGCGTGTTTCTATATCGGTGCGCTGGGGTCGGTGCGGACCCATGCGAAACGGGTGGCGCGGCTGGAGGCGGCGGGGTTTTCGCAGGGCGAGATCGGGCGGATCCATGCGCCGGTGGGCTTGGATATCGGGGCGGCGGGGCCGGCGGAGATTGCGGTGTCGATCCTGGCGGAGATAACGGCGGTTCTGCGGGGGCGCGCGTGATCTTTGGTCCGGTGCCGGTGGGCGCGGCCGAAGGGGCGGTCCTGGCGCATTCGGTTCGGGTGTCCGAGGGGCGGCTGAGGAAGGGCAAGGTGCTGGGCGCGGCGGATGTGGCGGCATTGCGGGCCGAGGGCGTGGCCGAGGTGATCGTGGCGCGGTTCGAGGCGGGGGACGTGGGCGAGGACGCGGCGGCGCGGCGGGTGGCGGCGGCGCTGGTGCGCGATCCGGGGGCGGCGGGGCTGCGGGTGACGGAGCCGTTCACGGGGCGGGTGAACCTGATGGCCGAGGGGCCGGGGGTCGTGGTGCTGGACGAGGCGGTGATCGGGGCGGTGAACCGGGTGGATCCGATGATCACCGTGGCGACGGTGCCGAATTACCAGCAGATGGGGCCGGGGGGGATGGTGGCGACGATCAAGATCATCTCGTACGGGGTCGCGGGCGCGGCGGTGGACCGGGCCGAGGCGGTGGCGGGGGATGCGATCCGGCTGGCGGGGCCGGCGTATGGGTCCGTGGGGCTGGCGATGACGGTAATCCCGGGCGGGCCGGACAATGCCAAGGGGCAGGCGGCGATCGAGGCTCGGGTGAAGGCGCTGGGGCTGCAGATGGCGCAGGTGGTCGAGGTACCGCACCGGGCGGAGCCGTTGGCGGAGGCGTTGCGGGGGCTGGAGGGGGATATCCTGCTGGTGCTGACGGCCTCGGCGACGTCGGATGTGGTGGACGTGGCGCCGTCGGCGGTGCGGATGGCGGGCGGCGCGGTGGAACGGTTCGGGATGCCGGTGGATCCGGGGAACCTGCTGTTCCTGGGGTCGCTGGGCGAGAGGCCGGTGATCGGGCTGCCGGGATGCGCGCGGTCTCCGGCGCTGAACGGGGCGGATTGGGTGCTGAGCCGGGTGGCCTGCGGAATGACGCCGAGCGGCGAGGATATTGCGGCGATGGGCGTGGGGGGCTTGTTGAAGGAAATCCCCACCAGGCCGCAACCCAGGGCCGGCAAGACGCGGTGATTTTCGCGGCTCCGGGGAGGGGCGAGAAAATTCGTACGAATTTTCTGGACGGTTCCCGAGTGTTTGACTCGGGAATATGAGACCTAAGCATCTGAAATCGAGTGCTTTTCAAAGCGCGGCCCCCGTGATTTAGTTCCCCCTAACGGATCGAAGATCGGGGAGGATCTGATGACTCAAGTCTCGATGACCGTGAATGGCAAGTCTGCCTCGGGTGAGGTGGAGGGCCGGACACTTCTTGTTCACTTCCTGCGGGATCAACTTGGACTGACAGGCACCCACGTGGGCTGTGACACCAGCCAGTGCGGCGCCTGCGTGGTGCATGTGGACGGACGCGCGGTGAAATCCTGTACCATGCTGGCGCTTGAAGCCGACGGCGCCGAGGTGGCCACGATCGAGGGCCAGGCCAATGCCGACGGGTCGCTGAACGTGATCCAGCAGGCGTTCCAGGACCACCACGGGCTGCAATGCGGGTTCTGCACGCCGGGCATGGTGATGTCGGCGGCAGCCCTGCTGAAGGACAACCCGACACCGACCGAAGCCGACGTCCGCGACTACCTGGAAGGCAACATCTGCCGCTGCACGGGCTATCACAACATCGTCAAGGCGATCCTGGCGGCCAGTGGCCAGGATGTGACGGCCATCGCGGCCGAATAGCCCGACCTTATGACCCGGGCCCCTGATCCGTGGAGGACGGACCGGGGGTGTGACGTAGGATGGGTGCTGGGCACCCATCGCATGCATGGGAGGAAAGTTCATGCCGAAGGATCACGGTATCGGCGCCAGCAACAAGCGGCGCGAGGACGTGCGGTTCCTGACCGGAGCCGGCAATTACACCGATGACATCAATATCCGCGGACAGGCCTATGTCTATTTCCTGCGCTCGGACCTGGCGCACGGGAAGATCAATTCGCTGGACACCGCAGATGCGGCCGCGATGCCGGGCGTCCTGCGGATCTTCACGGGCGCCGATTTCGAAGGCGTCGGCGGGCTGCCTTGCGGCTGGCAGGTGACCGACCGGTTTGGCGAGGTCATGCAAGAGCCGGGCCACCCGGTGCTGGCCCAGGGCAAGGTGCGCCACGTGGGCGACCCGATCGCCGCCGTGGTCGCCGAAAGCCTGGCCCAGGCGCGCGATGCGGCCGAGGCCATCGTCTATGACATCGAGGAACTGCCCGCCGTCATCGACATGAAGGCCGCGCTGGACCCCGGATCGGCCAAGGTGCATGACGACCTGACATCCAACCTGTGCTACGACTGGGGCTTCGTCGAGGAGAACCGCGAGGCGGTGGACGCCGCGATCAAGTCGGCCGCGCATGTCACGACGCTGGAGCTGGTGAACAACCGGCTGATCGCCAACCCGATGGAACCCCGCGTGGCGGTGGGCGATTACAGCCGGGGGACGGGGGATTCCACCCTTTATACCACGTCGCAGAACCCGCACGTGATCCGGCTGCTGATGGGGGCCTTTGTCCTTGGCATCCCCGAACACAAGCTGCGGGTGGTTGCGCCCGACGTGGGCGGGGGCTTTGGCACCAAGATCTTCCATTATGCCGAGGAGGCGTTCTGCACCTTTGCCGCCAAGGCGTTGAACCGCCCCGTCAAATGGACCTGTTCGCGGTCCGAGGCGTTCATTTCCGATGCCCATGGCCGGGATCATGTGACCAAGATCGAGCTGGCGCTGGACGCGGACAACAACTTTACCGCTTTGCGCACGGAAACCTATGCCAACATGGGCGCGTATCTGTCGACCTTCGCGCCGTCGGTGCCAACCTGGCTGCATGGCACGCTGATGGCCGGCAATTACAAGACGCCGCTGATCTACGTGAACGTGAAAGCGGTGTTTACCAACACGGTGCCGGTGGACGCCTATCGCGGGGCGGGTCGGCCCGAGGCGACGTTCCAGTTGGAACGCGTCATCGACAAGGCGGCGCGCGAACTGGGGGTGGATCCGATCGCGCTGCGCCGGCAGAACTTCATCACCGAGTTTCCCTATGCCACGCCGGTGGCGGTCGAATACGACACCGGCGATTACGTGGCGACCATGGACAAGCTGGAGGAGATCGCCGACATCGCCGGGTTTGCCGCGCGCCGCGCCGAGAGCGAGGCCAGGGGCATGCTGCGCGGGCTGGGCGTGAATTGCTATATCGAGGCCTGCGGGATCGCGCCATCGCACCTGGTGGGGCAGCTGGGCGCGCGTGCCGGTTTGTATGAGAGTGCGACGGTGCGGGTGAATGCCACGGGCGGGCTGGTCGTGATGACCGGGTCGCACAGCCACGGGCAGGGGCACGAGACGTCGTTCCCGCAGGTGATCGCCGAGATGATCGGCATCGACGAGAGCATGGTCGAGATCGTGCATGGCGATACGGCCAACACGCCGATGGGGATGGGGACCTATGGGTCGCGGTCGCTGGCGGTGGGCGGATCGGCCATGGTGCGGGCGACCGAGAAGATCATCAACAAGGCCAAGAAGATCGCGGCGCATCTGATGGAGGCGTCCGACAGCGATATCGAACTGAAGGACGGGGCGTTTTCCGTGGCCGGGACCGACAAGTCGGTGGCCTGGGGCGATGTCTGCCTGGCGGCCTACGTGCCGCACAACTACCCGCTGGAGGATATCGAGCCGGGGCTGGAGGAGACGGCGTTCTACGATCCGTCGAACTTTACCTACCCGTCGGGCGCCTATGCCTGCGAGGTCGAGGTGGATCCCGAGACCGGCAAGGTGACGATCGCGCGGTTCTCGGCGGCCGACGATTTCGGCAATATCGTCAACCCGATGATCGTGTCGGGCCAGGTGCATGGCGGGATCGCGCAAGGCATCGGGCAGGCCTTGCTGGAGGGCGCGGTTTATGACGAGAACGGCCAGTTGCTGAGCGCGTCCTACATGGATTACGCGATGCCGCGCGCCGATGACGTGCCGTTCTATGCGGTCGATCATTCCTGCCAGACGCCGTGTACCCATAATCCGCTGGGGGTGAAGGGCTGTGGCGAGGCCGGCGCGATCGGGTCGCCCCCGGCGGTGGTGAACGCGGTGGTGGACGCGCTGCGATCGGCGGGCAAGGATGTGACGCATGTCGACATGCCGCTGTCGCCGGGGCGCGTCTGGGCGGCGATGCAAGGGTGATGGACGGGCGCGGGGGGCGCTGCCCCCCGGACCCCCCGAGGTATTTGGACCAAGAAGAAGAGGGGGGCGTTGCGCCCGGCCTTTTCGGGAGAACCAGAGATGTATGAATTCGAGTTCGTGAAGGCCGGGACGGTGGACGAGGCCGTGGCGGCGTTGGGCGCGGAAGAGGCGCAGGCGCTTGGCGGGGGGCAGACGTTGATCCCGACGCTGAAGCAGCGGCTGGCGATGCCGGCGATGTTGGTGTCGCTGACGGGGATTGCCGGGATCAAGGGCGTGTCGTCGGATGGCGCGGTTCTGAGCATCGGCGGCGGAACGACCCATGGGGTCGTGGCGGCCGAGGCCGGGGCCTATCCGGCGCTGGCGGCATTGGCGAGCCATATCGGCGATCCGGCCGTGCGCAACCGGGGGACCATTGGCGGATCGCTGGCCAACAATGACCCGGCGGCGTGTTATCCGGCGGCGGCGCTGGCGTCGGGGGCGACGATCGTGACCAACACGCGCGAGATCGCGGCGGACGATTATTTCCAGGGGCTGTTCACCACGGCGCTGAACGAGGGCGAGATCATCACCGCGGTGAAGTTCCCGATCCCGATGGCGGCGCATTACCAGAAGTTCGTCCAGCCGGCGTCGCGCTTTGCCATGGTGGGCGTCTTCGTGGCGCGGTTTGCCGATGGCGTGCGCGTGGCGGTGACCGGCGCGTCGGAGGGGGGCGTGTTCCGCTGGGCCGAGGCAGAGGCGGCGCTGTCGTCGCATTTCGCGCCTGACGCGGTGGACGGTCTGACGGTGGATGCCGAGGACATGATCGGCGATATCCACGGGACCAAGGCCTATCGCGCCCACCTGGTGGGGGTGATGACCCGGCGCGCGGTGGCGGCCGCCGCCTGATCCGTTCGGATCTGAACAGACGGGACGCCCCGGGTCTGCGGCCCGGGGCGTCTTTTTTTGCCGCATTGATGCGAATCAATGTGGATGGTGCAGTGTGGTGCGATCATGTGAGCAACCGCTGGAGGGAGACCCAGATGACGACCACGTCGAAAACCACCGAAGACGCGACCAAGGCAGTCACCGAAACCATTGCGAAAATGCAGAAGATGGGCCTGAATTCCATGAGTTGGATGGGCTCGGACTGGGTGGAGCGCATGTCGGACCTGGGCAGCGAAGTGCTTGATTTCCTGGCCGAACGTGTCCACGAAGACGTCGATTTCCAGCACCGGCTGCTGCATTGCAAGGACATGACCGAACTGCACAAGCTGCAGTCGGAATTCATCCAGCGTTCGATCAACCGCTACACGGAAGAGACCGGCAAGATGCTTGAGCTGAGTTCGAAGGCGTGGATGGCGCCGTTCGAGAAGAAGTGACCGCCTGAACGCAAACGCCCCGCCGGTGAGGGCGGGGCGTGCAAGTCTGCGACGGCTGCGCGCTTACTTGGTGGGAAGCGGGCCGATCATCATGACCATCTGACGACCTTCCATCTTCGGCATGTTCTCGATCTTGCCGAGTTCCTTGACGTCGTCGGCCACCCGTTCAAGCAGCTCGCGCCCCAGGTTCTGGTGCGCCATCTCGCGGCCGCGGAAGCGCAGGGTCACCTTCACCTTGTCCCCGTTTTCCAGGAACTTGATCACGTTGCGCATCTTGACTTCATAGTCGTGCGTATCCGTGTTGGGGCGGAACTTGACCTCCTTGACCTCGATGATCTTCTGCTTCTTGCGGGCCTCGGCCTCGCGCTTCTGTGTCTCGTACTTGAACTTGCCGAAATCCATGATCTTGCACACGGGCGGCGTTGCGTTCGGAGAGATTTCGACCAGGTCGAGACCGACCTGCTCGGCAAGCTGAAGAGCTTTCGAGGGGGGCACCACGCCGACGTTCTGGCCTTCGGGGCCGATCAGACGGATTTCGGGCGCGCGGATCTTGTCGTTCACGCGCGGGCCGGTTTCGCGGGTCGGCGGCGCGTTGTGAGGTCTGCGGGCTATTGGGATAATCCTTGTACAGTTACCGGAAATTGTTGGATGGGCAAGGTAATCGGGGACCTGCTGTCTTTCAAGCGGGAAGACGGGAATATACGGCAAAAACGCCCCCGGGATCCGGGAGCGTCATGGCCTGGCAGTAATGGGCGGGCGCGCGGGCGGCGTCAACCGATGATGGTCATCTGGTCCAGGCCGAATTGCGTGCCGGTGCCGGCATCGGTGGGCAGGTCGCTGCCGCCCTGCGAGGTAAAGAGCACCATGTCGACGGAATCGAAAAAGGAATCGTCCAGTTCGAAGAAGGTGCTGACGCCGTAAAGCAGTGTCAGGACCTGCTTGCCGATGAATTCGCCGTCGTCATACGCTTCGACGGTGACGGCCAGCCCGTCGGACCAGGCGGCCGACAGGCACAGCGATTCGAGGTCGAAATTCGCGTCCCGCGAGAAGGAGGCGGGGTCGCCATAGCCGTTGTAGGCCAGGTTGTCGCCGTCATGGGGACGATAGCCGCTGGTCCGGGTCTGGCTGTATTCGTCGTATTCCAGCACGCCGAAATTCGTCCAGGCAAAGCCCTGGTAGGTGTCGTCGAATAGCCCGGCATAGGCGTCGTCGTGGCTGATGTCCTCGAACCCCAGGACATGGGCATTTTCGGTGGCGGCAAAGATGAAATCCTCGGCCCCCAGCAGGTCGGGCCGGTCGGTGCGCAGGTCGATCACCAGGTTCCCGATGGTGATCACCGCGCCCTGGCTGTGACGGGCGATGTCGACGTCGGCCAGGCTGCGCACACCCAGGTGCGACAGGTCGACCCGGTCGATCCCGTCTTCGAAATCACCGATGTAGGTATAGCCGGCGGTGTCGGCCAGGAAGGCGAAGGTATCCGCATCGGCGCCGCCGAAGACGATCTTGCTGCCCGACCCGATCCGGATCTCGTCATCGCCCAGACCGCCGAACACGATGTCCTGCCCAAGCCCGGTGGACAGAACGTCGTTGCCCTGCAGCCCCAGCACCAGGTCGTCGCCGTTCGCCGCGCCGAACACGTCGCTTGCGGAAGTTCCAAGGCGAAATCCCATGATCCATCTCCGTCCTGGTGACAGGGCAGGGATGCACGAAAAACCTTAAGTTAGTCTCAAGGCCGGCCGGCTTTCGGCAGGACGGTGTCAGGCAAAGACGACATCCCGCCCACCGCCGGCCTCGATCCTGTCATTTCCTGAAATGTCGTGAAAACATCGTGGCTGTCGGATGCGCCGTAAAAATCGTCCAGCGACGCGCCTATCCTGAAAACCATCTTCGCCTCCTCCCTGGGATGCAAATGTGCACCAGGTCACAATCGTGATCCATTTCACGGATTCGAGGAAATCCGGCACGCAAAAGGGCCGCCCCGAAGGACGGCCCCGCTGTCTTCACTGTCCGGTGCTGTCAGTCCAGAAAGGCCTTTTCGACCACGTATTGCGCGGGCTTGGAATTGGCGCCCTCTTCCAGCCCGTAACCTTCCAGCATTTCCTTGAGCTCGAGGTTGAAGGCCAGGTTGCCGCAGATCATCGCCCGGTCGGTTTGTGCGTTCAGCGGTTCCACGCCAAGGTCGGCAAACGCCTCGCCCGACCGCATCAGGTCGGTGATGCGGCCCATCTTCGGGCTCTCTTCGCGGGTGGTGGTGGGGTAGTACCTGATCTTCTTCCAGAAGCCGTCGCCGATGACCTCGTTCAGCAGCTCGTCGTCCTTGAGGCTTTCGATCAGCTTCGCGCCATAGACCAGCTCGCCGGCCTCGCGGCAGGTATGGGTGATGACGATCTCGTCGTAATCCTCGTAGGTCTGCGGTTCGCGCAGCAGGCTGGCGAAGGGGGCGAACCCGGTGCCGGTGGCAAAGAACCACAGCCGCTTGCCGGGCAGCAGCGCGTCATGGACCAGCGTGCCCACGGGCTTGGGGCGCAGGATGATCTCGTCGCCGGGCTGGATATGCTGCAGGCGCGATGTCAGCGGGCCGTCCTGAACCTTGATCGAATAGAACTCCAGCTCCTCGTCCCAGGCCGGCGAGGCGATGGAATAGGCGCGCAGGATCGGTTTCTGCTTGCCGGTCTCGGGATCGGGATCGCCCATTAGGCCGATCATCACGAATTCGCCGGACCGGAACCGCAGCGATTGCGGCCGCGTCACGCGGAAGGAAAACAGACGGTCCGTCCAATGGCGGACCGAAGTTACGGTCTGCGCATCGGGCAGGGTCTTAACGGCGGGTTTCTGGGCGGGGGCGCCTTGGCTCACAGGTGTCATGTTCGTCATGTCGTATATCACCGGCCCGCAGTAAACCGGGCTCCTTGTCTCATCCTTGATCTGGGTCACTTGACCCGGGTCCGCAGGCGCTCAGCCGCGCAGGCGCGCCTGATAATTATGCGCCTGCCAGTCGGAACGAAAGATCCACTGATCCTCGGGCTGGCGATCCGCCAGGGCCTCGTCGATCTCGACCTCGTCAAAGCCCACGCGCCGCGCCATGCCATATTGGTCGGCCAGCACGTGGCCCCTGGCCCTCAGCCGCCCGGCAAAGCCGCGCAGGCGCAGCTGGCGCGCGATGGAAAAGCCGCGCCCGTCGGCGAAGCTTGGGAAATCCACCCGGATCGCCGGCACACCGTCGAAGTCCACGCTCAGCGGATCAATGTCCGACGCAAGGTCCAGCCCCGCGTCGCCCGTGCGCGCCTCCGCATCGGCAAACCCTGCCGTCCAGTCCTCCGGGCCGAACCCGGTATCGGTCACAAGTACCGTCATATGCCGTCCCTTTCCGAAGCTCCCGGCTTCTTCTTGGTCTAAATACCTAATGCGCGACACCCGCCAGGGGCCCGCCCGCGGGGTCACAGCGGCCCGCGCACCGCCTTCCCGTCGACGAAGTGGATCCCGCATTCGTCCTTCTGGCTGTCCCGCCAGCGGCCCGCCCGCGGATCCTCGCCCGCCTCGACCTTCGAGGTGCACGGCCAGCAGCCGATCGACGGATACCCCTGCGCCACCAGCGGATGCCGGGGCAGGCGGTTTTCGTCCATGTAGTTGCGCACGTCCTCCGGCGCCCAATGCGCCAGCGGGTTCACCTTGATGCGCCCGGTTGCCTCCTCGACCTCGAAGAAATCCAGCGCCGCGCGGGTCGTGCTCTGGAACCGCTTGCGCCCGGTGATCCAGCCGTCGAACCCGTCCAGCGCGCGCTGCAGCGGGATCGTCTTGCGCAGGGCGCAGCAGGCGTCCGTGTCCGAAAAGCGCAGCGCGCCATAGGGATCCTTTTCCGCGATGTCGGCGGCCTTGATGACCCGCACGTTGCGCAGGCCCAACCGTTCGGTGACCTCCTGCTGGTAGATCAGCGTCTCGGGGAACAGCATTTCGGTGTCGATGAACAGCACCGGCGTGTTCCGGTCCGTGACCGCCGCCATGTGCAGCAGCACCACGGATTCCGCCCCAAAGCTGGACACCAGCGCGATGCGGCCCGCATCGCGCAGCGCGCCCTGCATCACATCCGTCGCCGAATGGTGCCGGTAGCGGTCGTTGAGGGTCTTCACCTTCTCTTCCGGGGTCTCGAAAGGGACGGCGCCGACCTTCAACGGATTGGCTCGTTCCATCATCATCTGTTACTCCGCCGCGAGGGCTTCGCGTTCGTAAAGCGCCGTCTTGAAGGGGTCCATGCCGACGCGCCGATAAGCGGCCAGGAAGGTCTCGGACGGGGTGTCGCGCAGGTCGAGGTAGGTCTCGACGATGCGTTCGATGGCCGGCACGATTTCCTCGGCGGAAAAGCCGGGGCCGGTGCGGGTGCCAAGCGCCGCCGTCTCGGTGGCGTCACCGCCCAGCGTGATCTGGTAGTTCTCGACGCCCGCGCGGTCCAGGCCCAGGATGCCGATATGGCCCACGTGGTGGTGGCCGCAGGCGTTGATGCAGCCCGAGATCTTGATCTTCAGCGCGCCGATCTCGTGTTCCAGCTTCAGCTCGTCGAAGCGGGTGGCGATTTCCTGCGCGATCGGGATCGACCGGGCGGTCGCCAGCGCGCAGTAATCCATGCCCGGGCAGGCGATGATGTCGGACACCAGCCCGATGTTCGCCGTCGCCAGGTCGACCTCTTTCAGCGCGGCGTGGATCGCCGGCAGGTCGGACTTGTGCACATGCGGCAGGATCACGTTCTGCTCGTGGCTGATGCGCAGCTCGTTATGGCCATAGCGTTCGGCCAGGTCCGCCATCACGCGCATCTGTTCACCGGTGGCATCGCCCGGCGTTTCGCCGTGCTTCTTCAGCGAGATCGACACGATCGCATAGCCTTCGGCCTTGTGGGCCGTCAGGTTGGTATCGCACCACGACCGGAACACCGGATCCTCGTGGTAGGCGGCCTTGAACGGCGCTTCGGACACGTTGCGAAAGCCCGGATCGGTGAATTGCGCCTCGATCTCGGCCAGCACCTCCTGATCGACGCCCGAGAACGTGGGGCGGATGGTCTTGAACCGCTCCTCGACGCGTTCGCGGATGTCCTCGATGCCGTGCTCGTGGACCATGATCTTGATCCGCGCCTTGTACTTGTTGTCGCGCCGTCCCAGCAGGTTGTAGACGCTGAGGATCGATTCCAGGTACGGCAGCAGGTCGGCGCGCGGCAGGAAATCGCGGATCACCTTGCCGATCATCGGCGTCCGGCCCAGGCCGCCGCCCACCAGCACCTCGAACCCCGGCTGGCCGTTCTGTTCGACCAGGCGCAGGCCGATGTCATGGGCCTTGATCACGGCGCGGTCATGGTCGCTGCCGGTGACGGCGATCTTGAACTTGCGGCCCAGGAACTGGAATTCCGGGTGGTCGGTGGACCATTGGCGGATCAGTTCGGCCACCGGGCGGGGATCGCCGACCTCGCCCGCGATGGCGCCGGCGAAATGGTCCGCCGTGGTGTTGCGGATCGTGTTGCCGGATGTCTGGATGGCATGCAGCCCAACCTCGCCCAAGGCGTCCAGCATGTCGGGAATGTCGCGCAGTTTCGGCCAGTTGTACTGGATGTTCTGGCGCGTGGTGAAATGGCCGTACCCCTTGTCCCACTTGTCGGCCAGCAGAGCCAGCTGGCGCATCTGCGCGCCGTTCAGCGTGCCATAGGGGATCGCGACCCGCAGCATGTAGGCATGCAGCTGCAGGTAGACGCCGTTCATCAGCCGCAGCGGCTTGAACTCGTCCTCGGTCAGGGATCCGTCGATGCGGCGTTCGACCTGGGCGCGGAACTGGGCGTTGCGTTCAGCCAGGAAGGCGGTGTCGAATTCGGTGTAGCTATACATGCTGCAGGTCCTCCTGCTTGCCGTGGGCGTAATTGCTGGGTCCGGTGCGGCGGAAATCTTCGCGGAAATGAACCGGCTCGGGGCCGTTCTCGCCGGCCTTCATGTCGGCCAGGTAGGCGCCGACGATCTTTCCGGGCTGGGCTTCGGCCTCCTTCAGGCGCGCATTGGCGCTGTCCTCGTCGGTCAGAAGCTGGGCCTCCGACAGGATCCGCGTCCAGGAGCCGTCGGCGGTCATGTAGATGACATCGCCCTCAAGCAGGTCCGAGGCGGTGACCACTTTGGGGGTGAAGGGGCGTGGCGGCATCAGGCGAGCTCCTTTTGAAGGGCGTTGGGAATGTCGGCGGTGGCTGCGCGCGCGGCGCGCGGGGCCAGGCCGAGGAAGGTGAGCGCGGGACCGGTCAGGTCGGCCCTGGCCAGATCTTCGGCCATGGTCCCGATGGTGGACGCCAGGACGCGTTGATCGGTGCGCGAGGCGTTTTCGATGAAGGTCACGGGCGTGGCGCGGTCGGCGTCATGGATCAGCAACCGGCCCTGCACGAAACGGGTGGCGCGCTTGCCCATGTAGATGGCGGCGACGGCGCCGGGTTTCGTCAGGTCCGACCAGTCCTGCTCGGCAAAGCCCTTCATGTCGTGGCCGGTCAGGAACCGGACCGAGGCGTTGCGGCCCCGGCGCGTCAGCGACTGGCCGATGCCGGCGACAGCGGCCGACGCGGCGGTGATGCCCGGCACGATGTGGAAGGTGACGCCGGCGTCTTCACAGGCCTCGATTTCCTCGTCCAGGCGGCCGAAGATCGTGGCATCGCCGGATTTCAGGCGGACGACCTGGTGACCGTCCAGCGCATGTTTCGTGATCAGCAGGTTGATCTGCTCCTGCGGGGTGGACGGGCCATAGGCCTCCTTGCCCACGTCGATCATCACCGCCTCGCGGCGGGCCAGTTCCAGGATCTCGGGGCTGACCAGCCGGTCATAGATCACCACGTCAGCCGCATCGAGCGCCTTGCGCGCCTTCAACGTCAGCAGTTCGGGATCGCCGGGACCGGCACCGACAAAGGCCACGTGGCCGGGTGCGGCTTCGCGGTCCAGGTGGTCGTGCAGCAGGTCGTCCAGCGCGATTTCCACCTGCGCCTCGCCCTCGGCGATGGCGCGGGGGCCGGCGTTGAAATAATAGTCCTGCCAGAAATCGCGGCGCGCGCGCCCATGGGGCAGGGCGTCGGCCATCTTGCGGAACGCCTTGCCGATGCGGGCCAGCGGCCCCAGCGTGACGGGCAGGCGGGCTTCCAGGTCGGCCTTGATGGCGCGGGCCAGGACGGGGGCCGCGCCTTCGGTGCCGATGGCCACGGTGACCGGGTCGCGGTCGACGATGGCCGGCGTGATGAACTGGCTTTCGGCGAGGTTGTCGACGATATTGACCAGCGCGCCCTCGGCTTTGGCGATGGCGGCGGTGCGGGCGTCCTCGGCCTCGTCCTCGTCGGCGGCATAGAACAGCGTCGCCCCCTTCGCGTCGCCCGGCGCCATCGCCCGTCGCTGAAGGGCGATCCGGCCTTCGGCGGCCCAGCGAACCAGCTCCGGCGCCGGGTCGGCGGCGAAGACGGTCAGCGAGGCCTCGGACTTCATCAGCAGGCGCAGCTTGGCCAGCGCCGCCGGGCCGCCGCCCGAGACGATGACGCTGCGCTCGGAGAGCGCGAGGAAGATCGGAAAGTGCTGCATAGCGGCATCCACGTCTGTTCTGACCCTCAAGATAGGAAATTATCCCCCTTTCACACCAGTCCTATGGATAAATAAGGACGTTTGTTCCATGGTGGGTTTCTGCGTGGGCAAATGGTTTGAGAAACGGGGGTGAGGTGGAATGAGCATTCGGATCGACGAGACGGATCGGAAAATCCTTGCGGAACTGCAACGCGACGCCAGCCAGTCGCTGGAGGACATCGCCACCGCGGTGGGATCTTCGAAGACACCCGTGTGGAACCGGATCCGCAAGCTGCGCGAGGCAGGCGTGATCGGCCGGCAGACGGTGATCCTGGACGCCGAGGCGCTGGGGTTCGAGGCGACGTTCTTCGTACTGATCCGGACCTCGGAGCACGAAGCGGACTGGCAGCGCAAGTTCCTGCAGGCTTTGCGCGAACGGCCCGAGGTGCAGGAGGCGCACCGGCTGGCGGGGGATATCGACTATATCCTGAAGGTGCGGGTGCGGAACGCGCGGGCTTATGACGCCTTCTACCAGGCGCTGATCTCGGAGGTGCGGGTGCACAATGTCACGGCGCTGCTGTCGATGGAGGAGATCAAGTCGACGACGATGCTGCCGTTGGGGGAATAGATTTGGGGGCGCTGCCCCCGTCCGCCGGTGGCGGACTCCCCCGGAGGTATTTGGGCCAAGAAGAAGATATAGACCGTTTTGTACAAACCACGCGACGCGCATCGTCCGTTTTGTACAGGGTGAAACCTGCTGCTTCTTTCTCTTTCCAAATACCCGGCCGTCCGCTGGCCGGCCCGTGCAGGTCCCCGGTCAGCGCGTGACCATCAGCCGGGTCAATCCGTGGAAGTGGTAAGTGTCGGCATAGGCCGGCGCTTCGGCCAGGGCGAGGGTGGGGCAACGGTCGAAGAGGATCGGCAGGGCGATCTGCATCTCGAGACGGGCAAGGGGGGCGCCGACGCAGAAGTGCAGGCCGCCGCCGAGGCTGGTGTGGGTGGTCTGGGGGCGTGCGGGATCGAAGGTATGCGGGTTGGACCAGATGGACGGGTCGCGGTTGGCGGCGCCGAGCATCAGGGCGACCTGGTCGCCGCGTTTGAAGGAATGGCCGAAGAGGTCGATGTCCTCGTAGGCGTAGCGGGTGAACATGTGCAGGGGCGGGTCGTAGCGCAGGATCTCCTCGACCGTGGCCGCGATATGGGTGTCGGTCAGCCAGGCCGGGTCGAGGCCCTGTTGCAGCATCGTCTTCACGCCGTTGCCGAGGCCGTGCACCGTTGCCTCGTGGCCGGCGTTCAGCAGCAGGATGCAGGTGCCGATCAGTTCGTCGGTGCTGAGCTTCGTGCCGTCTTCCTCGGCCGCGATCAGCTGGGTGATCAGGTCGTCGCCCGGGGCCGCGCGCCGGTCGTCGATATAGGCGCGCAGGTAGGCGGTGAAGGTGGCGGAGGCTTCGGCCGCAGACTCCTCGGTCGCGCGGGTGCGGGTGGCCTGGTACATGGCGACCATGCGGTGGGACCAGTCCAGCATGCGGCCGGCGTCGGCTTCGGGCACGCCCAGAAGCCGGCAGATCACCGTGACCGGCACGGCGGTGCAATAGGCCGACAGCAGGTCGAAATCCCCGTCGGGAAAGGCATCGACCAGATCGTGGCACAGCTGGTGGATGTCGGGGCCCATGGCGGTGATGCGCCGCGAGGTGAAGGCGCGCAGGATCAACCCGCGCAGGCGGGTGTGGCGGGGCGGTTCGGCGTCCAGCAGCGAATGCGCCTCGACCGCGAGCCAGGGGGCCAGGTGCGCCAGGTCGGCCGGTGTCGGCAGGGGCATGTCCGCGGGGCGTTCGCGGCCGAACCGGCGGTCGCGCAGCAGGGC